>NZ_JAVXUS010000005.1:0-191242 GCF_032334135.1 Halomonas sp. I1
GATGGGGTTGTCGTCGCTCATTCTGTCCTCCTGATGACTGCACTATACCCTGTGCAGCTATGGAGGGGGTCACTTCACCAACCCACTCACCCGCATCACACGCCGCTGCGCCGCGTCCATCAGTTGTCCGCGGCCGGTTTCCACCAGCGTCAGCCAGTGGCGGGCGCGGGTGATGCCGGTGTAGACCAGCTCTCGGGTGAGAATGGGGTTCGGCGCGTCGGGCAGCACCAGGGCGGCGTGGGTGAACTCCGAGCCCTGGGATTTGTGCACGGTCATGGCGAAGACGGTTTCTACGGCTTGCAGACGCGAGGGCAGTACCCACTTGATGCGGTCGGTGCCGTCGCCGGCGGGGAAGGCCACCCGCAGCAGGCGGGGGTTATTATCACTTGTCTCGGGGCCTGGGCGCGGCATATCCAGGGTGATGCCGATATCGCCGTTCATCAGCCCGAGGCCGTAGTCGTTCTTCGTCACCAGCACCGGGCGGCCGGGGTACCAGCGCTGGCGGCCGTCCTGGCTGTCGATCAGCTTTTCCCGCTCCAATGCCTGTCGCACCCGCTCGTTCAGGCCTTCCACGCCCCAGGGGCCGCGGCGCAGCGCGCACAGCAGCTGGAAGTCGCCGTGGGCCGCCAGCACCGCTCGGGCCCAATTATCGAAGTGTTCCTGCTCCGCGTCGTCGGCCGGGCGCCGCTCGGCCATCACGCTCAGGAAGTGGCGATAGCCCACCGGCGGCGCGTCGGCGTTGTGGGCTCCGGGAAAGCGCTCGGGGCAGCCGGTCACCGCCAGGCGGGCCAGGCCGCGCTCGTCGTCGGCGGAAAGCTTGTGGTGCGAGAGGTCCGCGAAGCCGGCGCCCAGCGCGTCACCGATCGCTTTGCACTTGGCGGCGGGCTCGGCCTCCAGGTTGATCGCCGCGGCCAGTTGGCCGATGCCGCTGTCGGCGGTGAAGCGGTGGCTGACGCGCAGCATGGCGATGGCCTGGTCGAGGGGCTGGCCGTCGGCGTCCCGCGTCTCCGCGGGCAGCGGCTGGCCGGTGGCCTCAGCCAGCCACTCGGCGGTGGCCGGGGTGTAGTGGCCGCCCTCGGCCCGGGCGCACAGGTTGCCGAGCACCGAGCCGGCCTCCACCGAGGCGAGCTGGTCCTTGTCGCCGAGCAGCACTAGTCGCGCCCGGGGCGGCAATGCCTCGAGCATCGCGGCCATCATGCCCACGTCCACCATCGAGGCCTCGTCCACTACCAGCACGTCCAGCGGCAGCGGGTGGTGGCGGTCGTGGCGGAAGCGGCGGGTGTCGGGGCGCGAGCCCAGCAATCTATGTAGCGTCGAGACGTCCTTGGGGATCATGTTGCGCAGCCGCTCGGGATCGTCGGCCAGGCCGTCGAGGGCGAGCTTCGCCACCTGGCCGGCGATGGACTCGTTGAGCCGGGCGGCGGCCTTGCCGGTGGGGGCGGCCAGCCGGATGCGTAGGGCGTCTGTGCCTTCACCGAGTGCCTGAGCCTGGAGCAGGGCGAGCAGGCGCACCACGGTGGTGGTCTTGCCGGTGCCGGGGCCGCCGGTGATCACCGCGAAGCGCGAGCGACCGGCCAGGGCGCAGGCGGCCTTCTGCCAGTCGATAGTCGCGGTCTGGGGGGGGCCATCCAGAGCTGCGGTCGCCTTCGGGTTTGGAAAAAGCGCGTCGAGGATCGGGCGCAGGCGGGCCGCGTCCGGGGCGTCGTCGCTATCCGTTCCACCGAGCCGCGCGACGATCCGGCTGTGGATATCCTGCTCGTGCTGCCAGTAGCGGCGCAGGTAGAGCCGGGGGCGTTCGGCGGTGCCGGCGAGCACTAGCGGGGTGCTGCCGGGGCCGTCGGCCACCAGTCCGGGCTCGGCCAGGGCGGCGCGCCAGGCGTCGAGGTCGAGCGCGGCCATCACCCGGCTGGGTAGCGGCGGCGGGTCTTCCAGACTGTCGCCCTCCGGCGGCAGCGAGAGTGCGAGGTCCGGGGTGGCCAGCGTCTGGGCCAGGTCCAGGCAGACGTGGCCGCGGCCGAGCTGGTGGCTGGCCAGTGCCGCCGCCAGCAACAGCAGGGGTGAGGCCTCACTTACCTCGATCTCCATATTCTCCTGGCTTTCCCGGCTCGCCTCGCGATGCAGGAAGGCGGCGAAGGCGCGGTCCAGCGAGCGCAGCCAGCCGCGGTCGACCCAGCGGTCGAGCAGGGCGAACAGTGCACCGGTATCGCTCAGCGCGGTTTCCGGGGCGGCGTCGGTATCGACGGGGTGAGCACCGAAGGGGGCGGCGTTGGATGATGTCGGGGTCATGGGTTGGCCTCCTCGGCGCGGAACAGGGCATCGAGCGCGAGGATCAGCTCGCTCGGCGGGCGCTCGGCGTGCACGCCGCGGGAGGGCGCGCGGGTGCCGCGCAGGAATACGTAGAGCGCCCCGCCCAGGTGGCGCTCAAGGTCGTAGTCCGGTAGCCGGGCCTCGAGCAGCCGGTGCAGGGCCAGCAGGTAGAGGCAGTACTGCACGTCGTAGCGCTTCTCGAGCACGGCCTCGGCCATCGCCGCCTCGGTGTAGGCGGCGTCGTCCGCGCCCAGGTGGTTGGACTTCCAGTCGAGCACGTAGAAGCGCCCCTGGTGCTCCACCACCAGGTCGATGAAGCCCTTGAGCATGCCGTTGAGGGTGTCGGGCTCGAGCGCCGGCCGGGGCCGACCGCCGAGTGTGTGAGCGCTTACGAGGGCGTCCAGTTTGCGTGTGTTGACCTTGTGCGCGGCGAACCAGAATTCCAGCTCGATGCGGTAGTCACTCAGGGCATCGAGGCGCAGCGGCGCGGTCTCGCCATCACCCGCATCCGGCACCGGCAGCGGCGTGGTCAGCAGTTCCGGCAGCCACTGTTCCAGGGCGGCGATCTGGCCCTCCCAGCCGCGGCGGTTGGCGCGCCGGGCCAAGGTGTCGGTGCGCAGCTCGGCGTCCTCCGCCACCCGGGCGAAGCCTTCCTCGCCGGCCCATTCCAGCAGGCCGTGCAGGAAGGTGCCCGCCGAGGGGCCGCGGGGGAAGCGGTGAAGCGAGCCTTCGCTCACCGTGGCGGTGGCGGCATCGAAGGGCTCGTCGATCACCTCCATCGCCGTGGCCTCGTCGGCGGTGGTGGGCTCGGGCGACGGCTCGGCCTCGGTCGTCGATGCAGCCTCGTCATCCGGGGTGGCGCCGGTGCGCAGCGCCGAGTAGCTGGCGATCCACCAGTGCTCGCGGATCGCCCGGGTGGGCGCGCGGGCCTCGCCCAGCGGCGTGTCCTCGCTGGCGAGCTCCACCGGCGTGGCCTCGGCCTCGGGGGCGTCCTGCACCGTGACGCGGCTGGCGTTCTCGTCGGCCAGTGCCTCGAGTGCCGGGCGCAGGTTGTCGGGCGTCAGTGCCTCGCCGCCCTTGATCAGGTGGCCGACGGCGCTGCGTTCCATGGCCTCCAACGGCGCCAGGCCGAGCCAGGTGGCGTGGCGGGCGCGGGTCAGGGCGACGTAGAGCTTGCGCAGGTCCTCGCCCAGGCGCTCGTGGTCGGCGCGGGCGAGTGTCGCCTCGTCGACGTTCAGGCTCAGGCGCAGATGGCCGTCATCGTCGTGCCAGCGCAGCGGCAGGTCGCCGTCCTTCACGGGGCGGAAGGCGGCGATGAAGGGCAGGAACACCAGGGGGTATTCCAGGCCCTTGGACTTGTGGATGGTCACCACCTGCACCAGGTCGGCGTCGCTCTCCAGGCGCAGGCGGTGGGTGTCGGACTGCGCCTGGGGATGCGCGCGAGACTCGGCCAGGAAGCGCAGCAGGGCGTGCTCGCCGTCGATCTCGGCGCTGGCCTCCTGGAGCAGCTCGCCCAGATGAAGCAGGTCGGTGAGTCGTCGCTCGCCCTCCGGCACGGCCAGTAACCGGCCGGGCACGGCGAAGTCGGCCAGCAGCCGGTGCAGCATGGGCAGCACGCCGCGGCGCTGCCATTGGCGGTGGTAGTCGCGGAACTGCATCACCCGCGCTTCCCAGGCCAGCTCGTCCTGCTGGGGGCCGCCATTCAGGGCGTCGAGCTCGGCGAGGCTCAGGCCCAGGCTCGGCGTGGCCAGGGCGGCGCGCAGGCAGCGCTCGTCGTCCGGCGCGGCGCAGGCGGCCAGCCACACCTCCAGCTCGGCGGCGGCCTCGGTCTCGAACACGCCTTCCTTGTCGGAGAGGTAGACGCTGCGGATGCCGCGGGCCAGCAGGGCGGCGCGGATGGCGCGGGCCTCGCCGGCGTTGTTGACCAGCACGGCCAGGTCCGACGGCGCCAGCGGGCGCAGCTCTCCATCTTGTGTGAAACCTGTCTGTCCGGCCTGGCCCTCGCGCAGCAGGGCAGCCATCTCGGTGGCGCAGCGCCCGGCCAGCTCGCTGAGGTAGGCGCCCTTGGGCAGGGTATCGTCGCTGGCCAGGTGCCAGAGGGTCAGCGCAGGCTGGGGTGCGCCGTTTCGCGTGAGGGCATCCTTACGGCCGTTGGCATCCACCGGTGCAAAGGGGACCGGGTTGTCGTTCCCGCGGCGGAACAGGAAAGCGCCGGATTCGCTCCGCTCGGCGTGGGCGAAGACGCGGTTCACGGCCTCGACCATGGGCGCGGCGGAGCGGAAGTTGGTGCCGAGCGTGACGTGGCGCCCGGCGGTGTCGCGCCGGGCCTGGAGGTAGGTGTGGATATCGGCGCCGCGGAAGGCGTAGATCGCCTGCTTGGGATCGCCGATCAGCAAGACTGCGCTATCGTCTCTATTTTCTTCCAGCGCATAGACCCGGTCGAACAGCCGGTACTGTACCGGGTCGGTGTCCTGGAACTCGTCGACCAGTGCCACCGGGAACTGCTCGCGGATGCGCGCGGCCAGTGTCTTGCCGGCCTCGCCCGCGAAGGCGGCGTCCAGCCGGTGCAATAGGTCGTCGGGGCCCAGCTCGGCGCGGCGGCGCTGCACGGTCTCGCGGCGCGCGGCCATCCAGTGCACGGCGTGGGCGAGCAGGTCGGCGAACGGGTCGGGCAGCTCGGCGAGACGCTCCGGCAGCGCTTCCAGGGCCTCCAGCGCTGGCAGATTCGGTACTGGGTCTTCCTTCCAGATCTCGGCGATGCCCTCCGGCGTCAGGCGCTTCCAGGCGTTATCGGTCAACTTCGGCTCGGCAAGCTCTGGGTCATTGGTCCAGTCGCGAAGATCACTGATCCATTTTGCGCGATTTTTGGCATTGAGTTTGCGGGCGTCGAAGGCCTTGCGCGCGTTCGCTTCTTCGAGCAGCGCTTCCAGCTCGTCGAGCCAGGCGGGCCAGGGCGCCTTGAGCTCGGCCAGCGCCGCGGCGCGCTGCTCGCGGTAGTTGGCCAGCGCCTCGGCCGGCGGCGGGGCCGCGGGCAGGGCGCTAGCGTGGGTGCGCAGCCGGGCGGTGGTGTCGTTGAGGGTGTCCGGCGTGGTCCAGTAGCGGGCAATGATCGCCAGCGCCTCGGGGTCGAGGTCGTAGTAGAAGCTGCGCCAGTAGTCCCGGGCGATCTCCAGGTCCATCTCCGACTGGTCCAGCGACATCTCCAGGGCGAACAGGCTGCCGCTGTCGAAGGCGTGCTCGCGCAGCATGCGGTGGCACCAGGCGTGGATGGTGGAGACCGCAGCCTCGTCCATCCATTCGGCGGCCAGTCGCAGCCGCCGGGCGCAGGTCGGCCAGCTCTCGCGGGGGTAGCTATCGCGCAGGGCGATCAGCGGGTCGCTGCTGGGCGTCTCATCGTCCGGTGCTGGCTTATCCACAACCGGTTCGGCGAAGAGATCGCCTGTCAGGGACGGGGCGTGCCCCGGCGCCCCTTCGGGGTTTCCGCCGCCTGTCTCCATCGTGCTGGTGCCTGGTTGAAAGGCCTCGGCGGCCTCCACCAGCCGGGCGCGGATGCGGTCGCGCAGCTCCTGGGTGGCGGCGTTGGTGAAGGTGACCACCAGGATCTCCGGTGGGGTCAGCGGCCGGGGGAAGCTGGCCGCGTCCGCTTCATCGCGGGGGCCGAGCACCAGGCGCAGGTAGAGCAGGGCGATGGTGAAGGTCTTGCCGGTGCCGGCGCTGGCCTCGATCAGCCGGCTGCCGGTGAGCGGTAGCGCTACGGGATCAAGCCGAGGCGTCTCGGCCGCTTGCATGGCTTCCGTCATCGTCATGCCTTGCCTCCCTGGCCCTTGCTGCCTTTCTTTTTATCGCCGCCGCCCTTGGTCTTCACCACATCGTGCAGTGGGGCATAGAGCGCCGCGGTCAATTCGGTGAAGCGTCGGCCGGCGGCCTGGTGGCGCACCAGGCTCTCCAGGTCGCGCCACTGGCGGGCCAGGTAGGGATCGCGGTCGCGCTCGCCGGGGGTGTAGTCGTTGCCCTCGAACACCTGGACGGCGGCCTTCCAGGCCTTGAGATCGGCTTCCTCCGCTTTTGCCTCATCGCCGAAGACGCGGGCCAGGGCGTGTTCGTCGCCTCCCTTCTCGTGCCAGGCGAAGGCGGTGTCGCGGGCCAGCGGCAGCGGTGCGGTCATGCCGGCGCGCCAGGCCTTGGCGATGGCTTCCAGATGGGTGCGGGCGGTGGCCGCGTCCAGCGGCGCCAGGGTGCCGCCGCCGGCGCGGGAGATCAGCTCGGTGGTCATGGGGCCGAGGGCGAGCTGGCCGGCCAGGTGGGCGACCCAGGGGGCCAGCCAGTGCTTCCAGTGGTACTTGCCCTTGTTGATCAGGCTGCTGGTCATCAGCACCAGCCGGCAGCGTTCGCCCGCTTCGTTCTCGCGCAGGCCGTCCAGCCAGTCCTCGATGTAAAGCGGTTCGTCGTTCGTGGCGAGCTCCAGCGACACGGCGGCCGACGTCTCCCAGGCGTGGGGCCAGGCCTCGAGCAGCTCGGCGTAGTCGCCGAGCACCTTGTCCAGCGGCTCGACCAGATGCTCGCGCATCAGCTCGGCGAAGCCGCCCATGGCCAGTCGGCCCTCGCGCTCCAGCCGTTCCAGGGTGTCGTGGACGGCGGGCGTCGGCGATTCGCCCTCGTCCACGGCGAGGCGCCCGGCCTCGATCAACGCCTGCTGGAGCTGCCAGTGGTCCAGGCCGTCCAGGGCGAAGGGCTCGTGGTCGGGGCTCTCCAGCGCCTCGCGCTCGAGATAGACGCCGAGCCGGGTGGTGAAGAAGGCCTTGACCGGGTCCTTGAAGAAACCACTGAGACGCGCCAGGGGGAGGGCGTTATCCAGCGCCATCGGCGGCAGCTCGCCATCCGCGACGCCTTGCGCTGTTGGCAGGTTGGCGTGCACCGCCCGCCATTCATGGGCGTAGGTGAAGAGTGGGCTATCTGTCTCAAAGTACTCGCGGCTAAAGGGCTGCAACGGGTGCTCGGTGGTCAGGGCGTCGACCAGCGCCTGGCCGGCGTCGTTTTCCTCTTCTGTGCCTGCGAGCTTCCAGCCGGCGGCGAGGTGGTCGCGGAGCTGGCCGAGCAGTACCGAGGGCGGCTGGGTGGCATTGTCGTGGATGCTGCGGCCGACCCAACTGATCATCAGGCAGTCGCGGGCCGAGAGCAGCGCCTCGAGGAACAGGTAGCGGTCGTCTTCGCGACGCGAGCGGTCGCCGGGGCGGTAGTCGTGGCCCATCAGGTCGATGTCCAACGGGCGCTGGGTGCGCGGGTAGTCGCCGTCGTTCATGCCCAGCAGGCAGACGTGGCGAAACGGGATGGCGCGCATCGGCATCAGGGTGGCGACGTTCACCGCGCCGGCCAGGAAGCGCTGGGAGAGGTTGGCCTCGTCGAGCTGGCCGAGCCAGTGCTCGCGCACCACCGAGAGCGGTAGGGCCTCGGTCAGGCCGGCGTCCTCGGTGGTCTCCTGCCAGTCCTCGAGCAGCTCCCCCAGGCGATTGAGGGTGGCGAGGTCGGCCTCGTCCTCGGCGGCGAAGCACTCGGCCAGCAGCCCGCGCAGGCGGCGGCACCAGGTCGGCACGTCGGCGGGCTCGCTGAGCGCGCGCCACTGGGCCTCGAGCACGTCGAGCAGGTCCATCAGCGGGCCGGCCAAGGCCGCCTCCAGGCCGCCGATGTCGCCATAGGGCTCGATGTCGTGCCAGGGGCCATCCGCGGTGTCACCGACGGCGTAGCCCAGCATCAGCCGGCGCAGGCCGAAGGCCCAGGTGTTGGCGGTGAGCCCGCCGGGCAGGTCGAGCCGGGCACGCTGCTCGGCGTCGAGCCCCCAGCGGATGCCGGCGCCCTCGATCCAGCGGCGCAGCACCGGTAGCGCCTCGGCGTCCAGGCCGAAGCGACCACGTAGGGCGGGCACCTCCAGCAGGTCGAGCAGGTCGCTCACCGTGAGCCGCGACTCCGGCAGGTGCAGCAGCGCCTCGAGCGCCACCAGCAGCGGCTGGCGGTGGCGGCTGGTCTGGTCGGAGAGCGTGAAGGGGATGTGGCGCGGATCGTCCGGCGGCAGTCGGCCGAACACCGCCTGCACGGCGGCGGCGTAGGTGTCGATGTCCGGCACCATTACCAGCACGTCGCGCGGGCGCAGGGTGGGGTCGGCGTCGAAGGCGGCCAGCAACTGGTCGTGAAGGACCTCCACCTCACGCAGGGCGCTGTGGGCGACGTGGAAGCGCAGGCTGGGGTCGCGAGCCGGGTCCACCGCCGGCCAGGCCTCGCGGGTCTCCTGGGGCGGGCGCAGCTCGAGGATGTCGTCCTGCAATTGCTGCAGCAGCCCCGGGGCCTCGGCCTGCTCCAGCGGCGAATCGAACAGGTCGATGCGCATCGACTCGGCGTCGAACAGCGCCCGGTAGGCGTCCTGGTCATCGAACTCGTCGAGCAGGCGTAGGTAGTCGCGGCCCTGCTTGCCCCAGGCGGCCAGCAGCGGCTGGGCGTGGAGGTGCAGCTGGGTGTCGTCGAGCTCCAGCGGCATGCCGGGGCGCTGGCGCTGGCGCCGGCGGGCGGCCCGCAGCAGGTCCTTGTGCTCGATGATGTCCGCCCAGTAGTGGCGGCAGGGATTGTGCACGCAGAGCAGCACCTGGGTGACCCTGGATACGGCGGCGAGCGCCTCCAGGGTCTGGCGGGGCAGCGAGGAGATGCCGAACACCACCACCCGGCGCGGCAGGCCGGCCGGCCTCGTTTCTGGGGTGAGCTCGCGGCAGGCCTCGAGGAAGCGGGTGTGCACCCAGGCGCGGCTGGTAGCGAGGCCGTCTTCTCCGATGTCGTCGCGCAGGCGCCGCCACAGCGCCGGCTGCCAGCGCTGGTCCTCGGCCAGCGGCTTGGCCTGGCCGCGGGCATCGATCAGCTCGTCGCGGCCATCGGCCCAGGCGGACAGCCAGTCGGCACGATAGACCTGGTACTGGTCGAAGAGGTCGGCCAGGCGCTCGGCGAGCTGGTGGCGCTTGCGCAGGTCATCATCGTCGGCCAGAAAGCGCGCCAGGGGCGCGAAGGTGGCGTCATCCAAGAGTTCCGGCAGCAGGCGCATCAGCCGCCAGATCAGCCGCGGCTTGTCCAGCGGCGAAGCCGGCGGTACGGCCTCGGACCCCAGCACGGCCCGGTAGGCCTGCCACAGATAGCGTGCCGGCAGGGTGACGTCCACCGCCGCGGCGATGCCGGCGCCCGCGGGCGGATCGGCGGCCAGCGCCAGCTTCAGCCACTGGCTGATGCCGTTGCTCTGCACCAGGATGACCTCATCCTCGAGCGGCCCCAGCGGATGATGGCGCAGCCACTCCACCGCCAGGTCGCGCAGCAGATCCTCCAGGCGGTTGCCGTGGATCACCATAAAGCCGGGCGTCAGGGCGGTCTCTGCGGTGGCGAGCATGGCGAATCCTTCGCGGCGGTGAAAGGGGACTTCATGGTGCCGCAAATCGCTGGGGGCATGAAGCCGGCTTCTGCCTAGGCAATGTCTGAAAACTGTCTGCGCTCGGCTATACGGCGTTAAAAATCAGCTCAAAATGCTCATTTACAGCTCGTAAACTCCGCTTTTTCACTGATTTTTGCCTTGTCTATCCTTCGCTCGTCGACTTTTCAGAAAAGCCTAGGGGAGTAGGAGAGTCGTATGGGAGACGCTGATCCCGGCGGCGAGTGGCAGGGTATCAGTCATCGCGGGAACCCCGACGCTCGCGTTATCGGCATGTCGAGGATTCAACCGGCAAAGGCGTCCGAGATCGCCTCCGTGACAACCCGGACCCGTGCGGTGCGCGCCAGATCCTGGTGCAGGACTAGCCAAGCCTCGTACGGTCTGGCCCGATGGTGGTCGGGCCAGACCCTCACCAGATTGTGATCACGCTGGGCGATGTAATCGGGCAGTTCTCCCAACGCCAGGCCGGCGCGTACGAAGGTTGCCAGCATCAAGCTCGAGTCGAGCTCGGCGACCACGCGCCCCTGTTTTCTGGGCTCTCCCGTCAGGGTGTCGTCCTGCCGCCCCGTTACCCCTTCCTGATACAGCGCGATGTCGTGGCCGGCGAAGCCGTCGCCGCGCTGTGGCTCGCCATGCCGTTCCAGATATCCCTTGGTCGCGTACAGCCCTACCTCCCAGCAACCCAGCCGTCGAACGATCAGGTCGGGCTGTTCGGGTCGAAGCGTGCGTACGGCAACATCCGCTTCGCGTCTTGCCAGGTCGAGCAGTCGCGTCGTGGTACTCAGGATGACGCTGATGTCGGGATGCGTCGTGCGTAGGCGTTCGATCGCGGGTACCACGAAGTCCATCGCCAGCGCATCGGTGGTGGTCACGCGAACCTCGCCGGCCATACGGTTGTCGGCACCTTCGCTGCGACGTTCGAAGGAAACGGCCAGTCGCTCCATGCCCTCGGCCTTGGGCAATGCTTGCCGGCCGCTATCGGTGAGCGTCCATCCCCCCGTGGTACGCAGAAACAGCCGGCTGCCCAGCGACCGTTCCAAGCCGGTCAAGCGCCGTCCCACCGTGGTCTGGTCGATGCCCAGACGCTGCGCCGCCCCGCGCAGGGTGCCGGCGCGATGCACCGCCAGGAAAAGTTGCACGTCGTCCCAGTTCATTCGCTTCCCTTGATGCATTTGTGCAGGGATAAGATGCATTTCAATGCATTTTTGCACCATGCTTCTCTTCGTACAATGGCATCCGTTCCCCATGCACATTCGATGAGCGGCCGACATGCCGGCCGCCGGGAGATGCTATGCCGCGCGTATCGTTCATCCTGACCGTCGCCATGCTCAGCGCCTTCGGCCTGATCGCGTCGGACGTTTATCTACCCGCCATGCCCACCATGACGGCTGAATTTGGTGTCGCCGACTGGCAGATGCCGCAGACCGTCTCCTTCTATCTGCTGGCACTGGCGATGGCACAACTGTTCTATGGACCCTTGTCGGACCGCTATGGGCGCAAGTCTCTGCTGCTGACTGGCATCGCGCTTTACATGATCGGTTCGCTGGGGTGTGCCGTCTCGGGGAGCTACGCTGGATTTCTGGCGTGGCGCCTCCTCGAGGCCGTGGGCGCCGCGGCGGGCTTGGTCATTGGGCGTGCCTTGATCGCCGATACTTGCGACAAGCGCACCTCAGCCAAGGTCTATGCGGTGGTCTATCCACTGGTGTCGTTGTCGCCGGCCCTGGCGCCGGCCATCGGCGGACACCTGGCCGCCGTGTTTGGATGGCGGGCTGACTTCCTGTTTGTGGCCGCTTTTGGTGCCGTGGCACTGTTGATAGTGCTGACGCTACTACCGGAAACGCTTCCCAACGCGGCCCGCACCCGGACGTCGCCATTCGCTGGATTCGGCCATGTCGTTCGCGATCGACATTTCCGTCGCTACACACTAGTGGTTTGCGCCATCTACTGCGCCTGGTTCGTCTATCTGACCCAATCGCCCTTTCTGTTCGCACGCCAGGGAGTGAGCGAAGAGCAAAGTGGCTGGCTGTACCTGCCGCTGACGGCCGGCATCATCGGTGCCAATTTGCTGGCCAAGCGGCTGCTCGACCGTTGGCCTTATGATCGCATCGTCGCCGCAGGTATCGCCTGCTTCGTGCTCGGCGGCATGGCCTTCCTGGGCGTGGTGGCTCTGGAGAGGCAAAGTGCGGCGACCGTGGTGCTTCCGATGTGCCTGGTCAGCCTGGCCAATGGTTCGTCATTGTCGCTGGCCGTATCCGGGGCCATCGCCAGTGAACACGGACATGCCGCCACGGCATCGGGTCTGGTCGGATTCTGTCAGATTGGCAGTGCCGCGCTCGTCGCGATGGGGCTGAGTGCAACCTTCGGCACTGGGTTCAACGTGCTCGGAGGGGCCGTGCTGGCACTCGGCCTGCTTGCATTATCCACGTGTCTGCCGTGGTCCGGTCGTCGGGCGAAGCGGGCCTGATCCCCTTTACCTCTGGCAATACAAGCCTGCGAGTTCACCCATATATCCGGATATCGGCCAAGCTGCGCTTTCCTACAACCAGTAGTTCGGCCAGCGACGCTCGCTACCCAGGTTGTTGATCAGCAGGGCGACCAGCACCAGACTCACCGACCCCGCCAGCACCGGCATCAACAGGAAGTCATAGCCGACGGCGCCGGACATCATCACCACCAGCGGATTGGCACCTGCCGGCGGGTGCACCACGCGCAGCGCCTGCATGGCGGCGATGGCCACGCCGACGCCGATCGCCATGGCCAGCGGTCCGGTGCCCAGTAGCTGCATGACGACCAGGCCGACCAGCGCCGAGACCAGATGGCCGCCGATCACGTTACGCGGCTGGGCCAGCGGCGCCCCCGGCGCGGCGAACAGTAGCACGCAGGTGGCGCCGAAGGGGGCCATCAGCAGCGGTACCTCGGTGAGCCGGGTCAGCCAGGCCACCAGGCCGATGCCAGTGATGCCGCCCATCAAGCCGGTGAGGATCTGCAGGGTGTCGGGACGCGCCGGCAGGGTGCCGCCGCCCTTCATCTTGTGGAGCATAGACGTCGCCTCGTCAGAGTTGTGTACAGACAGGTCTGTACAGTAGTAGCATGCATGCATCGATGCAAGACTCCTGATGATGAGGAGGTATGTTCATGGCCAAGCGCGACGACATCCTGGCGACGGCGACCCGACTGTTCGGGGAATACGGCTATCACGCCGTCGGTGTGGACTGGATCCGGGACGAGGCCGGGGTCTCGAAGATGACGCTCTACCACCATTTCCCCGGTAAGGAGGCGCTGGTGGAGGCGGTGCTGGCACAGCGCCACGAGCGCTTCATGGCGTCCCTCAGGGAAACCGTGGCCGCCCGGACGACACCTCGGGAGCGCCTTCGCGCCGTCTTCGACTGGCATGCACGCTGGTTCGCCTCAGAGGACTTCCACGGCTGCATGTTCCTCAAGGCGACCGAGGAATATGCCCGGGAGCCGGCTTCCCTGCTGGCCCTCTCGCGGCGCCACAAGGCTGAGGTGAAGGCATTGGTCGAGGAGATCATCGCTGGGCAGGAAGGCGTGTCCGCACCGCAGCTGGCGCGCCTCGTTCAGGTGACGCTGGACGGCATGATCGTCAACGCCTATCTGTTCGGCCCCGAGACCGTGGACGACGCCTGGGCAGCACTGGCGCCGCTATTGGCGCTGGACACCTGGCCATTGGACCGCGAAGGCGCGGCGGACTGGACACAACCGTGAGCGCTCAAACGGGCGGTTCAGCGGCTCTTGCCGATCGTCGCCTGCTCGAAGGCGGCGGCTTCGTTCAGCAGCCAGTCGATGAAGCGTGCGACGGCGGGCGGGGCTTCGCCGCTCGGAGGCGTCAGCAGGTCGTAGGTCATGGGCGAGGCGAGCACATGGCACTCGCCGAAGGGGCGCACGAGTACGCCGCTTTCCAGTCGGTCCATGGCGACGGTGTGAGTGGCCAGCATGATGCCGCGCCCGGCGATGGCCTGATCCATGGCCAGGCCATATAGCGAGTAACGACGCTGCGGCGGCGCGACTCGATCGGCGATGCCGACGGCTTCGAGCCATGCCTGCCAGCCGGGGAAGGTGGCGCCCTGCGTAGAACACCAGCCGACTTCGAGCAGGGTATGGTGGGCCAGGTCGGCAGGCTCCATCGGGCGGTCATTCCGCTCCAGCAAGGACGGGGCACAGACGGGAAACAGCTCGTCGCCGAACAGGCGGTGATTCGTCACGTCCGGCCAGGGGCCACGGCCGTAGCGGATCGCCAGGCGGGCCCCGTCGCCTTGCCAGGCCGGTATCGTCAATGACTGGGTGGCCTCCAGGGAGATGTCGATGCCGCCCACATTGGCGTCGAAATCCGCCAGCCGCGGCAACAGCCACAGCTGCATGAAGGAAGGCGGGGCGCTGAGCGTCAGCATGGGCGCGCGCCGCGCGCTCTCCTGGGCGGCCATGACCCCGGCGGCGATGCGTTCGAGGCCGCTGTCGATGTCCTTGGCCAGCTGTCGCCCGGCCGCGTTCAACTGCACGCCGTTGGCATGCCGGGCGAAGAGCGATATGCCGAGCCGGTCTTCGAGCTGCTTGATCTGGCGGCTGACCGCACCGGGGGTCACGCCCAGCCGGCTGGCGGCGTGCTTGAAGCTTTCCGTACGCGCCGCCTCGGCAAATGCCCGCAGCGCATTCAGGGGGAGGCGTTCGATCTTCATAGGATGATTTTTCCTGAGCCTTGGCCTCCAGATTAATCGTTTGGCGCCTGCGACCTCAAATGCTCCACTTGGCCTCTATTACGGCCAAGGGGGCGACATGCAAGAGTCCAAGCAGTTGAGCAATGCTATGGCACCGGCCGGCGTCGGCTCGGCACGACGGCACCTGGACATGCAGGCCAGTGCGCTGATGGTGCTGTTCTGCCTGGCGCTGGGGTTTCAGCAGGTGGCCATCAAGATGGTCGCGGCGGATATCGCGCCGCTGGCCCAGATTGCGTTGCGCTCATCCCTGGCGGCGCTGCTGGTGGCGGCGCTGGCCTATCGGCAAGGCATTCGAGTCGGCGATCTTCGCGCCCATCTCGGCCCGGGCATCCTGGTGGGGCTGGGGTTTGCCGCGGAGTTCGTGTTCGTGGCCTGGGGGTTGAACTACACGCTGGCCTCGCACATGTCGGTGTTTCTCTATACGGCGCCGGTGTTCGCGGCCCTGGGCCTGCACCTGCTGGTGCCGGGGGAGCAACTGACGCGTCGCCAGTGGATGGGCGTCGGGCTGGCCTTCGCCGGCATGGTGCTCGCCATGGCCCCCGCGACCGATATCGACAATGCCGGCGACATCCTGCGGGGCGATATTCTGGGGCTGCTGGCCGGTCTCGCCTGGGCCGCCACGACCCTGGTGATACGCCGCTCCTCGCTGTCCGACGTGCCCCCGGTCCAGACGCTGTTCTATCAGCTCGCTTTCACCGGCCTGCTGTTGCTGCCCGTGACCGCGTGGCTCGGCGACCTCGGCCGCATCCAGGCGACCGGTGCGGTGGTCGCCAGCCTGTCCTTCCAGACGCTGGTCATCTCGCTGGCCGCGCTGCTGCTGTGGTTCTCGCTGCTGCGGCGCTATTTCGCCTCGCAGCTGGGGATCTTCTCGTTTCTGTCGCCGATGTTCGGCTTGCTGTTCGGCGCGCTGCTGCTCGGCGAGCCCCTGACGATCAACTTCCTCGCGGGCGGGGCGGCCTTGCTTATCGGCCTGCTGGTGGTGACGCGCTAGCGGCCTGGCCCTCTCGATCCTTGGGCGTCACCATGGGGATGTTTGCCTTACGGGAGTCGCGCATGAACACCGCGCTTTTCGAGCTCGATGCCCCGATCGGCGTGATCGCCGACACCCATGGCACGCTGCGCGACGAGGCGCTGGCGATGCTCGAGGGCTGCGGGCTGATCCTGCACCTCGGCGACGTGGGCAGCCGGGACCGGGACGAGGCGATCCTCGAGCGGCTGGGCGAGCTGGCACCGGTCTACACCGTGCGCGGTAATGTCGATACCGCCGAGTGGGCCGAGCGCCTGCCCTGGCATCAGGACCTCGCGGTCAACGGCTGGCAGTTGCACCTGGTGCACGATATCGCCGACTTCGATGGCGCCACTGCCTGCGATGCCGTGCTGCACGGCCACTCCCACAAGGCACGCAACGAGTGGCGCGACGGCCGGCTGCTGTTCAATCCCGGCGGCGCCGCTTCACGCTACCACTGACCCTGGGCAAGCTGTGGGCCGACGAGACTGCCCTGCGCGGCGCCATCCTGCATCTGCCGGTGTAGGGCACGAAACGCCGGTATCACGCCCCGCTGTCAGCGAGCATCCTGTGCCCGAAAGGCCGCCTTGGCGGCGCTCATGGCGTTCATCGCCGCGGGGATGCCGGCATACACCGCCACCTGCAAGACGATCTCGACGATTTCCTCGCGCGTCACGCCGGTGTTGAGCGCCGCGCGCAGGTGGAACTCCAGCTGGCCCTGAGCCGTGCCCATGGCGCCGAGCATCGCCACCGTCAGCATCTCGCGGGTCCTGAGGTCGATGCCGTCGCGAGAGATGACGTCGGAGAAGGCGAAGCCGAGCAGGATCTCGACGGCGTCGGCGTGGAAGTCGTCGAGGTTGCGCGCGACCTTGGCTGGCGCTTCGGGTTCCAGGCGCGCCAGCAGGGCCAGGGCTTCATTGCGCCGACTCGGATGAACATCGCTCATGCGTTGACTCCCTTCATGCCCTCGGCGGTATAGCGCTCGCCGGTCACCGGGAGTCGCGCGGTGATCGTTTCCAGCCGCTGTCGTTCCTCGGTGGTCAGGGTGAGGCTGGCCGCCGCGGCGTTCTCCTCGAGATAGCGCAGCCGCTTGGTGCCTGGAATCGGCACGATGTCGGGGCCCTTGGCGAGCAGCCAGGCCAGCGACAGCTGGGCCGGCGTGCAGCCCTTCTCGGCCGCCAGTTCGGCGATGGTCTCGGCAATCCGCCGGTTGGCGGCCATCGCTTCCGGGGCGAAGCGTGGCAGGTTGGGGCGAAAATCCCCTTCCTCGAAGGCCGTTGCGTCCTGGTAGCGCCCGGTGAGGAAGCCGCGGCCCAGCGGCGAGTAGGGCACGAAGCCGATGCCGAGCTCCCGGCAGGTGGGCAGTACGGCGTCTTCCACATCACGCGTCCATAGCGAATACTCGGTCTGCACGGCGCTGATCGGGTGCACGGCGTGGGCCCGACGCAGGGTCTCGGCGCTGACCTCGCACAGGCCGATACGGGCGATCTTGCCTTCCTCGACGAGCCGCGCCAGCCCGTCGATGGTGTCCTCGATCGGTCGCTCGGGGTCGATGCGATGCACGTAGTAGAGGTCGATCCGCTCGACGCCGAGCCGGCGCAGCGAGGCCTCGCAGGCCTCGCGGGCATAGCGGGCGCTGTTGTCCAGGCGGCGCTGGTACTCGCCGGGGCGGCGCACGATGCCGAACTTGGTGGCGACCTTCACTTCTGCCCGCTGGCGGGACAGGAAATCGCCGATCAGGGTCTCGTTGTGGTGGGAGCCGTACATGTCGGCGGTGTCGAAGAAGTCCACGCCGAGTTCGACTGCCCTGGCCAACACGCGCCGGGATTCGTCATCATTGCGCGGACCGTAGAATTCGCTCATGCCCATGCAGCCGAGGCCGATGGCCGATACCGTCAGGTCCTGTCCGAGGGTGCGTCGTTGCATGCTGGAATCTCCTGTCGTGATGCGAAACGTATCGGCAGGCAGCGTCACACACACCAGGAACGAGCAACATGAACGAGTCTGGAAAGCGGATTGCCGGGAATGAAAAGCCGGCCTCGCGGCGGGTCAACTGGAACGATGCCCAGGCCTTCCTGGCCGTGGCGCGCCACGGCACCCTGAGCGGGGCGGCCGGCTCGCTCGGCGTGGGCATCGCGACCCTGGGTCGACGCATCGAGCGGCTGGAGGCCGCGATGCGGATTCCACTCTTCGTGCGCCTCCAGTCGGGTTATTCGCTGACCGCGGAGGGGCATGCCCTGGTGGCCAGGGCCGAGGCACTGGAGGCCGCCGCCCATGCCTTCGCCTCGGGCGTCGAGGCGGACGAGGCGTTGAGCGGGCGAGTCCGGCTGGCCACGGCCGAGAACCTGGCGACCCGTCTGATCCTGCCGGCCCTGCCGGCGTTTCGCGAGCGTCATCCGGGGATCGCCATCGACCTGGTCACGGACATCGCGACCGCCAACCTGCAGCGCCGGGACGCCGACCTGGCGATCCGCATGGTCAAGCCCGAGCGGGGCAATGTCTCGCTGCGGCGGCTGGGCACCCTGGGCTACGGGCTCTATGCCGGCGCCGACTATCTGGCGCGGCGTTGGGCCGACGACTATCGCGACGATGCCTTTATCACCTGGGGGGAGCGGCAGGCGCATCTGCCGGCCTCCCGCTGGGTGGAAGGTATTCTCGATGGCCGGGAGCCCGCCCTGACCACCACCTCGCTCGACGCCCAGGTGGCGGCGGCTTCGGCGGGGCTCGGGCTGGCGGTGCTGCCGCACCTGCTGGCGCGGGGGACCGACCTGGTCTGCCTCGAGGCGGATATCGGCGTCGCCCAGGCGATCTACTTGGTCATCCAGACCGACCTGTCGAGGGCGCCGCGCGTCCGGGCGCTGGCCGATTTCCTCGCCGAGCTGATCATCGAGCACCGCGCATGGCTGGAGGCGCCCGAGGCTTGAGGCCGAGGGAGTCGACAGCACGGACAGACGGGGCGTGAAGGGGCTCTCTCAACGGCGACGACACCGCCATCGCGGTGCCGTCGCCGTCATGGGACCGGTTCAGCGGTAGGTGGCGTCGAAGCGCTGGCGCAGCTCGTTCTTCTGCACCTTGCCCATGGTGTTGCGGGGAAGGGCGTCGACGAAGAAGACGCGCTTGGGCTGCTTGAACCTGGCCAGGCGGCCCTGGAGGTGCTCGAGCACGCTCGCTTCATCGAGGCTGGCGCCCGGTTCGCAGACTACCGCCGCCGTGACGCCTTCGCCGAAGTCCGGGTGGGGCAGGCCGATCACCGCCGATTCCCGTACTCCCTCGAGCTCGTCGATCACTTGCTCGACTTCCTTGGGATAGACGTTGTAGCCGCCGGAGATCACCAGGTCCTTGTCCCGGCCGACGATCTGCACATAGCCTCGTTCGTCGATCATGGCCAGGTCGCCGGTGATGAAGAAGCCATCCTCCAGCAGTTCCTCGCGGGTCTTCTCGGGCATCCGCCAGTAACCGATGAAGACGTTGGGGCCGCGTATCTGGAGCATGCCGATCTCACCTGCGGGGACGTCCTCGCCGGTCTCGCGGTCGGTGATGCGGATCTCCACGCCGGGCAACGGGTGCCCCACGGTGCCGGCGCGGCGTTCCCCGTCGTAGGGGTTGGAAAGGTTCATGTTGGTTTCGGTCATGCCGTAGCGCTCGAGGATGGCGTGACCGGTCCTGGCCTCGAAGGCCTCGTGGGTCTCGGCGGTGAGCGGCGCCGAGCCGGAGACGAAAAGGCGCATGTCGGCGGTGACGTCCGGGGTGAGGCGCTCGTCGGCCACCAGCCGGGTGTAGAAGGTCGGCACGCCCATCATCACCGTGCCGCGGGGCAATTCCTCGAAGATCACGTCGGCGTCGAACTTCGGCAGGAAGAGCATGCTGGAGCCGGCCATCAGGGTGACGTTGCAGGCCACGAACAGGCCGTGGGTATGGAAGATCGGCAGGGCATGGATCAGCCGGTCCTGCGCGTCGAAGTGCCAGGCATCCACGAGGGTCTCGGCGTTGGATGCGAGGTTGCGGTGGGTCAGCATGGCGCCCTTGGAACGCCCGGTGGTACCGGAGGTGTAGAGAATGGCGGCCAGGTCGTCGGCCTCTCGTGGCGTCACCTCGTCACGCGGTGTGGCGTTCGCAGCCTCGTCCAGCAGGCTGCCGTCGGCATCGGCTCCCAAGGTGACCACTGCGGGGCAGCCGGTCTCGGCGGCGATGGCGCTGGCCGTCTCGTGGACCTGGGGGCGGCAGACGAACAGGGCGGGTTCGGCGTCGGCGAGGAAGTAGCGGATCTCGTCGCCGGTATAGCCGGTGTTGAGGGGCAGATAGACACCGCCTACACGCAGGCACGCCAGATAGAGCAGGATGACCTCGGGACTCTTGTCGACCTGGACGGCGACCCGGTCGCCGGGCGACACGCCCAGCGCGCTCAGGGCGCCGGCCAGGCGTGCGCTTTCGGCAAGGGTGTCGGCGTAGGAGTAGCGTCGCCCCTCGCGGGTGGTGATGAAGTCGGCATCGCCGCGCTCCTGCATGCGGCTGGCGAATGTCTCGAAGAGGTTGTGGCTCATCTCGGCTCTCCCTTGGCCTGCTGTTTCCTGGCCTTGCGGGCGAGGTCGCGAACCTCGCTCGAGCAGGCCACGGTGGCGTTGGCGGTGTAGTTCTCGTGGTTGCGTTCGATGTCGTTGAGGACGTAGAGGTAATTGACCATCAGGCCGGCGGCCTGCTCGAGTCCCTTGGCGGAGACGTCGCCGAGCCAGTTGATGCGGTGGAGTTCGGCGCCGTTGCCGAGATGGAAACGAGCCACCGGATTGAGCGGCAGGCCCCGGTCGTTTTTCTCCTGCGCCAGGTAACGGGCCGCCATCGGCCGAACGACGGCCTTCAGGGCCTCGGCGCGCTCGGGGTCCCGATGCCAGCCCGGCTCGTCCATGGCATCGAGCGCCTCGCGCTGTGCCTCGGAGGTACTGTCATCGTCGCGTTGCGCTTCCAGCCATCGGGCGAAGCCCGGTACCGGCGAGAGGGTGACGAAGTGCTTGAGCTGGGGCAGCTCCTGCTTGAGCTCCTGTACCACCTGCTTGATCAGGAAGTTGCCGAAGGAAATGCCGCGCAGGCCGGTCTGGCAGTTGCTGATGCCGAAGAAGGCGGCGGTGTCGGCATCCTCGGGGCTCTCCACCTCGCTGTCTTCCCCTGCCAGGATCGGCTGGATGTGGTCCGGCAGGCCCTTGCACAGTGCCACTTCGACGAAGATCAGCGGTTCGTCGCCGATGGCGGGGTGGAAGAAGGCGAAGCAGCGTCGGTCGCGGGTATCGAGACGACGACGGAGGTCGTTCCAGTCATGGATTTCGTGCACCGCCTCGTAGTGAATGATGCGCTCGAGCAGCGAGGCCGGTGTATTCCAGTCGATGCGCTTGAGCATCAGGAAGCCGCGATTGAACCAGGAAGCGAAGAGGTGGGCGAAGTCGGCGTCGATGCCCGCCAGCTCGGGATGTTCTCGGCGCAGGGCGAGCAGGTCCTCGCGCATGCGGACCAGTTGGTAGGTGCCATCGCTGGCCAGGTTGAGCCGCCGGAACAGTTCCTGGCGCCGCGGTTCGCAGGCCGCGAACAGGGTGTTCAGGGTGGCGTTGTCGCGCGTCTCGCGATAGGTGGCGTAGGCCTGATCGATGCGCGTCGGGTCGGCGGCGAACTCCTCGGCGAGCCGGGCGAAGAAAAGTCGACGCTGGGTGCCATCCAGCCGTTCGTACATGGCCAGGGCGCGGCTGGCCAGGGCGATGCTCGAGGCCTCGCCATCGCTTTCCAGCAGGGCGCGGCAGGCGCCCACCAGATCGGCGTGGTCGGGGGTGGTGTTGTACCCGTGGCGCCGGCGCAGTAGCGCGTCGCGCTGGGTGATGTTGTTGAACATCTCCTGCAGGAAGGTCATGTTCATGACGTCGACTCCTTCAGCCCATGATCAGGTCGGGTAGCCACAGGGCAAGGCCCGGGAAGAAACACAGCAGGACGATCGCCAGCACCATGCACAGGGCGTAGGGCAGGCTGCCCATGAGGATATTGCGCAGCGAAATGTCTGGCGCGATGCCCTTGATGATGAAGAGGTTGAGGCCGACCGGCGGCGTGATCAGGCCGATCTCCAGGTTGATGGTCAGCACCACGGCGAACCAGTAAGGGTCGAAGTTGGCGGCCAGGATGATCGGTAGCAGGATCGGCGCGGTCATCACGATCACCGCCACCGGCGGCAGGAAGAAGCCGGCTACCAGCAGGAAGACATTGATGACGCCCATCAAGACCCAGCGATTGACCTCCAGGTCGGCGATGGCGCCGGCCACGGTCTGGGTGATGAACAACGAGGACAGCGCGTAGGCGAAGATCTCGGCACAGGCGATCACCAGCATGATCATCACGCTTTCGCGCAGGGAGTCGCGCATGATCAGCTTGATGGGGCCGATCTGCCACATGCGGTAGATGAGAATGGCCAGAGCCAGGCACAGGAAGGCGCCGACGCCGGCTGCCTCGGAGGGTGTCGCGACCCCGCCGTAGAGCGCGAACAGGATGCCCGCCACCACGGCCAGGAAGGGCAGAACCCGGATCAATGCCTTGATGTTGGTGTCGGCGTTGGCCTTGACGGTCGCCTTCAGCTTGTCGGCGCCCTGGGCCATCGGGTTGGCGTAGCCGCCGGCCAGCTTGCAGGCGATGATCGTCCAGGCCATGAACAGGCCCGCCAGCATGAAGCCCGGCACGATGCCGGCAATGAACAGCCGGCCGATGGAAGTCTCGCTGGCGATACCGTAGATGATCATGGTCACCGAGGGTGGAATCAGGATGCCCAGGGTACCCCCGGCGGCGATGCAGCCGGCGGCGACGCCGTCCGGGTAGCCGCGAGCGCGCATTTCGGGGATGCCCATCTTGCCGATGGCCGCACAGGTTGCCGGTGACGAGCCGGAGAGGGCGGCGAAGATCGAGCAGGCCCCGATATTGGAAACCGCCAGGCCCGCCGGCAGCCGGCCCATCCACAGGTCAAGCGAGCGATACAGATCGCGGCCGGTGGGCGAGGAGGCCACGGCCGCCCCCATCATGATGAACATGGGAATGGCCACGAAGCCGAAAACCGCGATGCTGTGATAGAAGGTTTCGCCGAAGTAGGTAAGCTCGGGCAGGCCGCGATCGTAGAGTAGCGCGAGCAGCGAGACGCCGCCCAGGGCGAAGGCGATGGGGGTGCCGATGGCCATCAAGGCGATGAGCGCGACGGCGACGATGATGCCAAGCGTCACTGGATCCATGTCAGGCCTCCCCACGCAGCAGTTCGGCGATGTACTGCAGAGTCAGCAGGCTGGTCCCTACGGCCGCCGGTACCAGGGCCGGCCAGAGGGGGGGATTCCATACCGTGCCGGTGGTCCACTGGCCATGCCAGGCCTCTGCCAGATAGATCCAGGAGCCGTAGCTCAGGGCCGCGCAGAAGCCCAGGCCGAACAGCGAAGCCACCCATTGCATGATCCTGCGGGTCACGCCGCCGACTAGGTCGGGCAGCAGGGTGATGGCGACGTGGCCGCCGGTCATCAGTACATAGGCGCTGCCCATCAGCATGGCGGCGGTGACGGAGAAGACGGTGAACTCCGTCTGCCAACTGGTACTCATGCCCAGCAAGTAGCGCACGAAGACCATGTGGCAGACCGATAACACGCCGGCGATGAACATCGCGGCGGCCAGGTAGGCCGCGTAGCGGGAGACGCTGTCCATCAGGCGAATGTAGAGATCGATGGGGGGCAGGCGTCTGGCGAAGGATGAAGAGTTGGCCATGGCCATGTCGTCCTCCCGGAGTCAGGGACACCGGCGCTGTCGAGCCGGTGTCGGTGGCGGAGAAGAACCGGATCAATCGACGGCCAGGGCGGCGTCGATGAGGGCCTGCCCATCGGGAACATTCTCGGCGAAGTTCTGGTAGGCGCTCTGCTTGGCGACCTCCAGCCAGGCGTTGTAATCCTCTTCGCTCATGCTGACGACCTCGACGCCATTCTCTTCGAAGACATCGACCATCTGCTGATCCAGGCCGGCCGCTTTTTCGGCGAAGAATTCCTCGGCGGCCTGGCCGGCTTCCGTCAGTGCCTGTTGCTGCGACTCGTCGAGCTCCTGCCAGCTCTGCTCGGAGATCAGGATTGGCTCGTACATGAACCACAGGGCGTGCTCGCCGGGTTCGGTCAGACACTCGACCTGCTCGTAGATGCGGTAGGAGACGAAGGACATCGACGAGGTGTTGGCGGCATCCAGCACGCCGGTCTGCATGGCGGTGTAGATATCCGAGGAGGGCATGGACGTGATCGATGCCCCCGCGGCTTCGAGCATCTGCTCGAAGGCCGGGCCGGCGGCACGGAAGTTCTGGCCGTCGACGGTATCCGGCGAGGTGATGCAACGATCGCTGGAGGCGAAACCGCCGGCCAGCCAGGCATCGGCCAGCACTCGGGCGCCGCCTTCCTGGATGACGTCCTTGATCATGCCCATGAACTCGGAGTCGTTCAGACGTTGGGCATGCTCGTGGTTGCGCACCAGGCCGGGCATCAGGGTGGCGGAGAACTCCGGGTGGCGGCCGCTGGCGTAGTCGAGCGGCAGCGCGGTGATGTCGAGCCGGCCGCGGGTCAGGGCGGACCACTGTTCGCGTGCCTTGAACAGCGATTGCCCGGGATAGACCTCGACCTCCAGGCCCACATCGGCGTCGGCGACCTTCTCGGCCATCAACTGGACCATCTCGTCGCGCACGTCGCCTTGTCCCCCGGGAAACTGGTGGGAGGCGCGAAGTACCGTCTGGGCGGACACGGAGGAACTGGCGGCGAGGGTGGCGAGGGCCAGGCCGGCCACCAGGGGAGGCATGTATGAACGTTTCATGGCGTCTCTCCATCGAGATTGTTCTTGTATGAAGTGTGTATCAGCTACGCTGATGTATACTTCAATAGACGTATTGAAATACCAGTGTCAAATTTAGGACATTAGACCAAGGGGTGAGGCAAGCGCGTGACGGGAGGAGCCCAGGCCATGAAACGGTCGAATACGCAGCGACTTCGCGATGCACTGGAAGACGACATCATCAATGGACGGCGCGCCCCGGGGGAGCGCCTGGACCCGGAGGCCTTGGGTCGCGAGTTCGAGGTCTCGAGAACGCCGGTTCGCGAGGCGATCCAGCAATTGGTGGCCAGCGGACTGGTCACGGTCTCACCGAAGAAGGGAACCTTCGTGGCCAAGGTGGGCATCGATCAATTGATCGAGATGTTCGAGGTCATGGCCGAGCTGGAGGGCATGTGCGGTCGACTGGCCGCGCGGCGGATCAGCGACGAGGAATTGACGACACTGCGCGAGGCCCTGGCGCGATGCGAGGCGGCGGCCCGAGCGGGCGATCCCGACGAGTACTATTACGAGAACGCGGCCTTTCACGACTGCATCTATCGGGCCAGCCACAACGGCTTCCTGGACAGCGAGGCGCGCCAGTTGAAGCAACGGCTCAAGCCCTATCGGCGCCTGCAGCTGCAGGTGCGCCAGCGCATGGGCAGCTCGCTGGACGAACATCGCGAGATCGTCGATGCCATCGAAGCGGGGGATGCCGAGCGGGCCGAGCACGCGCTACGCGATCACGTGCTCATCCAGGGGGAACGGTTCAGCGATTTCGTCGCCAGCGTGCGCCGGCTCGGCGCTCTTCGGGAAGAAACCGTCTGAGGGAAGCCAGTGCCTCTCCCTTCAGGCCAGCTGAAAGGGTACCTCGCCAGCCTCATGGGCCAGCAGCCACTGCTTGCGGCCGATGCCGCCAGCATAGCCGGTGAGCCGGCCGTCGCTGCCGATGACGCGATGGCAGGGCACGACGATGGCGATGGGGTTCTTGCCATTGGCGGCGCCCACCGCGCGCTGCCCGCCCTTGCAGCGGAGCTGCTCGGCGATCTCGGCGTAGTTGCGCGTCTGCCCGTAGGGAATGGTGGTGAGCGCCTCCCAGACGCGCCGCTGGAAGTCGGTGCCCTCGGGGGCGAGCGGCAGGTCGAAGGCCTGGCGGGTGCCGGCGAAGTATTCGGCGAGCTGGGCCCGGGCCTGCTCGGTGTGGGCATTGGGTCGAGACGGTTCGTCCTCTTCCAGGACGAAAGCAATCTCCGTGAGGCCCGAGGCCGTGGCGCTCAGTCGCAGCAGGCCGAGGGCATCGCTTTCCGGTGGCTGGTAGTAGTCGAGGGCATCGGTCATCGGGTCGCCTCCATGACGTTCGGTTCCAGGTTGTCGGGTGCCGGTTCCTGAGACCATAGCTGAAGGGTCAGGTAGCTGCGCCAGGGCGCGGCGCTGGCCGGATCGACACCACCCAGGCGGCCGAGGGCTCGCCGTACCCCGGCGTCGCCGTCCAGCCAGATATCGGGGTGTCCGGTGCCGCGCATGGCGGCATAGTTCGCCGTCCAGGGACCGATGCCCTTGAGGGCCGTCCACTGGAGCGGGTCATCGCCCGACTCGGCACCAGCGTACCAGCTCGCGAAGCGTTGCAGGGTTGCCTTGCGGGCACCGGGCATGCGCAGGAAGTCGAGCTCGCTGGCGGCAACGTCCTCGGGGGTGGGGAAATGATGGCCGGTCTCGGTCGGCTCGCCCAGTCGGGCGACCAGGGTGCCGACCAGCCGGCGGGCGGCGACAATGGAGACCTGCTGGCCGAGGATCGCCCTCACGCCGGCTTCGAACGGTGACCAGACGCCGGGCAGGCGCAGCCCTTCGGTCAGCGGTAGCCCCGGAATGACACGATCGAGATGGGCCTCGATGGTCTCGGTGTCGGCATCCAGGTCGAGGCATCGGCGAATCCGCCGCACAACGGGTGCCAGGACGGCGAGATCGTCCAGTGCCAGCCGGACCCTGAAAGCGTGGCGCGCGGGATCATGTTCGGCGGTGAACCAGCCTCTGGCATGCCCCCAGTAAATGTGTCGTCCGTAATGATGTTCGCCGACCCACTCCAGGCCGTCGATGGCCCGTTGTCGGTGGAAGTCGTGCAAGGGACGCCAGGCATAGGGGGGACGATAGGCAAGCATCAGTGTCAGACCATCGACGCCATCGTCACCGTGGCGGCGCAATTCCCGGGGAGCCAGGCCGATGTGACGGCGAAAGGCATCGTTGAAACGTCTCAGGCTGCGAAAGCCGCTGGCATAGGCAACCTCGGTGATCGGCAGCGTCGTCTGGTGCAGCAACTGCTTGGCGAACAGGCATTGGCGATGCAGGGCATAGGCCTTGGGGGAAACGCCGAGGCGTTGCTGGAACAGCTGGCGCAGGTAGCGCTCGCCGACCCCGAGCCGGTCGCACAGCGCCCCGAGCGAGCCGTCGCGCAGGACGCCCTCGTCGATCAGCCGCAGGGCCCGCTCGAAGGTGGTGTGCGTGCCTCGCCAGGCGGGCGAATCCGGCGCGCTGTCCGGCCGGCATCGCAGCCAAGGGCGGAAGCCGTCCTGCGAGGCGGCCAGGGCGCTGTCGAAGTAGCGCACGTTGCGTTCATGGGGCGGCGTCGCCGGGCAGATCGGACGACAGTAGATACCGGTGGTGGTCACGGCGACCACGAAACGGCCGTCGAAGCGGGCGTCCCGGGCCAGGCGGGCCTGGCGGCACTGGGCGGGGTCCAGCATGGCGGCGTATCTCACTTCCTCTACCCTGTGATGCATCCAAGGATCATGCCACGAGTGTATCGCGGCGTGACGAGGAAACTAGCCGGAATCGGAAGTGAATGCGTCAGTCCGTTCTCAGCGGCCCGTTGGTCTTGAGGGTGTCCATGGCCACCTGGGTGGCGATGTCGTGGATGCCTTCCAGGGGGCTGACGACCTCGGCGAGGAAGTTCGACAGGGCGCCGAGGCTTTCAACCACTACCTTGATGATGAAGTCGTGATTGCCGGTGACGGTATGGCATTCGATGACCTCGTCCCTTTCCAATAGTCCGGCCACGGCGCTCTGTGGGTCATTCATGCGACGCTTGTCCATGGAGAGGAAGATGAATGCGGTGACCTGCAGGCCCAGTGCATGAGGGGAGACGCGTAGCGAATATCCCTGGATCACGCCCTCGCGCTCCAGTCGTGCAATGCGTCGCGAACACTGACTGGTGGAGAGATTCACCCGCTCGGAGAGTTGTCCCAGCGTCAGGCGAGCATCGCGCTGCAGAATATGCAGCAGTTTCAGGTCGAAACGATCGAGTGATGTCATTTCTCTTTATGAGGCAGGTTTTTGCAATAATATTGCATGAACGGTGGTCCAGACCGTGTAAAAACGCAACCCCTCATCATCCATCTGCTCCTAGAATGCCCCGCAGCGATTCCCTTTTCCCTACCCGGAGACTCGACATGAGCGTGAGCCTGGACCATGCGCGTGAGCTCGACCGTCAGGATCCCCTGGCGGGTTTCAAGTCACACTTCACTCTGCCGGAGGGCGTGCTCTACCTAGATGGCAACTCTCTGGGCGCCCAGCCGACCGCCGCCCGGGAAGCCGTCGCCGAGACCATGGACCAGTGGCGTGATGAACTGATCAAGGGTTGGAACCAGGGCTGGTTCGACGCCCCCGAGCGGCTCGGCAACCTGCTCGCCCCGGTACTGGGGGCGCGCGAGGGGGAAGTGGTGGTCACCGACAACATCACGCTCAATATCTTCAAGCTGCTGGGCTATATCACCGGCCAGCGGACCGATGGGCGCCGTGTGGTGCTGAGCGAGGACGGCAATTTTCCGACCGACGGCTACATCGCCCAGGGCTTCTGCCGCTTCGGCGACTTCGAGCACCGCTTTCTGCCCGAGGGAGCCGAGCTGGCCGACCACCTGGACGGCGTGGCTGTGGTGGTGCTGAGTCAGGTCAATTACCGCACCGGTCGGCTGCGCGACATGGCGGCCATTACCCGCCAGGTGCATGAGCATGGCGCCGAGGTCATCTGGGACCTGGCCCACTCGGCCGGCGCGCTACCGGTGGACCTGAACGGTTGCGGTGCCCGCTATGCCGTGGGCTGCACCTACAAGTACCTCAACGGTGGCCCCGGTGCCCCGGCCTTCCTGTATGTCCACCGCGATCACCAGGACAGTGGCTGGCAGCCGCTGTCCGGCTGGCACGGGCATGCTGCGCCCTTCGCTTTCGAGGCGGACTATGCGCCGGCCGGCGATATCACCCGCTTTCGTACCGGTACTCACTCGGCGCTGATCTACAGCGCTCTGGAGGCTTCGCTGGAAATGTGGGCCGAGGTCGACATGCAGGCGCTGCGCGACAAGAGTCTGGCGATGAGCGAACTGTTCCGTGACTGCCTGGCCGACTTGCTTGATCCCTTTGGTATCGCCGATATCACCCCGGTAGCCGGGGAGCGGGGCAGTCAGGTGTCGCTGTTGGATACCCGGAACGGCTTCGCCATCGTCCAGGCATTGATCGCCCGTGGGGTGATCGGCGACTACCGCGAGCCCGGACTGATGCGCTTTGGTTTCACACCGCTTTACCTGAGTTTCGAGGACGTCTGGCAGGCGGCCCGTCACTTCCGCGAGGTGCTGGAGAGCGGTGAGTACCGGGATCCGCAGTTTCATGTCCGCTCCGCGGTGACCTGACGGCAGGGAAAGACAAGGGAGCGGATGCCATGACCGATGAGGCGCGGGACCATGCCTACTCGCCGAGCCGTTTCGCCCGGGACGACGAGGCCACTCTGGCCCGGCAAGCCGCTGAAGGGGCCGAACTGGTGATACGTCACCGGCCCCGCCGGCTGGACGATGGTGAGGAACCAGCGGCCCAGCTGAACCTGTTCGTCCCAGAGGGTGCGGGACCCTGGCCGCTGATGGCGTTCATCCACGGCGGCTACTGGCAGGCGTTGGACCACACCGCCACCGACTTCCTGGCCGAGCGCTATCTGGCCCGGGGCATGGCCTTCGCTTCCCTGGGCTATGGGCTGGCGCCGGAGACGTCGATCGAGACCATGAGCGAGCAGTGCGCACGGGGGCTGGCAGTGGCGCTCGCGGCGCTCGGCGAGTACGGCGGCGCCGGCTTCGTGACCCTGGGCGGCCATAGTGCCGGCGCCCAACTGGCCTGCCGGGTGGCCGCCGAGGGTGGCACGCGCCTCGACGGGTTGCTGCTGGTCAGCGGCGTCTATGACCTGACCCCGCTGGTCGACACCTACGTCAATGCACCGCTGGGGCTGGACCGAGCGCGGGCTCGGGCATTGAGTCCGCTGTTCGGCGAACTGGCCGAATTGCCGCCGAGCCGGGTGATGATCGCCGAGCACGACCCGCCGGCCTTCCGGGCCCAGGGGCGCGACTTCGTGGCCGCGCTGCATGCCGCCGGTCGTGAGGCTTTACTCGTCGACCTGCCGGGCTGTGATCATTTCGACGTTCTCGACCATCTCTAGGCCGCCGAGGCGGCCACCACAACAACGATAGCGGAGTCGCGCAGCGACTCCCCATGGATTCTTTCGTCATGAACACGACAAGAGCGCAGTTTTCTTCTCGCTTTGGCTTTCTGATGGCTGCGGCCGGTGCCGCCGTAGGCCTGGGCAACGTCTGGAGCTTTCCGTCCATGGCCGCCAACAATGGCGGTGGTGCCTTTTTGCTGCTGTATCTGGTGATGGCTTTCATCCTCGCCTATCCGGCGTTGATGGCCGAGCTGACCCTGGGGCGCTACGCCCAGAGCGGGGTCATCCAGGCCATGTCGCGCGTCGGTGGGCCCGGCACTGCCGGTCGGCTGGGCGCCGCCATCGGCGTCCTGGCCATCCTCACGGCCTGCCTGGGTCAGGCTTTTTACGCCATCGTCACCGGCTGGTTGATCGGTGACACCCTGGTGCCCCTGCTCGACCTGCTGGGGCTGGAGGCCTGGGCAGTGCGTCTCGACGAAGTCGGCTTCTGGAAGGATTGGTGGCTGGCCAGCCTGGCCATGCTGGTGACCGTCGGCGTGGTGCTGGCCGGGGTCAACAAGGGTATCGAGCGCTGGTCCAAGCGGTTGATGCCGTTGTTGATCGTGCTGATGCTGGCGTTGATCCTGGTGGTCATGACCCTGCCCGGCGCCACCGCCGGGCTCGCCGCCTACCTGGTGCCGGATGTCTCCCGGGTCTCCGGCCAACTGGTGGTAGACGCCATGGGCCAGGCCTTCTTCTCGCTGTCCATCGGCGTCGGTGCCATGGTGATCTATGGCTCCTACCTGAGCCGCGAGGCCAGCTTGCCCAGGACCGGCGCCCAGGTGATGTTCATCGACATGGGCGTGGCCTTTATCGCCGGGTTGCTGATCGTGCCCTCGATGTTCGTGGCCGACGAGCTGGGGGTGGACATCTTCGACGCCAACGGGCAATTGCAGAGCTCCTCGACGCTGCTGTTCGACGTGATGCCGGCGATGTTCGCCCAGCTTGGCGGACTGGGCGCCGGACTCGAGGTGCTGTTCTTCGCTCTGCTGGCGATCGCCGCCCTGACCTCCATGTTTCCCGTGCTGGAGGTGCCGGTGGCGACCCTCGTCGAGACCGGTCGAGTCTCGCGGCGCTGGGCGACCCTGCTGATGGGCGTGGTGATCTTCGCGATATCCACCTTGATCCTGATGCATTTCGATCCGCTGTTCGGCTGGGCGATCACCGTCACCATCACCTACAACATGCCGCTGATCGGTGCCCTTGTGTGTCTCTACGTGGGCTGGCTGCTGTCGCGCAATGCCAAGCTGAAGGAGCTGCGCCGGGGGGCGCCCGAGATCGAGAACACACTTTTCTGGAAGCTCTGGCCCTGGTACATCCGCTTCGTCTGCCCGGTATTGCCCCTGGTGGTCCTGTTCAATGGCTTGTCCGACTAGCCGGGCTTGCCTGTGGGCAGTGGGCTTGCTTGACTGATACGGGGCCGCGTCGGCGGCCTTCGTCGATCATCGGGAGATGTCACATGCCACAACCCCTGACACGCCATAACCGCCCCCGCCAGGTGCTGGACGCGATCGCCGCCGCCAATGCCGGGCTGTCCGAGGCGGATCGCGAAGCCAAGTACGCCAAGCTGGCCGAGTCGCCGTACCGCTTTTTCCGGGGCACCAACCACCTCTACTGGGATGATGTCTGGCATGATTGGCGCTTCGCCCTCTATGGCGGTTTGCCCGAGACCCAGACCTGGCTGCAGGGCGACGCCCATGCCTACAACTTCGGCGCATACGGGCATCGCGACGATACCGTGCGGTACGGCATGGATGATTTTGACGATGCCATGATCGGCGATTACCAATACGATCTGTGGCGGCTGGCGATCAGCCTGGTGCTTGATGCCCGCGAGAACGTCGGTCTGTCACGCAAGGCGATCGACAAGGCTCTGGCGACGCTGACCGAGAGTTATCACGATGAACTGGCCGGCCACCTGAATGGGGAAGCCCCCGACGGTGTGACCCTGGAGACCGCCAAGGGGCCTGTCGCGCCCTTTCTCGAGAAGGTCGCCGCCAAGCGCAGCCGCGCCAGGATGCTGGACAAGTGGACCCGCATGAGCGATGAAGGACGCCGCTTCGCTGAGCGCCCGGACAAGCTCGCTCGCCTGCCGGCGCATTTGGCCAGCCAGTTGCGCAAGGCCATCGAGGGGGAATACCGCGAGACGCTGCGCAGCGAGCGTGCCGAGGCCGAGGAGGATCACTTCAGGGTCAAGGATCTGGCGCGGCGCCTGGATGCCGGCACCGGCTCGCTGGGCCTGGAACGTTACTATGCGCTGATCGAGGGCGGGCGCGATCACGAGCACGACGATGTGATCCTCGACATCAAGCAGCAGACAACGCCGGAGGGCTGGCGGTTGATGAATGCCGCCGAGAAACGGGCCTGGCGTCGTGCCTTTCCCCATGAAGGGGCACGCCATGCCGCCGCCTTCCATGCCATCGCCGAACATCCCGATCCGTATCTGGGGTGGCTGCACATCGGGGACACCGTGTACTCGGTGCGCGAGCGCTCGCCCTTCAAGGATGACTTTCCGACCCACAAGCTGGATGACGGCAAGTCCTACCGCAAGCTGGTCAAGCGTTGGGGGCGTATCCTTGCCCGGGAGCACCTGCGCGGTGCCCGGGCCCTGTATCCGGAGGATCCTGGCAGTTTCGCACGCAGCGTCTGTGCACGGCTCGAGGGGCGAATGGATCACTTCACCGACATGGTCACCACCCTGGCGGTCAGCTATGCCGAATGCGTCGCTCAGGACTATCGCACCTTCGTCGCCAGCCGTGTCGAACAGGCCGAGGAAATGTCGGCGCAGGAGGCATGATCTTCACCGTGTTCGGGAATGTTGGCCAGCATCGCCTGTCCTTGTAGTGTGAGGGAAAAACTGCATAAATGCCTGCGCATGCAAATCGCTGCGTTACGCGGTGCTCAAAAGCTCGCCTAACTCTTCGTTATGTCTCGCTTTCTGTGCTCCGGGCGCCTTGCGCTTCACGATGCTCGGCAATTTATTCAGCATTTCCTGAGAGGCCCACTGTACAGGAGGCGTCATGTTCCCGAGCTTTTCCCTGCGCTATGTGCGCCTGCCCGAGCGGTTGCGCGCCGAATGCCTGCCCACGCCGGTCGAACGCCCCCGGCTGGTGGCCTTCAACCGGGAGCTCGCCGACGAGCTGGGCTTCGATCTCGGCGCCTTCGATGCCGACGAGGCCGCCGAGGCGTTCGCCGGCAACACGGTGCCCGAGGGTGCCGAGCCGTTGGCTATGGCCTACGCTGGCCACCAGTTCGGCAACTTCGTGCCACAGCTCGGCGATGGCCGAGCGCTTCTGCTGGGCGAAGTGATCGATCGCCAGGGGCGGCCGCGCGATATCCAGCTCAAGGGCAGTGGCCGCACGCCTTTCTCGCGGGGCGGGGACGGGCGGGCACCGCTCGGTCCGGTACTGCGCGAATACCTGGTCAGCGAGGCCATGCAGGCCCTGGGCATTCCGACGACCCGGGCGCTGGCCGCCGTGACGACCGGCGAGCGCGTCTTCCGCCGCATTCCCGAGCCCGGCGCGGTGTTGACGCGGGTGGCATCCAGCCACCTTCGCGTGGGGACGTTCCAGTACTTCGCCGCGCGGGGAGATACCGAGGCGGTGCGCCTGCTGGCCGACGAGGCCATCGCCCGTCACTATCCGCATCTCGCCGACCGCACCGATGACGGCGAGCGTTACCTGGCGCTGCTCGATGCCGTGGCGGAGCGTCAGGCCGAGCTGGTGGCACGCTGGATGGGCGTCGGCTTCATCCATGGCGTCATGAACACCGACAACACTGCCATCTCGGGCGAGACCATCGATTATGGTCCCTGTGCCTTCATGGACACCTTTGATCCGCGCACGGTGTACAGCTCCATCGATGAGCAGGGGCGCTATGCCTACGTCAATCAGCCGGTGATCATCCAGTGGAATCTCGCACGCTTCGCCGAGACGCTGGTGCCGCTGATCGACAGCGATGGTGAGCGTGCCGTCGAGCGCGCCACGCCGATCATCCGTGATGTCTCGGAACGCTTCGAAGCGCGCTGGCGTGAGGTGATGCGTGCCAAGCTTGGCTTGGCCACCGAGGAGGACGGTGATGGCGAGCTCGCCCAGGCGCTGCTGGATGCCATGCGTACCGGGCGCGCCGACTTCCACCTGGCCTTTCGCCATCTGGCCGATGCCGTCGAGTCGCTGGCCGAGGCGCCACGCCTGTGGGAAATCTTCGAGACGACCGACGAGCTCGAGACATGGCTGCCGCGCTGGCACGAACGCCTGGGCCGGGAGAGCGTGTCGAACGACGAGATCGTGACACGCCTGAACGCCGCCAATCCGGCGGTAGTGCCCCGCAACCATCGCGTCGCCGAGGCCATTGCCGCCGCCGAGCAGGGCGACTTCGGGCCCTTCGAGGCCTTGCTGGCAGTGATCACCGATCCCTATACGACGCCGGACACCGAGGTCGATTACACCCGGCCGCCGCGCGATGCGGAGAAAGTCTTGCGAACCTTCTGCGGTACCTGAGGTCTCGAGCTCGATGACTCATGGTCTCTTTCCGGGACGTGCCAGCAACGGTGTCCCTCATTCTTTGCTGCAAACGGAGGCATCCCATGTCCCAGCAGCCCATCGTCCAGGTCTTCTTCGACGAGCCCACCAATACCTTCAGTTACGTGGTACAGGATCCCGCCAGCAAGGCGTGTGCGATCCTCGACTCGGTGCTCGATTTCGATTACGCCGCCGGTCGTACCGATGTCCGCTCCGCCGACGAGATCATTGCCTTCGTGCGCGATAATGGCCTGGAGGTGGCGTGGATTCTCGAGACCCATGTTCACGCCGACCATCTCTCGGCGGCGCCTTATCTGCACGAGAGGTTGGGCGGGCAGACCGGCATCGGCGCCAATATCACCGTGGTGCAGGAGGTCTTCGGCAAGGTGTTCAATGTGGGTAGCGAGTTGGCGCGCGACGGTAGCCAGTTCGATCGCCTCTTCGAGGAGGCTGACACCTTTGCCATCGGCAACCTGGAAGGTCGCGTGCTGCACACGCCGGGACACACGCCGGCCTGCCTGACCTACGTGATCGGCGATGCGGCCTTCGTCGGCGATACGCTGTTCATGCCCGATTATGGCACTGCACGCTGTGACTTCCCCGGAGGTGATGCCCGCGCGTTGTACCGGTCCATCCAGAAGGTGCTGGCGCTGCCCGGCGAGACGCGCCTGTTCCTGTGCCACGACTACAAGGCGCCGGAGCGCGAGGAATATTGCCACGAGACCACGGTGGCCGAAGAGCGCGCTCACAACGTTCATGTGCATGAGGGGGTCGGCGAGGAGGCGTTCGTCAAGATGCGCACCGAGCGCGACGCGACCCTGGGCATGCCGCGGCTGATCATCCCAGCGGTGCAGGTCAACATGCGCGCCGGCGAGATGCCTCCCGCCGAGGAGAATGGCCAGGTCTACCTCAAGGTACCCATCGACGCGTTCTGAGTCGCCATCGATGCCGAGCCTCGACGGGAACCCGGTCTTGCCATTGGCGAGACCATCAAGCCGAAGTAAAGCCGCGCCGGCCCGGGGCCGACGCGGCTTCTTTAGTGCCTCTGCGCGAGGCAGGACGGTTCAGGCGAGGTCGAAGCGGTCCGCGTCCATCACCTTGTTCCAGGCTGCGACAAAGTCCTTGATGAATTTTTCTTCGGCGTCGTTCTGGGCATAGACCTCGGTCAGGGCGCGCAGTTGCGCATTGGCGCCGAAGAGCAGGTCCACGCGGGTGGCGGTCCACTTCAGGTTGCCGGTCTTGCGGTCGCGTCCCTCGTAGAGGTCTTCCTCGGACGAGACCGGCTGCCAGTCGGTGCCCATGTCCACCAGGTTGACGAAGAAGTCGTTGGTGAGCGTGCCGGGGCGGTCGGTGAGGATGCCATGCGCCACATCGCCATGGTTGGCGCCCAGGGCCCTCATGCCGCCGACCAGTACGGTCATCTCCGGCGCGGAGAGTCCCAGCAGCTGGGCACGGTCGACCAGCAGTTCCTCGTCGGGAACGGTGAATCGGGTGCGACGGTAGTTGCGGAAGCCGTCGGCCTCGGGGCGGAGCACCTCGAAGGAGTCGGCGTCGGTCTGCTCGTCCGTGGCATCGGTACGACCCGGCGAGAAGGGCACTTCGATGGCGTGTCCGGCGTCCTTGGCGGCCTTCTCGATCGCGGCGGCACCGCCGAGCACGATGAGGTCGGCCAGGGACACTCGCTTGTTGCCTGACTGGGCGGCATTGAAGTCGTCCTGAATGCCTTCCAGCGTTTCGAGCACCTTGGCCAGGCGTTCGGGCTGGTTGGCTTCCCAGTCTTTCTGCGGTGCCAGGCGGATGCGGGCGCCGTTGGCGCCGCCACGCATGTCGGAGCCGCGGAAGGTGCTGGCGGAGGCCCAGGCGGTGAATACCAGCTCGGAAACCGTGAGGCCGGAGCCGAGCAGTTTGCGCTTGAGCTCGACGATGTCCTGGGCATCGATCAGCTCGTGATCCACCGGCGGTACCGGGTCCTGCCAGATCAGGTCCTCGTCGGGCACTTCCGGGCCGAGATAGCGGGCTTTCGGGCCCATGTCGCGGTGGGTCAGCTTGAACCAGGCGCGGGCGAAGGCATCGGCGAATGCTTCCGGATTCTCGTAGAAGCGGCGCGAAATCTTCTCGTAGGACGGGTCATAGCGCAGTGACAGGTCGGTGACCAGCATCATCGGAGGACGACGCTTCGAGCTGCCCTCCGGCCCCGGGATTTCATCGCCTTGGGCGTCCTTGGCGACGAACTGCCAGGCGCCGGCCGGGCTCTTGGTCAGTTCCCATTCATAGCCGAACAGGTTCTCGAAGAAGTAGTTGCTCCATTGAGTGGGCGTCTGGGTCCAGATCACCTCCGGGCCGCCGCCCATGGTGTCTTCGCCCATGCCCTTGCCGTAGCTGCTCTTCCAGCCGAGGCCCATCATCTCGATGGGGGCCGCTTCCGGCTCGGGGCCAACCTGCTCTTCCGTCCCGGCGCCGTGCGTCTTGCCGAAGGTGTGGCCGCCGGCGATCAGTGCCACGGTTTCCTCGTCGTTCATCGCCATGCGGGCGAAGGTTTCGCGGATGTCGTGGGCCGCCTTGACCGGGTCCGGTTCGCCCTCGGGCCCTTCCGGGTTCACGTAGATGAGACCCATGTGGGTCGCGCCCAGCGGGTCTTCCAGCTCCCGGTTTTGCTTGTCGACGATGCGTTCGTCACTGCCGAGCCATTCCTTCTCGGCGCCCCAGTAGATATCTTCCTCCGGCTCCCAGGTATCTTCGCGTCCGCCGGCGAAGCCGAAGGTCTTGAAGCCCATGGACTCCAGCGCCACGTTGCCGGCCAGCACGTAGAGGTCGGCCCAGGACAGCTTGTTGCCGTATTTCTGCTTGATCGGCCACAGCAGGCGGCGGGCCTTGTCCAGGTTGACGTTGTCCGGCCAACTGTTGAGCGGCGCGAAGCGTTGTTGGCCGCCCCCGGCGCCGCCGCGGCCGTCGCCCATGCGATAGGTACCGGCGCTGTGCCAGGCCATGCGGATCATCAGGCCGCCGTAGTGTCCGAAATCGGCCGGCCACCAGTCCTGAGAGTCGGTCATCAGATCGGTGAGGTCCTGCTTGACCGCCGGCAGGTCGAGTTTCTTGAATTCCTCGGCATAGTTGAACCCCTCACCCATGGGATTCGACCTGGTGGTGTGCTGATGGAGGATCCCCAGGTTGAGCTGGTTGGGCCACCAGTCACGGTTTTCCGTGCCCTGGCCGCGCATGTTGGTATTGCTGCCGTGCATCACAGGGCACTGGCCAGCCGCCTTGCCATTCTGTTGTTCGCCCATGGTTTTCTCCCCCGATCAATAAGCGTCTTGGGTGGAACTACAACGTGTGGGACTCGCCCCTTCGTGGATGTCGATTCCGTTTCGAAACGAGGCAGCATTCGGGGCGTGTCCTGCCATCTTCAAGCTACTCCTTGCGGTCAGGGTGTTGCCAAATGCCTTTTCCAACCATAGTGATAGCATCATTCAATAGGGACTGTGACGGGCGATGCATATCGTGTTTCCGGTTCAGCCGGGGGGCCGGGGGACCGTCAGCTCGCAGCCCTCGCCCATCAGGAAGTCGCGATTGATCGCCAGGGCATCGCGCAGGAATTCCCAGAGCAAGCGTACCCGGGCGAGACGGCGCTGTTCCTGGCGCGCGGTGATCCAGAATTGCCGCACGATATCCACATCATCGGTCAGCAGACTGGATAGCTCCCGTGTGGTGGATGCCATGAAGCAGGGTAGCACGGCGAGTCCGGCACCGTGCAGGCAGGCGCTGTGCTGGGTCGTGACGCTGGTGCCGCGCATGGTGAAATGGGGGCCGGGATGTCCGACCACGGCCGGGTCGAGCAAGGGGTCGAGGTAACTGAGCTGCTCGCTGAAGATCAGGTCGTCGACGTAGCCGATCAGCTGGTGTCGGCTCAGGTCGGCGAGCCGTCCGGGGCTGCCGTGGCGGGTCAGGTAGTCCTGGCTGCCATAGAGGCGCAGGCGATAGTCGCAGAGTCGCGAAATCACCAGGCCCGGGCTAGACGGGCGTTCGATGGTGATCGCCAGGTCGGCCTCGTGACGACTCAGGTTGACCACGCGGGGCAGGGCCAGCAGGTCCAGGGTGACGCCCGGGTGGCGCTCACAGAAGGCGGTGAGCAACGGCGCGATCACCCAGGTGCCGAAGCCTTCGGTGACACCGAGGCGAATCTGGCCGCTGATCCGATGGTTCTGGTCGGTGAGGCCTTCGCCGGCCTCGAAGGCATGGCGCGCCATTTCCTCGGCGTGAGCCAGCAGGCGGTGGCCGGCCTCGGTGAGGTGATAACCGTGAGTGCTGCGTTCGAAGAGCTGCGTATTGAGGCGTTGTTCGAAGCGGCGTGTGCGGCGCGACAGGGTAGAGTGGTCGAGCCCCAGGCGTCGGGCGGCGTCGGCGAGGCGTTGGCTGCGTGCTACCTCCAGGAATATCTGGATGTCCTGCCAGTCGAGCATGGGGGAACTCCGGGGCATCGATGGTTGTGCGTGAATGCACAAGCAATGTGCCTGTGTGCGCGTTGTTTCGCCATCCGACGTCTGGCTAGACTCGAACCCTTCGGGTGCCTTGCCGATATGCACACGACACCACAATCATAATCGTCACAGGAGCATGCCCCCATGTCCGTTCGCGAGATTCCACTGTACATCGATGGCCAGGCTGTCCCCTCACGGAGTCAGGAGGTGCGCGACGTGGTCAATCCGGCGACCCAGGAGGTGGTCGCCCGCGTTCCCTTCTGTACCGAGGAAGAAGTCGATCGCGCCGTGGCCAGTGCCAAGGAGGCCTTCAGGAGCTGGCGCAAGGTGCCGCTGGGCAAGCGGCAGCGCATCATGCTCAAGCTGCAGGCGCTGATCCGCGAGCACACCGAGGAACTGGCGGCGCTGATCACCGAAGAACATGGCAAGACGCTGCCGGACGCCGCCGGCGAGGTGGGGCGCGGCCTGGAAGTCGTGGAGCACGCCTGCTCGATCACCTCGTTGCAACTTGGCGAGCTGGCCGAGAATGCTGCCAGCGAGGTGGATGTCTACACCCTCAACCAGCCGCTTGGCGTGGGCGCCGGCATCACGGCCTTCAACTTTCCGATCATGCTGCCCTGCTTCATGTTTCCGCTGGCCATCGCCACTGGCAACACCTTCGTGCTCAAGCCGTCCGAGCAGGACCCCAGCTCGACCATGAGGCTGGTGGAGCTGGCCCATGAAGCCGGCGTGCCGGCCGGGGTGCTCAACGTGGTGCATGGCGGGCCGGACGTAGCCAACCGGATCGCCGATCACACCGATATCAAGGCGCTGTCCTTCATCGGCTCCAGCCATGTCGGCTCGCTGCTTTACAACCGCGCCGCGGCCGCCGGCAAGCGGATGCAGTCGATGATGGGCGCCAAGAACCATTGCGTGGTCATGCCCGATGCCAATCGCAGCCAGGCGATCAACAACCTGCTGGGCTCGGCCTTCGGCGCCGCCGGCCAGCGCTGCATGGCCAACTCCGTGGTGGTGCTGGTCGGCGAGGCGCGGTCATGGCTGGACGATATTGTCGAGGGGGCACGCAACATGAAGGTCGGCCCCGGCACCCAGCGTGATGCTGACCTCGGCCCGCTGGTGTCGCCGGCCGCCAAGGCGCGGGTGGAAGACTTGATCGCTACCGGCGAGCGGGAAGGTGCCAGGCTGCTGGTCGATGGTCGAGGCCATCAGGTGGAGGGCTACCCCGACGGCAACTTTGTGGGGCCGACCCTGTTCAGTGACGTGACCACCGAGATGACCATCTATCGCGAGGAGATCTTCGGGCCGGTGCTGTGCGTGGTGGGGGTCGAGACCCTGGATGAGGCCATCGATTTCATCAATGCCAACCCCAACGGCAACGGTACCTCCATCTTCACCAACTCCGGTTGGGTGGCGCGACGCTTCGAGACCGACATCGATGTCGGCCAGGTGGGCATCAACGTGCCGATCCCGGTGCCGGTGGCCTACTTCAGCTTCACTGGCTCCCGAGCCTCCAAGCTCGGCGATCTGGGCCCCAACGGCAAGCAGGCGATCGCCTTCTGGACCCAGACCAAGACGGTCACCGCCCGCTGGTTCGAGCCGGAAAACGTCTCCAGCGGCATCAACAGCACGATTTCGCTGAGTTGACCCGCCGCGACGATGACGATGCGAACGGCCCCGCCTCTCGCGAGACGGGGCCGTCGTCGTCCTCGATGGGAGGCGCCACTTATCCTTTGGAGGATGCCGTGGAAGCCGTCAGGTCGGCGTCGGGCGCCTCCTCCATGCGACGTCGTTCCTGGTCGAGGATGGCCAGCGCTTGCTCGGAGGTGGTACGCGGGGCCCGGGTCAGCAAGCTGACGAGCACGCCGCCGCCGATCGCCAGCAGCACCGAGGGAATGCTGGGGTTGCCCCAGAAGTCGTTCCAGCCGGCATTGGCGGTGATGGCCAGGGAGGTGGCCGAGGCGGTGACCAGCGAGGCCACTGCGCCCTGCCAGTTGTAGCGCGGCCAGAATCGGCCCAGCAGCCCGCACACGAACATGCCGGCCAGCACCGTCGAGATCATCGTGGTGATGTAGTCGATGACATTGTCCGAGGCCAGCGCGAAGGTCAGGGCCAGGCCGATGGTGACGACCAGTGCGAGGCGTGAGTAGAGCACCACGTGACGGGCCGAGGGTGTTCTGCCGGTGAACAGCACATAGAGGTCACGCATCAGCGTCGAGACCCCGGCGATGGCGTCGGAGCTGGCGCTGGACATGGTCGCCGAGAGACCGGCGACCAGAAGCAGCAGGCCGAGTCCCATCGGCAGCACTTCGGTGGCCAGGAAGGGGAAGGCGAAGTTGCTGTTGTCCAGCGACGGGTTCAGCAAAATCCGCGTGAACCCTCGCCCACTCGGGCAGGGATACAAGCGGGAAGTGCGGTAGCACTGCTGGGTTTGCGGCATTGGGCACGGCGGTATACGCTGAACATACATCCAGTTGTTAATGACGTTCCATGCTGAAGGCCACCAAGATACGTATCTACCCCACGGTCGAGCAGGTGGCGTTTCTGAACCGCCAGTTCGGCGCGGTGCGTTTCTGCTACAACACCGGCCTTCGTATCATGTCCCATCGCTACATGCGCCATGGTCAGTCGTTGAGTGCAAAGCACGACATCAAAAAGCTGCTGCCGGTGGCCAAGAAGTCCCGCAAGTATGGCTGGCTGAAAGAAGCGGATTCCATGGCTCTCCAGCAGTCGTGCATCAATCTCGATCAAGCCTTCCAGCGCTTCTTCGACCCCAAGCAGAAGGCCGGTTATCCGCGCTTCAAGAGCAAGCGGGGCAAGCAGTCCAGCTATCACTGCGTCGGCGTCAATGCCGGCGATAGCTGGATCAAGGTGCCCAAGCTCGGGCCGATCAAGGCCAGGATGCATCGCCAGGTCGAAGGCAGGCTGAAAAGCATCACTCTGACCCGAACGGTCACCGGCAAGCACTACGCCTCGCTGCTCTACGAAACACAACAGGTCGCCCCGGCACTCCTGAAGGATATAGACGCTGCCGGTGTCGTCGGCCTCGACATGGGGTTGTCGCATCTGGCCATTGACTCCACCGGCCGCAAGATCGCCAACCCGCGATTCCTCAGGCAGGCGCAGAAAAACCTCAAGCGCAAACAGCAGGCGCTGTCACGCACGAAGAAGGGCAGTGCCCGCCGGGGCCGGGCACGATTACTCGTCGCCAAGGCGCATGAGCGGGTCGCCAATGCCCGCAACGACTTTCAGCACAAACTCTCTCGACAGATCGTTGACGACAACCAAGCGGTGATCGTTGAGACGCTGAAGGTCCGCAACATGATGAAGAACGCCAAGCTCGCCAAACACATCGGCGATGCGTCATGGCATGCCTTGACTGCCAAGCTGGATTACAAGGCCAGAGAGCAGGGCAAGCATCTGGTCAAGATCGACCCGTGGTTTGCCAGCTCCAGGACTTGCCATGTCTGCCAGCACAAGATGGACGCTATGCCGCTGAGTCTCCGGTCGTGGGAGTGCCCCGCCTGCCACACACAGCACGACCGGGACATCAACGCGGCGCTGAACATCAAGCATCAAGGCATCGTGAAGTTGAAGGCGGAAGGGCTGTCCGTCTCTGCCCACGGAGGCTTGCGTAAGTCCGGCATGTCGCCGGCTGCTGCCTGAGAAGTGGGAAGCCTCGCCTGTGGCGCGTCAGCGCTTAGGGCGGGGAGCAGTCACTCCCCCAGTGGCTGGCGGTTGTCGCCGCCACGATGGGCATCGAGGGTGATCTTGAGCCGGCGCAGCTTGTCGCGGCTTCGATCCTGATGTCGCAGGGCGAGCTCGAGAGCCAGCACATCGATGGCGGCGAGCACGGCATAGCGCGATGCCGAGGGGTGATAGATGAAGTCGGTCTCGCGGGCGGCCACCGGCAGAATCACATCGGCGGTTTCGGCCAGGGGTGAGCCGTTGGCGGTGATCGCCACGACCCGCGCGCCGTACTGGCGGGCGATCTGTGCCGACTCGACGATCTCGGGCGTATAGCCGCTCACCGAGAGAGTGACCACCACATCGTCGGGCTCCAGGGTCGAGGCCACCATGCGTGGCAGCAGCGACTGCGGATAGGCGCTGATGGCATACCCCAGCCTGACCAGACGGAACTGCAGTTCCTGGGCCAGCATGGTGGAGCCGCCGCCGGCGCCGAACACCAGAATCTGGCGGGCGCCGTCGAGCAGTTCGATGGCACCGGCGACGTCGGCCTGTTCCATCAGTTCGCGATTGACGTCGAGTGTCTGGGTCGCGATGTCGTAGACGGCACCGAGTCCGTCGGTATCGCCGGCATCCTGGATGAAGCGTCGACCGGCCGCCAGGGCGTGCGTCAGTCGCCGCTTGAGATCGCGTACATTCTGGCACCCCACCGCCCGGGCGAAGCGGGTCACGCTGGCATCGCTGACGTCGGCGCGTTCGGCGATGGCGCCGATGCTGGCCTCGCTGACGAAATCGATATCGGCGAAGATCAATTCGGCGACCTTCTTTTCGGCGTCACGCAAGCCGGCGAAATCGCTGGTGATGCGTGACAGGATGTCGATGTCCTGAGTCACCGCTGTCTCCTGGCGTGTGATGAATGGCCTTGAGAGGTGTCGTCGTGGTTGCCTGTCGAACAAGGTATGGTATTTTCTAACAAGAAATCAATATCTGTGAAAGTTTTTATCAAGAGGGGTCGTCGGCAAGACGGTGGCTCAAGGCCGAGGCCCCAGGACGAGGAGTGGCGAAATGCGCGAGACGGCATCGAAAATGGGCGACAAGGGAACCCCGGAGGGCGGGCATTCACTGCTGGGGGGTGTGAGCCTGCCGGCGGCGGCGATACAGGCGGCACCACTGGCGCATAACTTGACGTGGATGCAGCGTTTCGCCGAGTCGCATGGTGCCCAGCTGGCGCCGCACGGCAAGACCACCATGACGCCCGCGCTGTTCCGTCGCCAGCTCGAGGCCGGCGCCTGGGGCATCACCCTGGCCACCGCGCCGCAGTGTCGCGCGGCCTTCGCCAGTGGCGTCGTGCGAGTGCTGATGGCCAACCAGTTGGTGGGCCATGCCAACATGGCGATCATCGCCGAATTGCTCGAGGCGGGCGCCGATTTCTTCTGTGTGGTCGATAGTGAGGTCAACGCGCGGGATCTGGGGCATTTCTTCGCCGAACGTGGCTTGACGCTCAAGGTGCTGATCGAACTGGGCGTCGAGGGCGGTCGTACCGGCTGCCGCTCCGTGGAGGCGGTCAGGGAACTGGCGCGGGTCGTCGATGCTGAGCCGGGCCTGGCATTGGCCGGCATGGAAGGCTACGAGGGCGTGGTGCATGCCGAGGATCCGGTGCCGGCGATTCGCGATTATGCCTCTCAGCTGGTCGAGGCGGCCCGCTGCCTGGATGACGAGGGTCGGCTCGCCGTGGACATGCCGATCATCACCGCGTCGGGGTCGGCCTGGTACGACCTGATCGCCGAGGCCTTCGATACGGCCGAGCTGCGTCGACGCTTCACGCCGGTGATTCGTCCTGGCTGCTATGTGGTGCACGATCACGGCATCTACCGCCAGGCCCAGCGCGGCGTGCTGTCGCGGCGTCCCGATCTGCATGAAGGATTGCGGCCGGCGCTCGAGGTCTTCGCCCAGGTGCAGTCATTGCCGGAACCTGGATTGGCGATCGTCGCGCTCGGCAAGCGCGATATCGGCTTCGACCATCTTCCCGAGCCGCTGCGGCGCTATCGGGAAGGCGGTTCGGTGGATGAGGTGCTGAGCGTCGAGGGCTGGGAGATCACCAAGTTGATGGACCAGCATGCCTTCATCCGCCTGCCCGAAGACGCCGACGATGTGCGGATCGGCGATGTGGTGGCCTTCGGTGCCTCGCATCCCTGCCTGACCTTCGACAAGTGGCGGCGGATCTGTCTGGTCGATGAGCGGCTGACCGTGACCGAGATGCTCGAAACGGCATTTTAGGGTCTGTACGAAAATTGCCAGCGCTCGCCGACTTCCAGGACAAGGTCCAGGCGCCCCGGGGCTATCGCCGTTGGATCTGGCGAGGGGCGCCGGGGACAGGTCGAAGAGGGGGTCCGATGCCATGGATGGCATCGGTAGCGCCCAGGGAGGGGTTCACAGCGCCCCCTCGCAGGCCTGTCGACGGATCAGCCCCGAGCGACAAAGCGTAACTGCGATAACCCTGCTAAGCGCCCCGGGGCATTCGTCTTCCGGCGACGAGTATGGCATGCTGTCGGGCGGCCTTTTCGGGCTGCCGTGGAAACGTCGCGTTCGGCGCCGTTTCCCTCACAATTCATCCACTGTCGCCAGGGGAGTCTCGTCATCGACGGGACTGAGAGAGCGCGTGACGCTGACCCTGGAACCTGATCCGGTTCATGCCGGCGGAGGAAGCGCGACATGCCTTACCTGACGTCAGCCGTGCTTGGCGCGGCGCTGCTGTGTTTTGCCTACCTGGGCCTGCGGGCCCGCCGGGCCGATGGCCCCCTCGATGACTATGTGACCGCTAGGAACTCCCAGGGCGCTCAGTCGATCGGTCTTTCCTTCCTGGCCTCGAGCATGGGGGCCTGGATTCTCTTTGCGCCGCCGGAAATCGGCGCCTTCGTGGGACCGGTGGCGCTGGCCGGCTATGCCGTCGGTTCGGCGCTGCCCTTCGTCGTGCTGGGGCTGTATGGCCCGGTGATTCGTCGGCACCTGCCCGAGGGGCGCAGTATCGGCGAGTTCGCCGAGGCGTGCTATGGCGTCGGCGTGCGACGCTGGGTTGCGCTGGTCTCGATTCTCTACATGGCGTGTTTCCTGGCCGCCGAGCTGACGGCCATCGGTGCGATCGCGTCCTTGCTGTCCGAGGTGCCGCCGTCGCTGGTGGTGATCGGCGTGGCCGTCGTCACCCTGGTGTATACGGTACTGGGCGGTTTGCGTGCCAGCCTGGCAACGGATCGCTGGCAGGCCTGGCTGCTGCTCGGGTTGTTGGTGCTGGTTGCCGGTGTGTCCGTATGGCGCCTGCCGCCATTGCCGGCGGAGGCGACGATGCCTTCCACGTCCACCGGCGGGGCGCTATCGGTGGCGTTGACCCTGGTCATCGCGGTGACGGCGGCCAACCTCTTCCACCAGGGCTACTGGCAACGCATCTGGGCGGCCGAGACGAGCCAGGCATTGGGACGAGGCGCCCTGCTGGGCTGTGGCAGTGTTCTGGTGGTGATCATGGCGATCGGTGGCCTCGGCATGCTGGCCGCCATGCAAGGGTTGCCATTGGGTGAGCCGCCGATTCCCTTTTTCGCCCTGCTGACCGAGGCGCCGAGCTGGCTCGGCGTGCCGGCACTGGTGCTGGCCGTCACCCTGGTGGCGTCGAGTGTGGATACCCTGCAGAACGCCATCGCCTCGCTGGTGGTGGCGGGGTCCGGCCGTCGCGGGTTGTCCATCGGCACCGCACGGCTGGTCACCGTGGCCTTGATGGTTCCGGTGGTGGTGATCGCCCTGCAGGGGCTGTCCGTGTTGCGCCTGTTCCTGGTCGCCGACCTGCTGTGCGCGGCCATCGTGGTGCCGGTACTGCTGGGGCTGTGGCGTCGCATGAGCCCGCTGGCTGCGGTGGCCGGCGGGGTCGCCGGCCTGCTGGGCGCGGTGCTGCCGGGCTGGGTGAGCCAGGGTGAGCCGGTGGCTGGCCTCCTGGCGGCGAGTTTCCCGGGGGGCGTGCCGACACTGCCGCCGTTCCTCGGTGCCCTGGTGGCTTCCACCCTGGTCAGCCTGCTGGTTGCCGGCTTTCGGCCCACCACACGCCACCCCCTGACAAGTGAAGGAGACACGCCATGACATCGCGCACCAACTGGCAGACATGGGCCGCCGGCCGGGAAGCGCCCCGCATCACCGACTGGCTGCGCGAGATCAGCGAGCCCGACTGGTCCGCGACCGTGCAACACCCGCTGTTCGATGACCTGGCCTCCGGACGTCTGGAGGGCGCGCGCTTCGCCGCCTACATGGTGCAGGATTACGGGTTCGTGGATCCCTTCACCGCCTTGATCGGCCATGCCATCGGTCATGCGCCGAACATGGAGGACCGCGTGGTGCTGGGGCAGTTCATGGGCATGCTGACCAGTGACGAGAACAGCACCTTCCAGCGGACCTTCGAGGCTTTCGGGGTGTCGGCCCGGACCGAGTACCTGCCGGCGACCCGCGACTTCCGGAAGCTGCTGCGCGATACCGGCACGGGACGCGCGCCTTCCGGCGAAGGGCGCTATGCCGAGATGCTGGCGGTCCTGGTGGTCACCGAATGGCTCTATCTGGATTGGGCGACCCGGATTTCCCGCGCCGAGGGCCTGCATCCGCTGATGGACGAGTGGATCGACCTGCATGACAACCCGGACTTCCGGGCCTTCGTCGACTGGCTGCGCCGTCGTCTGGACGAAGAGGCGGCCGGGCTCGATGACGCCGACTTCTCGCGGATGGCCGAACGCTTCCGCGAGACGGTGGCCAAGGAGCTGGCGTTCCACGACGCCGTCCATCCTCGTCGCTGATCCGGACATCGGCTCGACCGGGTTGCCATGGCGGGCGCGGCCAGCCACCCTCTGAAGGTCAGACTAGCGACCCGAGGAGAGCCCGCATGAGCGATACACCCAGTGACTCACGTCGCCGATATTCCGCCCCGGTGGTGGATGGCATCGGCAAGTCGGCCAGCCGCGCCATGTTGCGCGCGGTCGGTTTTTCCGATGACGACTTCAGCAAGCCGCAGGTGGGCATCGCCTCGACCTGGAGCCAGGTCACGCCCTGCAACAGCCATCTCGCCGAGCTGGCCGACCGGGCCAGTGCCGGCGCCGATGCGGCCGGTGGCAAGGGAGTGGTCTTCAACACCATCACCATTTCCGATGGCATCGCCAACGGTACCGAAGGCATGAAGTATTCGCTGGTGTCGCGAGAGGTGATCGCCGACTCCATCGAGACGGTGGCCGGCTGCGAGGGCTTCGACGGCCTGGTGGCGCTGGGCGGCTGCGACAAGAACATGCCGGGATGCCTGATGGGGCTGGCCCGTCTGAATCGTCCCAGCGTCTTTGTCTATGGCGGGACCATCATGCCCGGCGCCGACCATACCGATCTGGTCTCGGTGTTCGAGGCCATGGGCGCCCACAGTCGTGGCGATCTCGACCTCATCGACGTGAAACGCATCGAGGAAACGGCGATTCCCGGCCCCGGCGCCTGCGGTGGCATGTACACCGCCAACACCATGGCTTCGGCCATCGAGGCGCTGGGCATGAGCCTGCCGGGCAGCTCCGCTCAGAACGCCGTGTCAGACGAGAAACGCGGCGATAGCCAGGCGGCGGGGGAGGCGGTGCTCAAGCTGCTCGAGCACGACATCAAGCCCTCGGACATCATGACCCGCGAGGCCTTCGAGAATGCCATCACGGTGGTGATCGCGCTGGGTGGCTCGACCAATGCCGTGCTGCACCTGATTGCCATGGCGGACACCATCGGCGTGTCGTTGAGCCTCGATGACTTCACCGCCATCGGCCGTCGAGTGCCGGTGCTCGCCGACCTGCGTCCCAGCGGCCATTACATGATGAGCGAGCTGGTCGCCATCGGCGGCATCCTGCCGTTGATGAAGACCCTGCTCGATGCCGGCCTGCTGCATGGCGACTGCCTGACGGTGACGGGCAAGACGCTGGCCGAGAACTTGGCCGAGGTGGCGCCTTATCCCGATGGACAGTCGATCATTGCCCCGCTGGAGGCCCCGCTCAAGGACGAGAGCCACCTGCGCATTCTCTACGGCAATCTGGCGCCGGAAGGCGCGGTGGCCAAGATCACCGGCAAGGAGGGGACGCACTTTACCGGCACGGCGCGGGTATTCGGTTCGGAAGAAGAAGCCCAGGCGCGTATCAACGATGGCGTCGTGGTGGCCGGCGACGTGGTGGTCATTCGTTACGAAGGGCCTCGCGGCGGGCCGGGCATGCGCGAGATGCTGACGCCGACCTCGGCGATCATGGGGCGGGGCCTCGGCGATCAGGTCGCCTTGATCACCGATGGGCGCTTCTCCGGCGGCAGTCACGGTTTCGTGGTCGGCCACGTCACGCCCGAGGCCTTCGACGGCGGCCCGCTGGCACTGCTGGAGGATGGCGACCGCATCACCATCGACGCCGAGGCCAACACCATCGACGTGGCCCTGGACGATGATGAGCTGGCGCGTCGGCGCGCCGCCTGGCAGCGTCCCGAGCCACGTTATACCCGTGGTGCCCTGGCCAAGTACGCCCGAGTCGTCAGCTCGGCCTCGATGGGCGCGGTGACCGATCGCCTGGAGTGACTCGCGTCACTCCGAGACGGCCGAACGCATCATGTCCTCGAAGGTCTTGGCGTTCTCGGGCAACTCGAAGATATCCGGCGCCGGGGAGGCGTCGGATAGCTCGGCCAGCTGGAAGCGGTCACCGAAGCGCAGCATGCCAAGTCCGCGTTCTTCCAGCGTCGTGGCAATGGGGTCGGGTTCACCGGTCATGGTGCGCTGATACTCGTGGAAGGCCGACATCAGTTCCCGCACCTGGGCGTCATCGCTGAGCACGATTTCGTCATCGTGCGAGGTGCCACTCTTGTCGGTCCACTGGAGCCGGTAGACCTCGCCCTCGAGGCCGGCGATGGATTCGCTGTCGCCCGTGGATTCGAGGGCGTCGACCTGGCTGGCCTGCTGGCCGGTCATGGTCTCGACCTCACCCCCGCCCATGTTTTCGGCCATGTCCTTCAGCTTGGCCATGTCCATGACCATTGTCTGCCCCTGCATCTGGCTGACCATGTAGCCCTTGCCGTCGCGCAGCAGCATGAAGCCGGCCTGTGACTGGTCGGGGAAATCCATCCGCAGGTTATCGCCGGCCCAGCGGACGTCCATGGTGACGCCGCCCTGGTCCGACTGGGCTTCCAGCTTGGCACTGCCATCGGCCATCGCGGAGGACGAAGCGGCCATGACAAGCCCGGTGGCCAGCAGGCCGGTAGCGAGGTATCGCATGGGGCACTCCCAGTATCGCTGATCGTTGAAGGCTGGCTGTCCGGGACAGCCTGGTTGTGGAGGTTGCGAAAGCGGGCGGCGGCGGCACGCACAACAAGCCGCCGCCGCGTATGCGTCGTCAGGACGTGAGTTCGGGGTCGATGGTCCGCCGCAGGCTTTGCAGCTCGTCGAGCGTCAGCTGCTCCAGGCGCCCGGCGAGGAGGTCGCTGATCTTCTGCATCGGCAGGCCGGCTCGACGGGCGATATCGCGGCTGCCGAGATCCGATACGGCGATCAGCCGTGTGATGATGCGCATGAGGCGCGTGCGTTGTTCAAGGTCCCTGACGTCGAGGTCAGGGCATCTTCGTGGAGGAGGATCGCTGGGATCCGTCTCGCAGGTATGGCTTGCCGTGCTCATGATGCTCCAATGGGACGGGTCGACCGCTACAGGATGCAACCTTTTTCCCACTTTCGCCAGTGTCTCGCAAGCCCGATTTGGAAGGACGTCGAGGGGAGGCCGGCCGACAGGGCGAAGGGACGGATCCGGCGGCACGTTTCTACGACAAAAGAGGCAGGCGATGCACGACTTCATCATCATCGGCGGCGGCATTCTCGGTATGTCCACCGCCATGCAGCTCAAGCAGGCCTATCCGGATCGGCGCATGCTGCTCGTGGAAAAGGAAGCGGCGCCGGCGCGTCACCAGACAGGCCACAACAGCGGCGTGATCCATGCCGGCGTCTATTACACGCCGGGCAGTCTCAAGGCGCGCTTTTGTCTGGCAGGCAACCGGGCCACCAAGGCCTTCTGCGACGGCCACGACATCCCTTACGAGAGCTGCGGCAAGCTGCTGGTGGCCACCAGCGAGCTGGAAAAGCAGCGCATGGAGGCGCTCTGGGAACGCACCGCGGCCAATGGGCTGGAGCGCGAGTGGCTGAGCGGCGAGGCGCTGCGCGAGCGCGAACCCAATATCACCGGCCTCGGTGGCATCTTCGTGCCATCCAGCGGTATCGTCGACTACGCCGCCGTGACGCGTGCCATGGCCGCCGAGTTCGAGCGGCTGGGTGGCGAGATTCGCTATGACGCCGAGGTGACCGCCCTGGCGGAGCGTCGCCGGGAGGTGGTGGTAACGACCTCGCAGGGTGAGTTCATCGGTCGCTACCTGGTGACCTGCTCCGGGCTGATGGCCGACCGGGTGGTGCGTATGCTGGGCCAGGACCCGGGCTTCACCATCTGCCCCTTTCGCGGCGAGTACTATCAGTTACCCGAACGCCACAATGACATCGTCCATCATCTGATCTATCCGATTCCGGACCCCTCGATGCCGTTTCTCGGCGTGCACCTGACCCGCATGATCGACGGCTCGGTCACCGTGGGGCCCAATGCCGTGCTGGCCTTCAAGCGCGAGGGCTATCGGCGACGGGACGTCTCGCTGCGCGACCTCGCCGGCATGGCCGCCGATTCCGGCGTTCTCAGGGTGCTGGGCAGGAACCTGCGGCCAGGACTCGTCGAGATGAAGAATTCGCTGCACAAGCGGGGGTATCTGGAACTGGTGCGCAAGTACTGCCCGAGCCTGACCCTGAATGACCTGGGGCAATATCCGGCCGGCGTGAGGGCCCAGGCGGTGACCCGGGACGGCAAGCTGGTCGACGACTTCCTGTTCGTCAGTACGCCACGCACGCTCAATGTGGGCAATGCCCCGTCGCCGGCGGCCACCTCGGCGCTGCCCATCGGCGGCCATATCGTCGAGAAGCTCAAGCAGCAGGTGGCCGACTGATTGAGCCGCGACGAGCGACTACGACCTTGGGAGACTTGTCTCCTGGACGCAGAAGCGTGGAAATGGTGGCTGGCCCCTCCGCCGGGGGGCTGCTAGCGTTTCTCGGGGCGGCCGATGCCGCCGATCACGACAACGAGGTTCGAATCGCAACGGAGGTTATTCATGCGCGCTCTCAAATATGCTCTGGCGGCTTCGCTGCTGGTGGCTGCGCCCGCTGCGGTGGCGCAGCAGCAGCTGTCCATCGCCACCGGCGGTACCGGCGGTACTTATTATCCCTACGGCGGTGGCTTGGCCGAGCTGATCAAGGAACATGTCGATGGCTATGATGCCGTGGCCGAGGTAACGGGCGCATCGGTAGAGAACATGGGGCTGGTCTGGCGTGGCGATTCCGACATGGCGCTGGCCCTGGCCGATACCGTCTATCAGGCCTATACCGGAACCGGTGATTTCGAGGACCGCCAGCTCGAGAACATTCGGGCCCTGGCCTCCGTGTATCCCAATGCCGTGCAGATCGTGACCATGGCGGATTCCGGCATCGAGTCCCTGGCGGATCTCGAGGGCAAGATCGTCTCGGTGGGAGCGCCGGGAAGTGGCACCGAGCTCAATGCCCGGGCCTTGCTGGAGTCCAACGGCATCAGTTACGACGATTTCGAAGCGCGCCGCCTCAACTTCAACGAGACTGCCGATGCCATCCGCGACGGCGATATCGATGCCGGCTTCTGGAGCGTAGGGCCGCCCACCAGCTCGATCATGAACCTGGCCACCACTCGCGACATCCGCCTGATCGGCCTGAGCGACGAGCAAGTCGCCAACGCCCGGGAAGAGGTCCCGGTGTTCGCGCCCTATGAACTGCGCGCCGATCTCTACGAAGGCATGGAGGAACCGGTGCAGACGATCGGCATTCCCAACATTCTGGCGACCAATGCCGAAATGGACGAGGAACTGGCCTACCAGGTCACCAAGACGCTGTTCGAGCACACCGACCAGTTGATCGCCATCCATCCGGCGGCCAATGACACCACCGTGAAATTCAGCGTCGACTCCACGCCCATTGCCTTCCATCCGGGGGCATTGCGCTACTACGAGGAGCAAGGGGTCGAGATCGAGGATCGTCAACGTCCGTGATGACGTCTCGATCGTTGCGCTTGATACTGGGGCGGGCTCGAGGGTCCGCCCTGTTGCTGTGGCTGGCATGGATGCTGGTGCCGTTGCCGGCGCTGGCCGGTTGCCCGGACCATGGGTTGCGGGTAACCGACGCCGATGGGCGGGCACTGGTGAACCTGCCGATGCCGGAAGGGGCCGGCTGGTGCCTGGCCTGGAATCATTCGGTGGAAGGCTTCGCCGTGCACGATTGCTACCGCAATGAGGGTGGTCATATGGTGCTGGAGCGTAGCCATCTGCCGGACTTCGCCGCCGGGCTCGACCACATTCCCGGCCGAGGACGCCAGGTTTCCGACGGCCGGGGCGGTTACTGGATCGAGGACATCGATGAGCCGGTTCCCGGCGATCGCTACCGACTGCGCGTCGGTGCCATGCGTGTCGACCATCGACTGGTGCGCCATGGCGAGCCGAGCCTGCGCACCCTGCTCGAGCGAGCGAGGGAGCAGGGCTGCGGCTTCGGTGGCGCTATCCCCGTCAGTGACGATGCGGTCGTGATCAGCCTCAGTGAACTCGCCGCCAACGAAGGCGTGACCATCAGCCTGACGACCAACCCGTGACATCACCGCATCGCGCCGAGGGATCGGGCGATGCATCATCCGTCGTTGCGAGAGACTCTTTCATGAGCGATTCGGGTAATTCCCCCGTCATTCCCGGCAGCCAGGCCAGGCATTCGCGGCCCGTGCTCTGGCTGATCAGCCTGGTGGCCGTGGTGCTGTCGCTGTTCCAGCTCTATTCCGCCGGTATCGAACCGCTGGGGCTCTTCTACCAGCGCAGCATTCACCTGGCGCTGATCATGATGCTGGCCTTTCTGATGTTTCCTGTGTTCGGCTCCAAGCGGCCCCGAGGCGTGGTCGGGGGCCTGGTCGACCTGGTGTTCTTCGCCGGCGCGGTGATCACCGGGGGGTATCTGGTGCTGTATCTCGACGAGATCATCAATCGGGCCGGGTTCTGGACCCAGACCGATATCGTGATCGGCTGCATCGCCACCATCACCGTGCTCGAGGCGAGTCGTCGTGCCGTGGGAGCCGGCATGACGGTGATCGGCATGATCGCCATTCTCTACGCTTTCGCCGGGTCGCGCGGTGAACTGCCCTGGCTCGGCGAGTGGTTGCCCGGCATCCTCGAACACCGTGGCTATAGCCTGGATCGCCTGGTCGGGCAGCTCTATCTGGGGCAGGAAGGCATCTTCGGCCTGCCCATGGGGGTGGCGGCCACCTACATCTTCATCTTCGTGCTTTTCGGTGCCTTTCTCGAGATTACCGGTGCCGGCAAGTTCTTCATCGATCTGGCCTACGCCGCCACTGGTCGGCAGCGTGGCGGTCCGGCCAAGGCGGCGGTCATCGCCTCGGCCGGCATGGGCTCGATCTCGGGCAGCGCCATCGCCAATGTGGTCACCACCGGCGCCTTCACCATTCCGCTGATGAAGCGTCTGGGCTATCGGCCACACCAGGCCGGTGGTATCGAGGCGGCGGCGTCCACCGGTGGGCAGATCATGCCGCCGCTGATGGGGGCGGGGGCTTTCCTGATTGCCGAATATACCCGCATGCCGTATCTGGATGTGGTCAAGGTCAGCATCCTGCCGGCGGTCATGTACTTCGCCACTGTCTACCTGTTCGTGCATATCATCGCCTTGAAGCAAGGCATGCAGGGCATGAGCAAGGACGAACTTCCGCAGATGCGCGACGTGATGGGAGCCGGGTGGCACTTCCTGCTGCCGCTGGCGGTCCTGGTGTGGCTGCTGGTGATGAACCTGTCGCCGATGCGGGTCGGCTATTACGCCATCCTGACCATGCTGACGGTGGCAGCCCTGCGCTTTTTCATCTGGATGGTCTTCGTGGCGCCGAAGCAGGGGCAGCCGGTCACGGCGAGCGCCCTGAAACTCGCTGTGCGCAATGGGGCGCTCAAGGTACTCGAGGGGCTCGAACTCGGTGCCCGCAATGCCGTGGCGGTGTCCATGGCCTGTGCCGTGGCTGGAATCATCGTTGGCGTGGTCGGGCTTACCGGCCTGGGCCTGAAATTCTCGGCAATGATGATGGCCTTCTCCAATGGTCACTTGCTGCTGGCACTGGTCATGGTGCTGCTGGCCAGCCTCGTCCTGGGCATGGGGCTACCGGTGACCGCCAGCTATATCGTGCTGATCGTACTGGTGGGACCGGCGTTGACTGCCGAGTTCGGTGTGCCGCTGTTGATCGCGCATCTGGTGGTGTTCTGGTATTCCCAGGATTCCAACGTCACGCCTCCCATTGCCCTGGCCGGTTTTGCCGGTGCGGCGATTGCGGGCAGCAAGCCGATGGATACGGGCTTTCAGGCCTGGAAGTTCGCCAAGGGGCTCTATCTGATCCCGCTGTTCATGGTCTATAACCCGGAGATCATCATGGGCGGGCCGCTGCCGTTGCTGATATGGACGGCGCTGACCGGTTTCCTGGCGCTGGGCGCCTTTGCTGCGGCGTTGGAAGGTTTCCTGTTCACGCGCATGTCGATGCCGGTGCGCCTGGTGCTGGTCCCGGCGATGATCGCCGTCTTCTATCCGAACCTGATGGCCGAGGTCATCGGGGCGGTGGTGATGGTCGTGGCGATCACGGGTAACTGGCTGGCGAGTCGGCGCCAGGCGGCCGTCACAGGGTAGCGGTTTTCGGGGCTCCGAGAATGACAAGGCCCCGCTCGAGCGGGGCCTTGTCATGGTGCCGTGGTGCGGCAGCTTGCAGGGTTACTGCCCGGACCCGCTCTCCGGAGCGGGCTCCTGCATGTCGGTGGCCTGCTCGTTGACCTCGTCCAGTGAGCCGGCGGTGCCGCCCTGGGCATCGGTATTTTCCGCTTCTTCCTTCAGCATGTCCTGCTGGGCTTCCTGCAGGCTGGCGCCGTCCGGAGTGGTATTCACTGGTTCCAGAACCAGAGTGACCGGACCCTGCTTGGCGTCGGGGCCGACCTCGACGGTGTGACGGGAGGTCGTGGTCCAGAGCAGTTCTCCCTCGTCACCATGCAGGGCCGCGCGCAGACCATGTGTGTGCTCGGGATTCACGTCGGCGGTGTCGTAATCGAGCCGGAACTCTACCGGGGCCTCGTTGCCGGGGGTGACGCGGGTCTCGGCGATGGTGGTCGCGGGGGCATCGGCCCGGGAAACGTCGCGCAGGCTGATCATGACGTCGGCCCCGTCCGGGAGCGGCACGTCGGTTGCAGAGAACTCCAGCACGCCCTCGAGGGTACGGGCGACGGATGCCTCGCTCTGGGCTTCCTGGTTCGAGGCATCGGCCTGCTCGGTCTGGGTGCTCTCGGCGTTATCCTGCCCGGCCTCCTTGGCGTCGTCGCAACCGGCCAGGATCAGGGTCCCTGTCAGGGCGGCGATCAATAGCAGGGGACGTTTCATGGGTATGCTCCGTAACGGGGAAGAGTGGGTTGCTGGGGCCGACTTTGTGACTTGATATTAACCATCAAGTTCGCATGCAGCGTGAAATCCGCTGTCGCTCCGTGGTGACAACGCCGCTTCCCGGTACCCGACGAAACGGGGAGAGGTAGGCGCGGTGCGGCTCTGTTAGAATGGTTAACTTCCACTTTTCCATGTGTCGAATGGCTTCGCCATTCGGCGTGTCATTGTTTTGTGAATGGGGTCTGTGAACGCCCCGTTTGTTGCGAGGAGCCCTGGATGCCAGCAAACGAGTCGCCGCGTGTCGGCGTAATCATGGGGTCGCAGTCCGACTGGCCCGTCATGGAACATGCCGTCGAGATGCTCGAGCGCCTGGGGGTAGCCTGCGAGACCCGAGTGGTCTCGGCCCACCGTACCCCCGACCTGTTGTTCGATTATGCCAAGTCCGCCGCCGAGCGTGGTCTTCAGGTGATCATCGCCGGTGCCGGAGGCGCGGCCCATCTGCCAGGCATGGTGGCCTCCCAGACGGCACTGCCGGTGCTGGGCGTGCCGGTGGAGTCCAAGTCGCTGAAGGGGCTGGATTCTCTGTTGTCGATCGTGCAGATGCCCGGTGGTGTTTCCGTGGGCACCCTGGCGATCGGCAAGGCCGGCGCCACCAATGCGGGGCTGATGGCCGCACAGATCGTCGGCTTGCAGGAAGCTCCGGTGCGCGAGGCAGTAGAGGCTTTCCGCGCCGAACAGACTCGCAAGGTGCTGGATAACCCCGATCCGCGTCCCGATTCACAGTGAGGCAAACCATGAATATCGGTGTACTGGGAGCCGGCCAACTGGGCCGGATGCTGGCCCTGGCGGGGTATCCGCTGGCCAATCGTTTTACCTTCCTCGACACCACCGGCCACCCCAGCGCCGGCATTGGTGATGTCATGGTGGATACCGACCAGAAGCATCTGGCCGACTTCCTGGCCAAGGTCGACCTGGTGACCTACGAGTTCGAGCATCTGCCGGTGCCGCTGGTTCAGGCGATCGAGGAGCACAAGCCGGTTCATCCCTCCAGCGAGGCAATCCGGATTTGCCAGCATCGCGCCGAGGAGAAGGCGTTGTTCGACCGTCTGGGAATTCCCACGCCGGCCTATCGTCTGGTGGAGAGCGCCGAGGAACTGGAGGACGCGGTACGCGAGCTGGGAACGCCGGTCGTCGCCAAGTCGGTGACCGAAGGCTACGACGGCAAGGGTCAGGCGGTGATCAAGTCGCCGTCCGAGGCCGCCGAGGCCTGGCGATCCATCCATCATCCTCGGCTGATCGTCGAGGCCTTCGTCGACTTCGTGCGCGAAGTATCGATCATCGCCGTGCGGGGGCGCGACGGTCAGGTGGTCTTCTATCCAATGGCCGAGAACCTTCACGTGGACGGCATTCTGCGCTACTCGCTGGCGCCCATGCCGGACCTCGATGCTGGCATTCAGGATACCGCCGATGGCTATATCCGGGCGTTGCTCGATGAGCTCGATTACGTCGGGGTACTGACCCTGGAGCTTTTCCAGATGCCGGACGGCGGGCTGCTGGCTAACGAGATGGCGCCCCGGGTGCACAATTCCGGCCACTGGACCATGGACGGCGCGGTGACCAGCCAGTTCGAGAACCACCTGCGAGCCATCCAGGGGTTGCCGCTCGGTGACACCGCTGCCCGGATGCCGTCCTGCATGGTCAACATCATCGCCCAGGAAGGCGAGCCGGCGCGTTTGCTCGAGATCGAGGATGCCCACCTGCATCGCTACGACAAGAGCGAGCGCCCCGGCCGCAAGCTGGGACACGTCAACCTGGTGGCACCGACCCACGAGGCCCTGGTGGAAAAGGTACGGGCCTGCGCGGCTCTGTTGCCCGGCGCACCGGCGCCGCGTTTCAGTTTCGAGTAAGCCAAGGCGTCTTCGATACGCATGACGAAGCCGCGCCCCGAGCGCGGCTTCGTGCTATCTCCTTACGTCCATCTCCTCAGGCCTATCGCTTTCCTCTTCCTTCTTCACTCTTCTTTCTTTGATCTCTTCAACCCATCAGCAGGCTGCTGGCCAGCCACCCCCCGCCGATCAACAGTAAAAACAGGGTCAGTGCCAGAATGAAGGGGCGGACGCCCAGGGCACGCAACTTCTCCAGCCGTGTCTCGAAGCCCAGGGCGGCCATGGCCATGGTCAGCGCGACCTGGCCGGCCAGCACCAGGCCATCGTGCAGGGGCGCCGGCAGGGCGACCAGGCTGTTGAACACCACCATGGCCATGAAGCCGAAGGCGAACCAGGGAATCACCAGGCCACCGCCTGTCTTGCCCTCGGCGGGAGCATGGCGTCGCAGCCACCACTGACCGACGATCAGCAGGAAGGGCACCAGCAGCATGACCCTGACCAGCTTGACGATCACCGCATTGGCCAGCGCCTCGGGGCCCACCGCTTCGCCGGCGGCCACGACCTGGGCGACCTCGTGAACGGTGGCACCGATATAGATGCCGAAGAGGCCCTCGTCCATGCCCATCAGCGGATATAACAGCGGGTAGACGAGCATCGCCAGCGAACCGAACAGCACCACGGTGGCGACCGCCATGGCCGTGGCGGCCGGACGCGAGCGAATGGTGGACTCGGTGGCCAGCACGGCGGCGGCACCGCAGATGGCGCTACCGGCACTGGTCAGCAGCGTCGTTTCGCGGTCCATGCCCAGCACGCGAGTGCCGATCACGTAACCTGCCGTCAGTACGCTGGCAATCACCAGCATGTCCAGCAACAGGACCTTGGGGCCCAGGGCGACGACCTGCTGCAGGGTCAGCGACAGGCCGAACAGCACGATGCCGCCGCGCAGCAGCCAGCGAGTGGCGAAGGCAAGGCCGGGGCCAGCGTGTGCAACCCGGCGCGCCAGGGGCAGGTTGCCTGCCAGGATGCCGAGCAGCAATGAAGCCACCAGGGGACTGATGCCACTTTCGGCCAGGCCGGGGAGTCGTACCAGACTGAATCCGGCGATGGTCAGCGTGATGCATATCAACAGGCCTTGCCGCATGCTGGGATCCTCGTCGACGTTGTGTCTGTCGAGCATCCTATGCGCTAATAGCTCATCTGGTTATCAACTAATAACGAAACCTCTCTTCGGAAAAACCGATATGACGACCTCGGTCAGCTTTCGGCAATTGCAAGTCTTCGTCACGGTGGCGCGGCTGGGCACGGTGAGTGCGGCGGCAGAGTCGCTGAGCCTGTCGCCGTCGGCGACCAGCCAGGCACTGTCCGATCTCGAGCGCCACCTCGGGGTGACGTTGTTCGAGCGCCCGGGGCGTCGCCTACTGCTCAATGAACTGGGCCGTCGGATGATGCCGCGGGCGGAAGAGCTGCTCGAGGGCGTCGCGGATTTCGTGGCGACCGCCCGGGAGCCCGAGGGAGAGCTTCACGGGGCGCTCAGCGTATCCGCCAGCGCCACTGTGGGCACCTACCTGCTGCCCGGGCTGGCCGGGCGCTTCAGCGAACACCACCCGGCAGTGGATCTGCGTCTCAAGTTGCGCAATACGTTCGAGGTCATCACCGATGTACTGCGCCTCGAAGCGGACCTGGGGCTGATCGAGGGGGAGTGCCGAGAGCCGCGCCTGGCCAGCGAGGCCTGGTGCGAGGACCGACTGGTCATCGTCGCCGCACCGAGCCATCCGTTGTCGGCGCGGGCATGGCTCGATGACGACACCCTCGCCGAAGCGGACTGGATCCTGCGCGAGTCGGGCTCTGGCACCCGGTCGGTCTTCGAGCGGGCGATGCAAGCCCGTAGTCTGCCCCCCAAGGGGCGAATGGAGCTGGGACAGCATGAGGCCATCAAGCAGGCCGTGCGTGCCGGCCTGGGGCTAGGCTGCCTGTCCCGGCTGAGCGTGGCTGGCGAACTCGAGCGAGGTGAACTGGTGGCGCTCGACAGCGAGCTGTCGCTGCGCCGGACCTTTTCGCTGGTGTGGCATCCCGAGCGTTATCGCAGCCCGCTGTGGCAGGCCTTCAAGGTGTTCCTCGTCGAATCGATACCGTCGTGACGCGCCCGGCGCGTGTCGCCATGGCATGCTGTGGGTCGGCCAGGACAAGGGAGACAGGGGATGCGAAACGGCTTCGGGTTTGACCTGCGCAGCATGGAAATCTTCGTCGAGACGCTGGAGCGCGGCAGCCAGAGTGCCGCTGCGGATTATCTCGGCATCAAGCAGTCCTCGGTGTCGCAGAGCCTGGCCAATCTCGAAGAGGCGCTGGGCGTGGCCTTGTTCGATCGTCGTTCGCGGCCGCTGGAGGCAACCAGCGCCGGGCGTTTCTTTCATGATCGTGCCAAGCGATTGCTCAAGGAGGCGCGTGTGACGCGCCGCGAGCTGGTTTCCGGTGGTTTCGGCCAGTTGCATCAGGTTCGCCTGGCCCTGGTCGACTCGCTGGCCACCGCCGTGGGCAAGCCGCTGATCGAGGTAATCCGTCGTCATACTCGCGACCATACCCTGACCACCGGCTTGTCACATATGCATGCCCATTCACTGCTGACGCGGCATGTGGACGTGATCATCTCCGATGACCCCTTGCAGGATTACGATGGCCTGGAGCGTCATTCCATACTACGCGAGCCCTTCGTGCTGGTGCTGCCCGGTAGCTGGAGCGGGCCGGTCAACAACCTGCGTTGGCTATCGCGACAGCTGGATTTCGCTCGTTATGTACCGCACTCGCTGATCGGCCAGACCATCGAGCGCTATCTGCGCCTCGAGGGACTGGAATTGCCGCCACGTCTGCATCTCGACAACACCTGCGCCCTGATGCGGCTGGTCAGCCATGGCGTGGGATGGACCATCACCACACCACTGTGCCTGTTCCAGGCGGGGCTCGATACGCTCGACCTGCGTATCGAACCTCTGCCTGTTTCGTCGCTGAGCCGGGAACTGACCCTGGTCGCCCGACGTGACGAGCTCGGCGATCTGCCGGCGCAACTGGCCAGCGATGCACGTCGCCTGCTCGATGGCGAGTTTCGACAGGCGTTGCAGGCACGCCATGCGTGGCTGGAGGCATCCCTGGGGCGGTTTTCCTGAGACGGCTCCCCCGGGACCGATTTCAACACCGTATCACCGAGTGCAGGCGCTTTTCGTACAGACCCTGATATCGGTTTTACCTATAGCTCGGGCGTCATCCAGACCGATGCATGTGGCGCGGTTGACACCCCGCATCCAAGCTTTGTTGCAGCATCGCTTCGGGGAGACGGGGAAACGCCATGCCGAGACCGATACGCCTCTACGTTCACTACGTGGACCGCTTCAATCGCCGCGTCGGGCGCCTGGTGATGTATCTGATCTTCATCATGATCGGGGTGCTGCTCTATGCCTCGATCTCGCGGACCCTGTTTGACAGCCCGTTGATATGGGGTGTCGAGGTGTCGCAGTTCCTGATGGTGTCCTATTACCTGCTCGGTGGCGCCTACTCGATGCAGCTCGGCGAACACGTGCGCATGGATCTGTTCTACTCGCGTTGGTCGGTGCGCACCCGGGCCCTGGTCGATGGACTCACCATCCTGCTGTTGATCGTCTTTCTGGTGGTGTTGTTGCTCGGCGGCATCTCCAGCACGAGCTATGCCGTCCAGTATGGCGAAACCAACTACTCTTCATGGGCACCGCCCCTGGCGCCCATCAAGGCGCTGATGACGTTCGGCATTCTGCTGATGTTGCTGCAGAGCCTCTCGACGCTGTTCAAGGACGTGGCCTGTCTGCGTGGGGAGGCGCTGTCATGAGCTACGCGATGATCGCCCTGACCATGTTCTCGTCGATGATGCTGTTGCTGCTGACCGGCCAGCGTGTGTTCGGCGTGATCGGCTTCGTCGGTGCCGCCTCGGCACTGCTGTTATGGGGAGACGGCGGCGTCGAGATGCCGTTCAGTGCCAGCATTCAGTTGATGAACTGGTATCCGCTGCTCACCTTGCCGTTGTTCATCTACATGGGCTACATGCTGTCGGAATCCGGTATCGCCAGCGAGCTCTACGAGATGTTTCACGTCTGGATGGGCTCGCTCAAGGGCGGCCTGGCGGTGGGCACGATCGGCCTGATGGTCGTGGTATCGGCGATGAACGGCTTGAGCGTGGCGGGCATGGCGATCGGGGCGACCATCGCGTTGCCCGAGCTGCTGCGGCGGGGCTACGACAAGATCATGGTGACCGGCGTGATCCAGGCCGGCAGCTCCCTCGGCATTCTGGTGCCGCCCAGTGTGGTGCTGGTGCTGTATGGCATGATCGCGCGCCAGCCCGTCAGTCAGTTGTGGCTCGCCGGGGCCATCCCCGGCCTGATCCTGGCGACGATGTTCGTGCTCTACATCGTCATTCGTTGTCGCCTGCAACCGAGTCTCGGTCCGGCGCTTCCCGAAGAGGAACGGCGGATGCCGCTGCGTGACAAGTTGGCCCTGCTGCGCGCCGGCATTGTGCCCCTGGCGATTTTCTTCGCCATGACCGGCCTGTTCCTGATGGGTGTGACAAGCCTGGTCGAGAGCGCCGCCGTGGGGGCTCTGGCCGCCACCCTGGCGGCCCTGCTCAAGGGGCGCCTGAACATGACGGTCATCGAGGGCACCGTGCGCAAGACCCTCGGCATCACCTGCATGTTCATGTGGATCATCCTCGCGGCACTGTGCTTCGGCGCCGTCTTTGATGGCCTCGGCGCGGTGCGGGCGATCGAGTCGATATTCCTCGACAACATGGGACTGAGCCCCTGGCAGATTCTCGTGATGATGCAGCTGTCCTACATCCTGCTGGGCATGTTCCTGGATGACACCGCCATGCTGGTGATCGTGGCGCCCCTCTACGTGCCGCTGGTCATCACGCTCGGCTATGACCCGATCTGGTACGGCGTGCTCTATACCATCACCGTGCAGATCGCCTACATGACGCCGCCCTTCGGCTACAACCTGTTCCTGATGCGTGCCATGGCGCCACCGGAGGTGTCGCTCTCCGACATCTATCGCAGTGTCTGGCCGTTCGTCGGCATCATGCTGCTGGGACTGGCGTTGATCACCATCTTCCCGCAACTGGCGCTTTGGCTGCCTGAGCTGGTGCGTGGCTACTGAGGCGACTTCGGGAGGTACGCCAAGCGCAACTATAAAGGTGTTACCCATGGCCTCGGTGCATGCCGGGCCGCTCGACAACAACAACGTAGTGAAGGAGATGAGGTCATGACCAATAATCGTCGCGACTTTCTGAAGAAGGCTGGAATGGCCGGTGCCGCTTCGGTCGGCGCCGCCGCCTTTCCCGCGCCCTATGTCCATGCCCAGTCGAAAAACCCGATCCGTTGGCGCCTGCAGACCTATGCGGGACCGGCACTGGCGGAACACGTCATCAAGCCTTCCATCGATGCCTTCAATCGGGCCGCCAACGGCGAGATGGAGATCGAGCTGTACTTCTCCGATCAACTGGTTCCCACCGGCGAGCTGTTCCGGGCCATGCAGAGAGGAACCATCGATGCAGTGCAGAGCGACGATGACTCGATCAATGCACCGGTCGATGTGTCGGTGTTTGGTGGCTATTTCCCGTTCGCTTCCCGATACAGTCTCGATGTGCCCACCCTGTTCAACCATTACGGACTGAAGGAGATCTGGGAAGAGGCCTACAACGAGATCGAGAACGTGACCTGGCTCGGTTCGGGATCCTGGGACCCGTGCAATTTCGTGACGCGCGAACCGATTCGCAGTATCGCTGACCTCGAAGGCAAGCGCGTGTTCACCTTTCCCACCGCCGGACGCTTCCTGAGCCGTTTCGGGGTTGTGCCGGTGACCCTGCCGTGGGAAGACATCGAAGTGGCGATGCAGACCCGAGAACTCGATGGCATCGCCTGGGCCGGCATCACCGAGGCCTACACCGTCGGTTGGGCCGATGTCAGCAAGTACTACCTGACCAACAATATCTCCGGTGCCTGGGCGGGTTCCTACTTCGCCAACAGCGAGCGCTGGGAAGCGCTGCCCGAACATCTCAAGACGCTGTTCCGGCTGTGCATGGATAGCTCCCATTACTATCGCCAGCATTGGTATTGGTGGGGCGAGGCCCACTATCGCACCCAGGGCGGCAAGCTCGAGCTGACCTCGATCCCCGAGTCCGAATGGCAGACGATAGAGGACGAGGCGCTGACATTCTGGGACGAGATTGCCGAGCAGAGCGAGCGCAATGCTCGGGTCGTGAAGATTCTCAAGGAGTATCGCCAGATCATGCAGCAGGCCGGCCCTCCCTACCGCTATGCCTGAATCGAAACTCCGGCTCGGTGCGGGGAACTCCGCCCCGCCCGGCCGGAAAACGCGATCGAGGTCGTGACAACCGGTAGGGAGAAGGCTGGATGAGCGAGATGCAAGCGAGAGACATCAGGACGACGGAAGACGCCAGGCGCATCGTCGAGGAACGTGGCCTGAGCCACGTCAAGGTGGGCATGTTCGATATCGACGGCGTGATGCTTGGCAAGTACATGCAGCGCGACAAGTTCTTCTCCGCCCTGGAAGACGGTTTTGCCTTCTGCGACGTGGTGCTGGGGTGGGACAGCAAGGATGAGCTCTATGACAATGTTCGCTTCACCGGCTGGCATACCGGCTATCCTGATGCCCCCCTGAGGGTCGTCGTCGACAGCTGTCGCGAGATGCCGAGCGAGGGCGACGGGATGCTGCTGTTCCTGGCCGAATTCGTCGGTCCCGCCAGCGATATCTGTCCGCGCGGCCTGCTCGGTCGGGTCCTGGAGCACGGGCGAGACATGGGCTACGCAGCCAGTGGCTCCCTGGAATATGAGTTCTTTCTCTTTCAGGAGACGCCCGAGTCGGTGCGCGAGAAGGGATTCCGCAATCTCAAGCCTCTGACACCGGACATGATGGGCTACTCGATGCTGCGAAGTTCGGTGCATAGCGAGCTCTACCATGAGCTCCTGGCGCTCTCGCAGGACATGGACTTTCCCATCGAGGGGCTACACACCGAAACCGGCCCCGGCGTGCTCGAGGCGGCCATCGCGGTGGACGACGCCATGGCCGCCGGCGACAAGGGCGCGTTGTTCAAGACCTTCACCAAGGTCTGGGCCCAGCGTCGCGGACTGATGGCCACCTTCATGGCCAAGTGGTCGCCTGACTATCCGGGACAGAGCGGGCATATCCACCTGTCGCTGCGGCATGGAGAAAGCGGCGAGTCGGCATTCTTCGATGCCGACAAGCCCCACCACATGAGTGATGTGCAGCGCCATTTCGTGGCTGGCCAGCAGAAGCTGATGCCGGAGTTGCTGGCCATGTTCGCGCCCACCATCAATAGCTATACCCGGTTGATTCCCGGTTTCTGGGCGCCTACCGAGGCCACCTGGGGCGTGGAGAATCGCACCACCGCATTGCGGGTGATCCCCGGCACCCAAAAGTCCCAGCGGGTCGAGTACCGCCTGGGCAGCGCCGATGCCAACCCGTATCTGGCACTGGCCGCCGCCATCGGCGCTGGCCTCTACGGCATCGAACACCGCCTGGAGCCCGACGAGCCGGTCGAGGGTAACGCCTATGAGCTGGACCACCCGCCCCACCAGGCACTGCCCGCCACTCTCTGGGAAGCGGCCCAGCGGCTCAGGGCCTCGGAAGCGGCGCGGGCACTGTTCGGCGACGCCTTCGTCGACCACTTCGCGGCGACCCGGGAGTGGGAGGAGCGGGAGTTCCGGAAGCATATTACGGATTGGGAGTTGGATCGCTACTTCGAAATTATTTAGTGGAAAGGCCGGCTGCACGACACCAAAGCTGTGTTGGAGCGCCTCGAAATCTGCTCATTGACGACAGTCAACTCCGCGATTTCTCGTTGCTCCGCCTTGCCTTGGTGCCGTTCACTCGGCCCTGGACCACGGGAATTACTATGCGGATCGTTCGATACCACGTCATGAGGTGCAAACGACAGATGGCAATACAACAGACGATTTCGCCGGTGGACGGTTCGGTGTATGTCGAGCGCGAGCTGGCCGATGCGGCGCGGGTGGAGGCGGTTCTGGAACGGGCAGTGGTGGCGCAACGGGCCTGGCGTGCGACGTCGATCGCCGAACGTGCCGGTTTCTGTTCGGCGATGGTCGATGCCTTCGTTGCCCGTCGTGACGAGCTGGCCGAGGAATTGACATGGCAGATGGGGCGGCCGATTTCCGCCGGAGGCGGGGAGATCGGCGGCTTCGAGGAGCGGGCGCGTGGCATGATCGCTCTGGCCGAGGAGGCGCTGGCACCGATCACACTGCCCGACAAGCCGGGATTCACCCGCTATATCACGCGTGAGCCGCTGGGCGTGTCGTTCATCGTCGCCCCCTGGAACTTTCCGTTCATGACCGCGGTGAATGCCATCGTGCCATCGCTCATGGCCGGCAATGCGGTGATCCTCAAGCATTCGGCCCAGACGCCTCTGTGTGCCGAGCGTCTTCAGGAGGCCTTCGCGGCGGCCGGCCTGCCCGAGGGCGTCTTCCAGCATCTTCACCTTTCCCATCCGGCGACCGAGGCATTGATTCGCGATCCGCGTATCGACCATGTTTCCTTCACCGGGTCGGTCGGTGGCGGTGAGATGGTGGAGCGCAATGCGGCGGGGCGTTTCATTGCCACCGGCCTGGAACTGGGTGGCAAGGATCCTGCCTATGTGCGCGCCGATGCTGATCTCGATGCGGCCGTACCGGGCGTGATGGATGGTGCCTTCTTCAATGCCGGCCAGAGCTGCTGCGGCATCGAGCGAATCTATGTGCATCGCGAACTGCATGATGCCTTCGTCGAGCGGGCCGTGGCCTGGGTGCAGCAGCTCAGGCTGGGCAATCCCTCCGACCCGACGACCACCCTGGGGCCCCTGGTCAAGCCGGCGGCGGCGGATTTCGTGAGGGCGCAGGTGGAAGAAGCGGTGAGTACCGGAGCAAAGGCCTGGATCGATCCCGGTGATTACCCGTTATCCGAGCCGGGCAGTGCCTATCTGGCGCCCCAGGTGCTGACGGATGTCGACCATTCCATGCGTGTGATGCGCGAGGAGAGTTTCGGCCCGGTGGTGGGCATCATGTCGGTGGATTCCGACGATGAGGCCATCGAGCTGATGAACGACAGCGACTTTGGCCTGACCGCTGCGATCTTTACCCGTGACATTGCCGTCGGCGAGCAACTGGCCCGTCGCCTGGAGGCGGGGACCGTCTTCACCAATCGCTGCGACTACCTGGATCCCGAGCTCGCCTGGACCGGCGTCAAGCAATCTGGTCGCGGTTGCTCGCTGTCGCGCTTGGGTTACGAGACGTTGACCCGACCCAAGTCCTTTCATCTGAAGCATGCTTGAACCCGGCTTCGCCGGGAGCTGTAAGCCGTAAGCTGTAAGCGGTAAGTCCCCTTGACCCCATGACATCGGGGGCACGCTGGCTTCGAGCTTCGAGCTTCGAGCTTCGAGCTTCGAGCTTCGAGCTTCGAGCTTCGGGCGACGAGCGACGAGCAGGGAGTTGCCGCTCTGGAGGTGGTTGTCGGGGTTCGGATCTCGTATCTCGCTGCTCGTATGCTTCGGGTTTCGAGCTTCGAATGTCATGCCGCCGATATTGGAGACTGAGGATATGAAGAGCAAAGACGACATGAGTCAGTTCACTGCTACCTGGAACTATCCAGCCCGAATTCTTGCCGGGGCAGGGCGGGTGCGGGAGCTGCCAGAGGCATGCCGGTCGCTGGGTATGCACTCGCCCTTGCTGGTGACCGACCCCGGTCTGGCGGGGCTGCCGATGGTGCACGATCTGGTACAGCGCTGTGCGGATGAAGGCCTGAGAGTCACCGTGTTCAGCGAGATCAAGGGCAACCCTACCGGGGCCAATGTCGAGGCCGGGGTAGCGGCCTATCGGGCGGGAGGCCACGATGGCGTCATTGCCTTCGGTGGCGGCTCGGGGCTGGATGCTGCCAAGGCCGTGGCCTTGATGGCGGGGCAGCGCGATGAATTGTCCATCTGGGAGCTGGAAGATATCGGCGATTACTGGCAGCGCGCCGATGGTGATGCCGTGGCACCGGTGGTCGCCGTACCGACGACCGCCGGCACAGGATCCGAGGTGGGGCGTGCTTCGGTCATCACCAACGAGAAGGAGCACGTCAAGCGCATCATCTTTCATCCGCGAATGGTGCCGGCGACGGTGATCCTCGACCCGGAGCTGACCCTCGGTCTGCCGGCATCGATCACCGCCGCCACGGGAATGGATGCGCTTTCCCATTGCCTGGAGGCCTGGTGTTCGCCCAACTACCACCCCATGGCCGAGGGGATCGCCGTGGAGGGCATGCGGCGGATTCGCGATCACCTGCCCCGTGTCCATGCCGATGGCCGAGACCTCGAGTCACGCCAGCACATGCTGGTGGCCTCGATGATGGGCGCAACCGCTTTCCAGCGAGGACTGGGTGCCATGCATGCCCTGGCCCATCCCCTCGGCGCCCTGTACGACGCCCACCACGGGACCCTCAACGCGGTACTGATGCCTTATGTGCTGCGGGCCAACGAGCGGGCCATTGGTGAGCCCATGGTGCGCCTGGGACGCTACCTCGACCTGCGGCAGCCGGGTACCGGAGCGGTGATCGACTGGGTGCTCGATCTGCGCGAACGCCTGGGAATCCCGCCGACGTTGTCGGCGCTGGACATCGATACCGAGCAGGCGGAGAAGGTCGGCCGGATGGCCGTCGCCGATCCGTCATCTGCTTCCAATCCCATCGCCTTCGAGCCCGAGCGATATCGCGACATTTTCGTCGATGCGGTCGAGGGCCGCCTTTAGGCGCATGCCGAGCGGGGGAAGCATCACGACGGGATCAACGGGGGGATAAGGCGATGCACATAGGCCTTTTGCAGTGTGACGACGTGGCGCCGGAGCTGCAGGAGCGGCATGGCAATTATCCGGAAATGTTCGAGAAGCTGTTCACTTCGGTGGATCCGACACTGACCTTTCAGGTATGGCGATGCCTGGATGGAGAGCTGCCGGATGATACCGGGGCGGTGGACGCCTGGCTGACGACCGGTTCCAAGTTCGGGGTCAATGACGGCCTGCCGTGGATCGAGGAACTCTGCGATTTCGTCCGACGACTATGGCAGGCCGACAGGCCCCTGGTCGGCATTTGTTTCGGTCATCAGCTGATCGCCAAGGCGTTGGGAGGAAAGGTCATCAAGAGTGCCCGGGGCTGGGGAGTTGGCATGTCCTTCAATGACGTGACGGGGCGGGCCGACTGGATGGACGCACGGCAGGACAGGCTCGACCTGGTGGTCAGCCACCAGGACCAGGTGGAACTACCGCCACCGCATGCCAGGGTTCTGGCGGGAAGCGACTTCTGCCCCCTGTATCTGATGCAAGTCGGTCAAAGCTTTCTCGGCGTGCAGGGACACCCCGAGTTTTCCAAGGCCTACTCGGCGGACCTGATGCGGCTGCGCGCCGACCTGATCGGCGCCGAACGGGTCGACCGTGGGCTGGCCTCGCTGGACGCCCCGGTCGATGACCGTTTGATGGTGTGCTGGATACTCAAGTTCATGCGCCGGTGTCTCTAAGGAACCGCTGAATAAATCGCCGAGCATAGTGAAGGCTAGGCCCGTTCCCGACGGGCCATCGCTTTTCCCACATCCTTGTGGGTCACGCAAGGCTCACGGGGCACAGAAAGCGAGGCATAACTGGCAGTTAGGCGAGCTTTCGACCGGGCTGGCGTACCAGCACCGCGCACAAATTCGCCAGGAGAGAATTTGAGCCGTCTTTAGACGGGCCCGCAGGGTAGCCGCCATGGATGGCAGCTATAGCGACGCGATTTGCATGCGTAGGCATTTAAGCAGCGTTTCCCTAAGCCGGGCTTTGTCCCACCACGAAACGAAGTCGCCGTTCGGAGCCGTTCATTCGGGCCGATGGCGCAGCAGGCGCAGTCCGTTGCCGATGACCAGCAGGCTGGCGCCCAGGTCGGCAAACACCGCCATCCACAGGGTAGCCTGGCCGGCGAAGGCCAAGATCATGAAGACGGCCTTGATGCCGAGAGCCAGCACGATGTTCTGAATCAGGATGCTGTGCGTGGCACGGGACAGGCGCAGGAAGGTCGGTAACTTGCCGAGATCGTCGTCCATCAGCGCCACGTCAGCGGTCTCGATGGCCACGTCACTGCCGGCCGCCCCCATGGAGAAGCCGATATCGGCGCGGGCCAGCGCCGGCGCATCGTTGATGCCGTCGCCGACCATGCCGGTCACGCCGTGGCGACTGCTTTCCTCGATGATGGCGAGCTTGTCCTCGGGGAGTAATTCTCCTCGGGCGCTGTCGATGCCGGCTTCGCCGGCGATGGCCGTTACGGCGTGCCGGTTGTCGCCGGAGAGCATCAGGGTCTTCACGCCGAGCCCGTGAAGGGCCTTGATGGCTGCCAGGCTGGTGGGCTTGAGCGGATCGCGTACGGCGAACAGCGCCAGGACCCGGTCGCTGGCTCCCAGCGCTACGACACTGGCGCCGCGCCGCTCCAGTGACTCGATGCGCTCGGCGAGCGTCGCGTCGATCAGGCCTTGCGCATCGGCCAGCCGGCGGTTGCCGAGCCAGAGTGCCTGTCCATCCACTCGACCTTCGACGCCCTGGCCGGGGCGTTCGCGGAAGTCGTCCACGTTGCCTTCATTCGGGGGCGAGGCGAGGGCGCGCTGAATGGCGGCGGAGACAGGATGGGTCGAGCGTCCGGCGAGCAGCGAGGCTTGCCGCGCCAGGTCCTGGAGGCTTTCTTCCGAGGATACGTCGAGCGCTTCCCAATGTTCGAGTGTCGGCTCGCCCCGGGTCAGGGTGCCGGTCTTGTCCAGGGCCAGCCAGGTCAGGTGCCGGCCCTGCTCCAGGAAGCGGCCGCCCTTGATCAGGATGCCGGCTCGGGCGGCGGCGGAAAGGCCACTGACGATGGTTACCGGCGTGGAAATGACCAGCGCGCAGGGGCAGGCGATCACCAGCAGCACCAGGGCACGATAGATACCGTCCAGCCAGGCGCCGCCGACGACCCAGGGCCAGGCCAGGGCCGTGAGCATGGCCAGGGCGAAGACCGCGGGCGTGTAGACGGCGGCGAAGCGGTCGATGAAACGCTGGGTGGGGGCCTGGCTGGCCTGGGCCTGCTCGACGGCGTGAATGATGCGCGCCAGGGTCGTGTCGCTGGCCTCTCGGGTGGTGCGGATGTCGAAGTCACCGTCGTGATTGATGGCGCCGGCGAAGACGCTATCGCCTGGTGCCTTGTCGACGGGCAGGCTCTCGCCGGTGATCGGCGACTCGTCGAGGCTGGGGTGGCCGCGGACAACCTCGCCGTCCAGCGGTAGGCGCTCGCCGGGGAGTACTCGAATGATTTCGTCGATGGCCACGTCTTCGGCGGCCACGGTCTCCCATTCGCCTGCTTCCGCGCGCCGCCGGGCCTGGCGGGGTGCGCTGTCGAGCAGGTCGCGGATGGCGCGGCGGGCGCGTTCCAGGGACCCCGCCTCGATGCGTTCCGCCAAGGTGAACAGCACCATCACCATGGCGGCCTCCGACCAGTGACCGATCAGCAGGGCGCCGGTCACTGCCACACTCATCAGGGCGTTGATGTTGAGGGTGCGGTGACGAATCGCCACCCAGCCCTTGCGCCATGTCGGCAGGCCCACCAGGGCGATGGCCAGCAGGGCGAGCAGCGGGGAGAGCCAGGTGGTCCAGGGCCAGGGCGTCCAGCCGGCGATCTCCGCCGCCAGCGCCAGGACGCCGGCCAGTATCAGACGGCCCCAACGGGGTTCGCCGCTTGCCGGGGCATCATCGGCGCTGTCGTCCCCGTCGTCCAGGGCGCGAGGCGTCATGCCCAGGCCGCGCACGCGTGCCTGTAGCGCCTCGGGGTCGGCGTCGTAATGATGAATGCTCAGAATTCGACCCATCAGGTCGAACTCCAGGGCGGCGACGCCGGGCGCTGTGGCCAGGGCCCTGCGCAGCAGGGCTTCCTCGGTGGGGCAGTCCATCTCCTGGATACGAAGACGCAGGGTTGCGCTGTCGGCCGGGGCGGTCACGGCCTCGCGAGCATGAGGCTGGTGGCCGCCGCAGCAGCCATGTTCCTGAGGCATGTCATCGGACATCTCGGGCTCCGTTCGTGATATCTTGCCGACATCACACACCCTATAGTCTATATAGGGTCAAGCCCTGATGCTGAGTGAGTGGAGGTCGATGATGAAAATCGGAGAACTGGCGACTCGAACGGGATGCCGGGTCGTGACCATTCGCTATTACGAACGGGAAGGTCTGCTGCCCGAGCCGGCGCGAAGCGAGGCCAATTACCGCCTCTATGGCGAGGTGCACGCCGAGCGCCTGGCCTTCATCCGGCATTGTCGTGCGCTGGACATGACCCTGGACGAGATCCGCGCCTTGCTGGCATGCCATGACGATCCGGAGGGGACCTGCCATCAGGCCGACATCCTGATCGACGAGCACCTGATGCATGTGAAAGCGCGTATTGCCCAGCTTCAGGAACTGGAGGACGCCCTGGTGGTGCTGCGAGCCCGTTGCCAGGGGCAGCGTCCGGCCGCCGAGTGCGGCATTCTCGATGCACTGTCCCGACCGCCGCAGGAGGTGCCCTCGAGTGAAGACGCCGAACATGTGCCGGGCACGCATCCTCGGGTGTGAGAAGGGCTCGAGGGACTCAAGTCACTGAAAAGCATTCTGGACATGAACCGTCTTTAGACGGGCCCACCGGGTAGCCGCCAAGGATGGCAACGATAGCGAAGCGATTTTCATGCGCAGGCATTTGAGCCGTGTTGCCTTGAGACTGCCTTTCGGTGCCGGGAGAGATGATACGGCACCACCGAGTGATGAAAGTTCATGTTTTGTCGCATATGGACTCATAACGTTCGTATTCAGTGCCAGTACCGGTTCGGCTTTGTGAGAGCGTCTTAAAGACTTTGCCAACCAAGGGAATCTGGAATGAAAAAAACAATGCTGGCGATGAGCGTCTCCCTGGCACTGATGGCGACTGCTTCGCAGGCCTGGTCGGATGCCCGGACACTGAAGTTTCACAGCGGGCTGGCCGAGTCTCGGCCTGAAGCGGCGTATCTTGAGCGCTTCTCCGAACTGGTCGACGAGTATTCCGAGGGCCAGCTTCAGGTCGATGTTTACCACGCGGGCTCGCTCGGCCTGAAGGAAGCCGACATGCTGCGCATCATGCAGCGCGGCATGGTCGACATGGCACTGATGTACGGGGAGTACTACAACCGCGATGCTCCTGAAATGGCTTCGGTCTATGCCCAGGGCGCGATCACTGAAGCGGAACAGCATCTCGACATCCTGCCCACCTTGCGAGAACTGTATCGGGAGGGCTATGCCGACTGGGGAGTCCATACGGTTGGTGGTGTTGTTGCGCCGGTATTCGATGTGGGCCTGCACTGCAAGGAGCCGGTCAACACCCTCGAGGGCCTTAGTGACAAGAAGGTTCGGGTCTGGTCGGGCCATCTCGTCGAGACGTTCGATCGTCTCGGCATATCGGCCCAGGTGATTCCCCAGAACGACATGTATCTGGCTCTGCAGACAGGCGTCGTGGACTGTGCCTATTACCTGTCGACCGTGGCCAAGACGGTTTCGCTGCAGGAAGTGACCGACTACGAAGCCTACCTCCATCCCTGGGCAGCCTCTCCTTGGATGTTCGGGGTCAGTGATCGCACCTGGAACAGTCTGGACGAGCAGCAGCAGCAAATCCTGACCCGTGCCGGCGAGGAGATCTGGCAGGAAACCCGCGACAAGGCGGTGGATCCGGAGCGCGAGGCCGAGGCACGCGAGGAGCGTGAGGCCATGGGTATCACCATGCTGCCGGCGTTCTCTGACGAGGATGTGCAGACCTTCGTGGATGCGGCCTGGGAGGCCTGGCATGAGATGGCCAGCAAGGCCGGCGACGAGGGCATTCGCTATTACGACACCGTGACCGGTGAACTCCAGAGCGATTCCCAATAAGCCGTCATCTAGAGAGGCCTTTGATGAGAGTCTTGTCTACCTGGTTGGACAGACTGGTATATGGGGTATTCCTGATAGGCGTGTGTGGAGGGGTGTTCATGACCGGCCTCGTGCTGGTCAGCACCCTGATGAGATATCTGGCCGGGAGCCCCATCGGGTTTTCCGATGAGCTCTCCGGCTTGCTGTTTCTCTCCCTCTCGTTCTTGTCGCTTCCTCACGTACTGAATACCAGTCAGCACATTCGCATCGACCTGTTGGTGCGTACCCTTTCCCGTCGTCTGGCCGTGGCGGCTGACATCTTCGCCAATGCGATCTTCGTCGCCTTCGCCATGGTCTTCGCCTACCAGGCTTGGGACTTCATGGTGTTCTCGCTGCAGATCGGTGCGCGCTCCGAAATCAGCGGGGTGCTGCTGTGGCCCTGGATGGCGCTGATGCCGCTGTCGATGGGGCTGTGCATGCTGATCATCGTGAGAAACGGGCTGCGGGGGCTATTTGGCCAAAATGTGTCATCATCCGGGGAGGGCCTGTCATGAGTTGGGCGATTCTGAGCGCCGGCCTGCTGGTCTTTCTGGGCAGCGGTGCGGTTCTGGGAGCGGCTCTGGGGCTGACCGGCTTCATCCTGCTGCACTTCCAGGCGGGTGGCGCGTCGGCGCTGGCGATCAATTCGGCGTGGAATCTGCTGACCGAGTTCACGCTCAGTGCTGTGCCGTTGTTCATCTTCCTCGGCGATATCCTGCTGGCCAGCGGCGTCTCCACCCGGGTCTACAACGGGCTGACGCCGCTTTTCCGACGGGTTCCTGGTCAGCTGCTGCATACCAATATCGCTGTCTGCACATTGTTCGGGGCAGTGAGTGGGTCGAGCACTTCCACCGCGGCGGCGATTGGTTCAGTCGGCTATCCCGAGTTGAGCCAGCGTGGCTATTCGCCGCGCATGATCGTGGGCACGCTGGCGGCTGGCGGCACGCTCGGGCTGTTGATTCCTCCCAGTTTGGCGCTGCTTATCTACGGAGCGACCCAGAACGTCTCGATCGGCAAGCTGTTCCTGGCGGGCATGCTGCCGGGCCTGATGATCGCTCTGGCGTTCTTCGGTTGGATCATGGTGCGCTCTAGCCTCGGTTCGTCGGTCGCGCCTCCACGTGAGGAAAAGATGGACTGGGGCGCCGTGGGTCGCGGTTTGCTGGAAGTCTGGCCACTGCCGATCCTGATCTTCTTCGTGCTAGGCACCATCTACATGGGCATCGCGACGCCCACCGAGGCGGCGGCCCTGGGGGTGACGGCCAGCATTGTACTGGGCCTGACCTGGGGCGATCTCGACGTGCCGAAGTTGTGGGGAGCCTTCAAGCACGCGTCGATGATGTTCGGGGCCATCGCCATGATCTTGATCGGCACCGTGATCTTGTCCCAGGCGGTGAGCCTGCTCGGTCTCCCCCGGGCCGCGGTCGATGCCATCGCGGGGCTGGGGCTGGACCGCTACGGCATCCTGCTGATGATCGTGCTCGTCTATCTGCTGCTCGGTTGCTTCTTCGACGGCATCTCCTTGCTGTTGATGACCCTGCCCATCACTTTCCCGATGGTCACCAGCCTGGGGTTCGACCCCGTCTGGTTTGGCGTCATCGTGACGCTGCTGATGGAAATCGGCATGATCACGCCGCCGGTGGGGCTCAACCTGTTCGTGCTCTGCTCGATTACCCACAATGAGGTGACGCTGCCCGATGCTGCCTGGGCCTCGTTGCCTTATTGGCTGATCCTGTTGGGTGCGGTGGGCACCTTTACGGCCTTCCCGGAGCTGATCCTCTGGCTCCCCAATCTGATATAGCCCGACGCTCTCGGCGGTCGCGCCGAGGGTCTTTCCAGGGGCTCGGGGTGCGTCGACACACCTCGTGCCCCCACCCGGCGTTACTCGGGGCGTTATATACCGGCCTAGCCGGCCAACCTTCCAGAACCCTCTCAATCAGGTTCGGTCGAGATGACAATGCTCACCGGTCACAGACATGGCGCAAAGTGCCCGATTCGATAGTCCCCTGATCAGCAAGAACCGGGCTTTCATCGAGGTGGGGGCCGGAGAGCCTCCGATCGTCGGCCGTCGGCGAATTGCCTTTGTCCTGTTCGAGCATTTCTCCTTGATGGCCTTTACCGGGGCCATGGATGCCCTGGTGACGGCCAATCTGGTCAAGGCGCCAGTGGCGTACCAGGTCATGGTCGTGAGCATCGATGGTCGCCGGGCCATGAGCGACCTGGGTATCGAAGTCGCCGTCGACGGCTCTCTGGAGGACCTCCGGGAAGAGACGCTCGATTATCTCATACTGTGCGGTGGCTACCGCCTCGAGATGCATGCGTTTCCCTCGCTCAGGGTCAAGCTGCGGGCCGCCGACTACGCGGGATGCGCGCTGGGAGGGCTGTGGAATGGTGCTTACTTCATTGCCGAAGCCGGTTTGCTGGATGGGTACGAGTGTGCCTTCCATCCCGACGGGCGGGCCATGATGTCGGAAGAGTTCCCCGCAGTGACGGTCTCTTCGCAGAGCCATGTCGTGGACCGTGACCGGGCCAGCTGCGCCGGCGCCAACAGCTCTCTGGATATGATGTTGTCGATCATTAGCCGCGACTGCGATATGGCCTGCATCAGCGCTATCGAGGAGGTGCTGAGCTGTGACAAGACCGAGGAGGCAATCGACACTTCCGTGATCAGCATCGACCGGGACTTATCGTTGCCACAGTCGCTAAAGAATGCGCTGGAGCTGATGCGCCACAATATCGACGAGCCGTTGTCGATCGGTGAACTGGCGGCTTGTGTCGGTGTCTCGAGGCGTCAACTGGAGCGCCTGTTCGGCCGCTGCCTGGAGACGACACCGGCGCGCTATTACCTGGAACTGCGCTTGACCCGGGCGAGACAGCTATTGCAGCAGACTAACAAGGATCTCGCCGATATCGCCGTGGCGGCGGGGTTTGTCAGCATTTCCCACTTTCGTCGCTGCTTCAGTCAACTGTTCGGCATTTCACCCGGGCGCTTCCGAAAGCGTCGAGCCAGGACCAATGACGGTCGATCAGGCTGACTCGCACGAGAAGGTCAAACGAATGCGGCCCCTGTCTCCAGGGGCCGCAAAGCATGGCGAATGCACGAGGTGCGTCAAGCGCCGCAGGGCTTATTCACTGAAGTACTTGGCTTCGATTTCGTCGTAGGTGCCGTTTTCCTTCAGGGTAGCGAGGGCCTCGTTGAAGGCTTCGGCCAGCGCTTCGTCGCGCTGACGAAAGGCGATGCCGAACCCTTCGCCGAAGTACTCCTTGGGTTCGGTGATCTTCTCGCCCACGGTCTGGTAGTCGCCGGCCTCGCTGTCGAGCAGGGTGGACTTGCCGATCGGGAAGTCGAGGAAGACGATGTCCAGGCGACCGGAGTCCATGTCCAGCACCATGTCGTCGGCCGTGGCGTAACGGTTGACGTCGGCCACGTCGCCGTACAGGTCGGTCACGTAGTTGTCCTGCAGGGTGCCGCGCTGCACGCCGATGGTCTTGCCTTCGAGGCTTTCCTCGCTCGGTGTTTCGATGTCGGTATCGGTCGGCGCGAACCAGGCGGAGGGCGGGGTAATGTAGGGGTCGGAGAACAGTACCTGTTCACGACGCTGATCGTTGATGGTCATGGATGACATGATGGCGTCGTACTTGCGTGCCTGGAGGCCGGGGATGATGCCATCCCAGCCTTGGACGACCCACTCGCACTGGATACCGATCTCTTCGCACATGGCATTGCCGAGTTCGATGTCGAAGCCGGTCAATTCGCCATCGGGGGTGCGGTATTCCATGGGCTCGTAGGGGACATCGACGCCGATGCGGATATCGCGGACCTCGGCGTTGGCGACGCCGGCGATCATGCTGGCGCCGAGTACGCCGATGCTCAGTAGTTTGTTGAGTTTCATGAATCATTTCCCTTTTTGTTGATGGCTTCACCGCAAGGCCGGGTTCGTATGTTGAACGGCGCCCAAGGGTGGCGACTCGTCCACGATAGCCGAAGGCGGGACGGGTCGAAAGGCCGTGAACGAACGTTGTGAACCAACGTTCGTTCGACGGTCGTCAGCCGCTTGCCGGCTTGAGGTGGGCGAGCAGCCGCTTCTCCAGGTGACGGAAGAAGTAGATGATCGTGAACGTCAGGCAGAGGTAGATCGCCGCGACGAACAGGAAGGCGTCGAAGGGCGCGTAAAAGCGGGCATAGACGAAGCGGGCCGCTCCGGTCAGGTCCATGATGGTCACCACGCTGGCGATGGCGCTGGCATGAAGCATGAAGATCACCTCGTTGCCATAGGCCGGCAGGGCGCGGCGAAAGGCGCTGGGCAGCACGATGCGGCGCAGCATCAGAGACCAGGACATGCCGTAGGCCCGGGCTGCCTCGATCTCGCCCTTGGGGGTTGCCTTGATGGCGCCGCGGAAGATCTCGGTGGTGTAGGCACCGGTATTCAGCGTGAAGGCGATCAGGGCTGGTACGAACGGCTTCTCGAGGATGACCCACAGCCAGGTGTCCTGAATGCCCTCGACGAAGACCACGCCGTAGTAGATCAGGTAGAGCTGGACCAGCAACGGTGTGCCACGAAACACGTAGCAATAGAAGAAGATCGGCAGGCGAATCCAGGCATGCCTGGAGCCGCGGCCGATGGCAAGCGGCACGGCCAGCACGAGGCCAATGATCAGCGAGAGGAAGACCAGTTGGACGGTGGTCACCAGGCCCTCGCCATAGTAGGAGAGGGTCTGCAGGGTGAAGATGCTGTTGTCGGCCAGTTGGGTCTGCAGCCAGTTCATCAGGCTTTCCATCAGTCCGCCTCCCCGTAGCCGATGTCATAGCGTTTCTGTAGTCGTGCGAAGCCCCACTCGGAGACGCTGGCGATCAACAGGTAGATGACGGCAACGATGATCATGAAGGTGAAGGGCTCGCGGGTCGCCTTGGAGGCCTCGGCGGCCACCTTGACCATGTCGGACAGACCGATCACCGACACCAGGGCGGTGGTCTTGAGCAGCACCATCCAGTTGTTGGATAGCCCTGGCAAGGCGTGACGCATCATCTGCGGGAAGCGGATGCGTCGAAACACCAGCCAGTGGGACATGCCATAGGCGCGCCCGGCCTCGATCTGGCCATTATCCACGGCAAGGAAGGCGCCGCGGAACGTTTCGCCCATGTAGGCTCCGAAGATCAGGCCGATGGTCACTACGCCGGCGACGAATTCGTTGATATTGATGAAGATATCGATGTCGAACCGGTTGTAGAGCCAGTCGGTAAACATGTTGACGCCGATCTGGCCGCCGAAGAACAGCAGCATCATCAACACCAGATCGGGCACGCCCCGGATCAGGGTGGTATAGAGGGTGCCCAGGCGATGCAGCACCCAGTTGCGCGACATCTTGGCACTGGCGGTCGCCAGGCCCAGCACGATGGCGAGTATCAGCGACAGAACCGCCAGTTCGATGGTGACCAGGGCGCCTTCCGCGAGGCGCGGGCCGTAGCCGTGCAGGTCGATCATGGGAGTCTCCTCATCCAGGCCGCGTCAGTGCTTGGGCGCCAGGAATTGCTTGAGCCGCTCGGAGTTCGGGTTGCCGAGGACCTGATCGGGAGGTCCCGCTTCCTCGACCTGGCCCTGATGCAGGTAGATCACCTGGGTGGAAACGTCGCGGGCGAAGGCCATCTCGTGGGTCACGACGATCATGGTGCGGCCTTCTTCGGCGAGGTCTCGCATGACCTTGAGCACATCGCCGACCAGTTCCGGGTCGAGGGCCGAGGTCGGCTCGTCGAACAGCATCACTTCAGGGTCCATGGCCAGTGCCCTGGCAATGGCGCCACGCTGTTGCTGGCCGCCGGAGAGCTGAGCCGGATAGTAGTCGGCGCGTTCACCGAGGCCGACGCGCTCGAGCAGCTGGCGGGCATGCTCGGTGGCCTCGCGCTTCGACTTGCCGAGCACATGGACCGGTGCCTCGATGACGTTCTCGAGCAGTGTCATGTGGGCCCAGAGGTTGAAGCTCTGGAAGACCATGGACAGCTTGGCCCGCATGTTGACGACCTGCTTCCAGTCAGCCGGTTCACGACCGTGCCTTGTCTCCTTGAAGAGGATCGACTCGCCGTGGACGATCAGCTCGCCTTCGTTGGGTTGCTCCAGGAGGTTCATGCAGCGCAGGAAGGTGCTCTTGCCGGAGCCGGAGGCTCCGATGAGGGTGATGACATCACCCTTGTGGGCTTTCAGGGAGAGGCCCTTGAGGACTTCTGTATCGCCGAAGCGCTTGGTGATATTGCGCACTTCCAGCGGAATCGGTGTATCGGCCATGAAACGGGCTCCAGTTCGGGAAAGGTCGCCTGGGTCGGGACCGGACAGCGTGTGGGCCGGCGCGAAAAAGGTGGGCGATTCTAACAGGCCAGACGGCCATCGGCAGGCCATGTCGCGGCATCAGGAATGCGACCTTGGTCTATGGAGGCAGTGACTCTGAACATGAAATAACTCCAACTTGTTGTTATTTTGCAGTTTTATTCACCGTTAGTGAAGCGTGTAAGGCGTCGTTATTCCGCTGCGGTACTCCGGGCTGGGGTCACCAGCAGCGCCGCCCGAGCGCCAAGCTCGACCCTGGCGTTGGGAAAGACCACGCGCAGGGGGGTATCGCCGACCGTGAAGGGGCCTGCTTCGGCATCTTCCGATAGCCGCGTACCGGGGGCGAATTCGGTGAAATTCGGGGTGTCATCGGGAAAGCATAGCCGGAAGGTCTCGGCATGGCGGATCAGTTCGTGCTCAACCCGAAAGAAAGCCAGACGAGAGGGGCTGGCCGATGCGGGTTCGCGTGCTTCGAGCAGTGCATCGAGCAGCCGGCCCATGGGTGCCAGGGGCTCGAGGTCATTGGCGCCGAAGGGAAGGGCTCGGCCGAGCTCCAGGGTAAAGGCCTGGGCGCCATGGTAATGCTTGCTGTAGTGAGAGAAGGTCCAGCTGTGGTCGTGCTGGTGAAGCACTGCCTGAATATCGGCACCGGCCAACCATTGCCACTGTTCGGGCGTGGTGGCGGTGTCGGCGTAGGGCTCGACCGCGAAGCGCGGGTACTGACTGTCGCGTATTGCCGTGTGCAGGTCGTAGTGCAACCGGCGGCGGTCTGGGTGGCGCTCATAGAAAGCATCGACCGCTGCCATCAAGGTGCGGGCTCGCTCCGGTTCCATGCCGTCTTCTGACAGGTCGCGTCGGAACAGGCGATTGAGATTGGTGTTGACGAAGCGGGTCCCGGCGCGGATGGCCTCGAGGTTGCCCAGGATAACCAGGACGGGGCCGCCCAGGCGCAGCATGCCGGCTTCCAGTCGAGCCAGGCTGGCACCGAGCAGCTCGATGGGAGCCGTTTCATTGCCGTGGATGCCGGTCGACAGCACGACCGCAGGCGCCTGCGTTTCGTTGGTATTTGGCGTGAGTTCCAACAGCCCCGGACCCAGCAGCCTGAATCTTCCTCCCGGTATGTCGCCGCATTCGGGACTCGAGGTCGATCCGTCCAGACTTCGTTCCAGCCAGTCAGCCAGCATGGTGATTATCCCGGCAGGGCGTGAAGGCGTTCTCGACGCTGGCGCGTCGGAGGCACGGCGAAGTGATCATGTCGCTCCCGGTCGTGGTTTCGTTATTGGCCCCGTTACCATCATCACTGTCGGGTGAGGGCTCAATACCCGGCGTCGACTTGATGAAAGAGGCGGGTGCGATAATGAAAAGCCATGCCGTGGGGGATGGCTGCCCCGCATGATCGATATAGGCATCATCGCCCGAGTCGGTGATGGTCAAACCGCCGCTATTCTGGGCGATGATACCCTTGGCGCATTGAGTGGCTGGCGACCCTCGGCGCCATGGGTAACGGGAACGGCGGAAAGGGAGAGAAAAGAGAATGACGAACGGTGGCCGTGGTGGAGAAAGCTGTAATGGATGGGGGCAGGCAGGCCCGTCCCGGGATGCCGAGCGGTTGGCCCGGCACTATGCCGGCGCCGACGGAGCAGAAGGTGGAAATCGCGACACCTTGGTCGGCCGGTTGCGTCGGGCCTTTGTCGCCAGCGGACGTAACCCGGACCGGCTGTCTCTCGATGACATTGCCGGTATTGATCAACTGCACCTGGGGGGGCGGCGTGCCAGCCGCTCACTGGCGAGGCTCGGTGCGCTCTCGCCGGGTGACAGGGTGCTGGACGTCGGGTGCGGGACCGGCGGCGCCAGTCGGTTGCTTGCCGAGGAGCATGGCGTCGAGGTGGTCGGGATCGATATCACCGCCGCTTTCATCGAAGTGGCCGGCTGGCTGAGTCGTGCCACGGGCCTGTCATCACGTACTCGGTTCAGTTGTGCCGATGCCGCTCGGACGCCGTTGCCGGATGCCTGTGCGGAGGTCATCTGGTGCCAGCATGCGTTGATGAACATGCCCGACGTGGAAGCGGTGCTGGCGGAGTGGCGTCGTCTGCTGGCGCCCGGGGGGCGGGTGCTGTTGCATGAAGTGGTGGCCGGTGACAATCCGGCCGCCTTGACGCTGCCGGTGCCCTGGGCCAGGGAGCGAGCCACTAGCCACCTGCAGACGCGGAGGTGCCTGGAGCAGCGGCTGGAAACGGCGGGCTTCCAGCCGGTCGATGTCACTGATGTCACCGCCGAGGCACTGGCCTGGCGCCGCAAGCACGGTCGTCAGGCATCGGGTCACCAGTCATCGGCCGCACTGCCCGGGCCGGCCGATCTCTTCGGTGACATCTTCAGCGAGATGGGGCGCAACCTGCTCGACAACCTGGCCGACGACAGGGTGCGCATCATTGAGGGAGCCTGGGTGACGACATGAGTATCAAGTGTCGGAGGTGATTCCCCAGGCGAAAGGATCCGTCTCGTCGACAAGCAGAGAAGCTTCCGCGCTGATATGGGCTCTACCGCGCAAGTAAGGGCGAATCCGGTCGTTCTCTGGTTCGTAATGGGCCACGAACTCGCTGCCGGTGATACTGGCCTGACGCCAGGGCTGGCCGGGAGCCAGCTTGCCGTCGGCAGCCAGGCAGGCCAACTTTGCGCTGGTACCGGTGCCGCAGGGTGAGCGGTCATAGGCCTTGCCGGGGCAAAGCACGAAGTTGCGGCTATCGGCGCGAGGGTCCTCGGTGAACAGCTCGATATGATCGATCTCCCCTCCGTCTTCACCGGTGATGCCCTGTGCCTCGAGTGCCTGGCGGACCGCCCAGGTGAAGTCGGTCAGGGCATCGACGTTGTCCAGCGTCAGGCGTCGATCGTGATCGCTGATCAGGAAGAACCAGTTGCCGCCCCAGGCGATGTCGCCATGCACTCGACCATGGCCGGGCACTTCCAGGGGCACCGACTGACGATAGCGATAGGCCGGCACATTGCGCACCGTCACGTCTCCCTCGTCATGCAGTGTGGCCTCGACACTCCCCACCGGCGTATCGATCCAGTGTCGGCCCGGCATTAGCCGGCCCTGATGAGCCAGCGAGGCCACCAGGCCGATGGTGCCGTGGCCACACATGCCTAGATAGCCGCTGTTATTGAAAAAGATGACTCCACAGGTGGCTTCCGGCGTCTCTGGCTCGCAAAGCAGGGCGCCGACCAGGACGTCATGCCCCCGTGGTTCCAGCATGCAGGCGGTGCGCCAGCGATCATGCTTGCCACGCAGCCGTTCGAGCTTCTCACACAAGCTCCCTTTGCCGAGATCGGGAAAACCTTCCATCACCAGCCGCGTGGGTTCTCCACCGGTATGGGAATCGATCACCTGGATGCGTTTCATGCATCGTCCTCTCGTTGTGGGGTGGGGATGACCGGGTGGTTCGATCCTGGTCGACCAGGGTTGCCAAGATAGATTATATATTTTATACATTCAACGGAACGCATCTCAGGCGCCCATCAAGTGAGTAGAACGATCATGACCCAGGCGAGCCCCGATCCGAAGGCTTTCTCGCAAGTTCGATCCACGGCGAATACTGCCGTTGACGATGCTGACATCGCGGTAGTCGGTGCCGGCGTGGTCGGTACTGCCTGTGCCCTGGAGCTGGCTCGCCAGGGCCTACGAGTGCGGGTGCTGGACCGCGGCGAGCCGGGCATGGGGGCCTCTTTCGGCAATGCCGGTCACCTGGCCACCGAGCAGGTCTTCCCCATCGCCGATGCCTCTCTGCTGAAGCGTATCCCCGGGATGCTGATGGATCCACTGGGACCGCTGCGGCTGGACTGGCGGTACCTGCCGAAGGCCACTCCCTGGCTGGTGCGACTGCTGTGGAACCTGCGCCCCTCCCCCTATCGGCATAGCGTGGCAGGTATCCGGGCACTCAATGAAGCGAGTCTGGCGGCCTGGCGGGAGCTGCTGGCGTCCATCGGACGTTCCGGTCTGCTCTGTGGGCACGGTTCTCTGCTGGTGCACGAGAGGGCCGAGACAGCGGATGCCCTGGCAGCGTCGGCGGCACGTTTCGCTGGCCAGGGCGTCGCGCAGGAGTGGTTGAACGGTGAGGAAGTCCGTCGTCGGGTTCCCGAACTGTCGGAGCGTATCCGCGGAGGCCTCTTCTTTCCCGAGACCGGTCATGTGATCGACCCCCACTGGGTGGTAACGGAACTGGTGAGGGCCGCCAGGGCCGCCGGAGTGCGTTTTTCTCGGGCCACCGTGAAAAGCGCTCGGGCCGATGCCCGTGGCGTCCGCCTGGAGACGAGCCAAGGCAGCCTGGCAGTGCCTAAGGTGCTGGTCGCCGCCGGTGCCCACTCGGCGCCTCTGGTTGCCGAACTGACGGGGGTACGGGTTCCGCTGGATACCGAGCGTGGCTACCACCTGATGTTGCCACGGGAGGGGGAGCGGATCTCCATGGCGGTCACCTCTCTGGAGCGGCGTTTCATCATGACGCCCATGGCAGAGGGATTGCGCCTGGCCGGCACCGTGGAGTTCGCCGGCCTCGAGCGACCGCCGCACATGGAGCGTGCCTGGCGGCTCCGCGAGCTGGCACGAGGTTTGTTCTCTCGCCCGCTGGACGAGGCGGATGCGACTTCCTGGATGGGGTTCCGACCGTCCTTGCCGGATTCACTGCCGATCATCGACCGGGCCGGCCCCGAGGGGCGGGTCTGGCTCGCCTTCGGACATCACCATCTCGGGCTGACCCAGGCGGCAGTCACTGCTCGTCTGGTCAGCCAGTTCATTTCTCCCGAGAGGGAGTCGACGGAGTCGGCACTGCCGTCGCTGGCCCCCTACCGGCTGGCACGCTTTGCCAGATAGCCAGGCCGGCGCTGGCCGGCATCAAGCCAATCAACATTGCGACAACAACAAGTGGAGTGAGTCATGAACGAGCAGCAAGCGGGGGGCCGCCTGCCTTCCTTGGGTGAAGTGGGTGCTGTGATGGTGGGGTTTATCGCCATCATGTTCCTGTTCATCAACGTCTTCGAATTGCCGATCCAGTTGGCGCTGTTCACGTCCTGGTTCCTGGTAATGGGGCTCGGGGTGAAGCTCAAGCTTTCCTATGACGCCATGCAGAAAGGGCTGATCGACGGTATCCATAATGGCATGGAGGCCGTGCTGGTGCTGACGACCGTGGGGGCATTGATCGGCACCTGGATCGCCGGTGGCATCGTGCCCAGCATCATCTACTACGGCCTGTCGGTGATGAATCCGCAGATCTTCCTGTGTGCGGCCTTCATCATCTGTGCCGTCACTTCCCTGTCCACGGGAACGTCGTTCGGCACGGCAGGAACCGCCGGGGTCGCCATGATCGGCATCGGTCATAGCTTTGGCATTCCATTGCCTTTGGTGGCGGGGGCAGTGATTTCCGGTGCCTATGTGGGCGACAAGATGTCACCGCTGTCCGATACCACCGTGATGACAGCGTCGCTGTGCCGGGTCGGATTGGTGGACCATATCCGTTCCATGTCGTTGGTCAGCGGCCCCGCCGCCCTGATCGCCGCCCTGCTGTTCCTGGTGGTGGGCTTCTTCTATGTCGGCGAGGGCGTCGATACGCAACGCGCGGACATGGCCATGCAGGCCCTGCAGTCACATTTCACCATCAATGGATGGCTGTTGCTGCCGGCCGTTGTCGTCATCGGCCTGCTGATTCGTCGCTATCCCGCCATCCCGGTGATCACCTTCGGGGCCGTGATGGGGATCCTCTGCGCCTGGCTGGCCCAGGATGTGGCACCGCTCGATGCGATGCGGACTGCCTATGTCGGCAATGCCATGCAGTCCGATGTGGACTTCCTCAACACGCTGCTCAACCGGGGTGGCATCGAATCCATGCTCGGGGTCATCGCGTTGATCCTGTTCGCCCTGGGGCTTGGCGGGTTGATGGAGCGCGTCGGTGTGCTGCAGACGATCAGCAACGGCTTCCTGCGCTGGGCCGACAATCCCGGTCGTCTGACGATCTCCACCATGCTGGGGGGCTTCTTCGGCAACTTCTTCGGCGGAGCGGCCTATGTCTCGCTGATCACTGCCAGCACCATTACCGAGAAGAACTACGACAAGCAAGGTATCGATCGTCGCGTGCTGTCCCGCAACGCCGAGGCCGGTGGCACCATCACCACGCCCATGGTGCCCTGGACGGATGGCGGTGTCTTCATGGCCATGACGCTGGGTGTCTCCACGCTCTCCTATCTGCCGTTTCTCTGGTACCACATGCTGGTGCTGCTGATCACCATCTTCTACGGCTACGCCAATATCGCCATCTGGCGGACCGGTGAGTCGCAGGAGGACACCGCTGTCCCGGGTGTCGCCACGAACGCCTGAGCAACGTGTTCTGACCATGCCGTGGGTACCTCGGCATGGTCTCCACCAACGGCCGGATCACTGACAGGGGCGCCTGGCTGTTGGTAGGGCGGCTGGGTGCCTGACATGATCGTGGGGTTCTAGGCCGTGCATTCTTGATGGGACATCTCGGGAGGAGACTGACCTGCTAAAAGAGTTGAATTAATGAACGCGGATGATAGATCGTAATACAGTGCGCTATTGCGCACTGCCGAGAATAAACGACAAGAAGGATGAAGCATGACATCTTGCATGAAGCAAAAGACGGCAGTTGGCCCCCTGCTTGGCGGCGTGTTGCTGGCTTCGGTCGCGGTGCCGGCCAGTGCTGCCGAGATCAAGAACGTGATTCTGATGATCGGGGACGGCATGGGACCCCAGCAGGTGGGGTTGCTGGAGACCTATGCCAACCAGGCCCCCGATTCCATCTACGATGGCGAGTCGACGGCGTTCCACCAACTGGCCAAGGAAGGTGTCGTCGGTTTCTCCCTGACGCATCCCGAGGATGCTGTTGTCGTGGATTCCGCCTGCTCCGCCACGCAATTATCGACCGGTGTCTTTTCCGGTAGCGAGGTAATCGGTATCGATGCAGAGGGCAATCCTGTCGAGACGGTACTCGAGCTGGCCCAGGCCCAGGGCAAGGCGACCGGTCTGGTCTCGGATACTCGCCTGACCCATGCCACACCTGCGGCCTTTGCCGCCCACCAGCCCCATCGTTCGCTGGAGAACGAGATTGCCGAAGACATGCTCGAGGTGGGGCCCGATGTCATGCTCTCGGGCGGGCTGCGCCATTGGGTTCCGCAATCGGCGAGCGAGGATGCCGAGGTCGCGAGCCTGATGGATGGCGCTTATGAGCCGGTCTCCAAGCGCCAGGACGATCGAAACCTGCTCGCGGAAGCCGCCGAAAAGGGCTATGGCCTGGCGTTCAACCGCGAGCAACTCGAGGCCAGCCAGAGCGACAAGCTGCTGGGCCTGTTCGCCAACTCCGGCATGGCCGATGGTATCGAGTATCGCAATACCAAGGGCGATGCCGAGCGCCTCGAGCCGACCCTGCACGAGATGACGCAGACGGCACTGAACAGGCTCGAGCAGGACGAAGACGGTTTCTTCCTGATGGTCGAAGGTGGCCAGATAGACTGGGCCGGACACTCGAATGATGCCGGTACCATGCTCAACGAGATGGTCAAGTTCGAGGAAGCGGTTCAGGGCGTCTACGAATGGGCTGAAGGACGCGACGACACCGTGATTCTGGTCACGGCGGATCATGAAACGGGTGCGTTCGGGCTCAGCTACTCATCGGCCAACCTGCCGGAACCGCAGGAGAGGTCGGGGCCCGCCTTTGCGGAGCGGGACTATGCGCCCAACTTCAACTTTGGCGACTTCTCGATTCTCGATTCCCTCTACCAGCAGAAGGCTAGCTTCGCGACGCTGCTGAGCGAGTTCGGGACGCTTGAAGAGGAGCAGAGAACGCCGGCTCGCCTGATGGAAATGGTCAATGCCAACAGCGACTTCCAGATCGACGAGGCGCAGGCGGAAGCGGTTCTTGCCGACAAGCCGAACCCCTACCACGTGGAAGGGCACAGTTACCTCGATGCCGAGGAGGTCCCGGCCATCCAGGACTTCGATGCGTTCTACCCCTATAACGACCGAGGCGATGTCCTGGGACGTGTCCTGGGGACCGAGCAGAACGTTGTCTGGGGCACCGGCACCCATACCCATACCCCGGTGAATGTCTTTGCCTGGGGGCCGGCCGAGACCATTCTGCCGGTATCCTCGATCCAGCATCACTCCGAGGTTGGCCAATACCTCAAGTCAGTGGTCGCATCCGACTAAGCGCCTGTCGGAGCGGGGGGCCCTACTGGCAGGATGTGGCCGGGAGGGCCGCCTCGTAATTGCTACTTCTGACGTTCCAGGTGGGGGGTGTCGGGCGTCTGGCTGGCTTGGACCCGCCCCTCCAGCACGGCGACGATCCCCTCGCAGGCTTCCAGAATATGCCGCTCCAACAGTTCGCAGGCGGCGTCGGCCTTGCCTTGCCTGGAGAATTCGAGCAGATCGTGGTGTTCTCGCTCGGCCTTCTCGATCTCTCGGGTATACAGCAGCTGCATGCGGATATAGCGGTCCGATTTGGTATTGAGCTGCGATACCAGGTTCATGGCCTCGGGGAGGTCGGCGGGGCGGTAGAGCGCCTCGTGGAAAGCGAAGTTGTAGTCGCTCCAATTGTCGATCTGGCTGCCGCTGTCGAGGGCGGCATCATATTCCAGGAGAATCTGTCCGGCCTTTTGCAGGGCAGGCTCGGTCATCCGGGGAATGGCTTGTCGCAGCAGGTGCCCCTCCAGCAGTACCCGCAAGTCGAAGAGTTCGCGGATCTTGGACACCGAGAGTTCGGTAGTGAAGGCGCCTCGGTGCGGGTAAAACTCGACCAGGCCCTCGGCTTCGAGGGTGAGCAGTGCCTCGCGCACCGGGATCCGGCTCACGTCATAGTCCGCCGCCAGGGCATCCTGGCGTAACTGGGTACCCCCGGGGAACTCGCCGCTCAGGATACGGTGGCGGATATCATCGGCAACGAACTGGGCGCGGGTCTTGTAGGCCATGGTGGGGTCGGCGGCTCGAAAAGGAAGTTTTATACAGTATACATGAGCCGTTGGTCATTCTGGAAAGTCGCCATACGGCGCTCGATGAGGCCGCGTTGTCCAGCGTGGGGAAAGAGGCGTCCCGGCAATGGCCATCTTTTTGGTCAGGATGGCTTCAAAAATCTTTTTGAAGATTGTATAAAATATAAAAAGAACGACAACCCATGCACTGGACTGGTCCGAGAAACCTCAGAGGAAGCAACGATGAGCGACAATATTTTTACTGGCTGTATTCCTGCCCTGATGACGCCCTGCACACCAGAGCGGAAACCGGATTACGACGCGCTCGTCGCCAAGGGACGAGAACTCATCGAGACTGGCATGAGCGCCGTGGTGTATTGCGGATCGATGGGTGACTGGCCGCTGTTGACCGAGGCAGAGCGCCAGGAGGGCGTGGCACGACTGGTTGCTGCCGGGGTGCCGACGATCGTGGGCACTGGTGCAGTGAACTCCAAGGAGGCCGTGTCCCACGCGGCTCATGCCGCCAGAGTCGGCGCCCAAGGGTTGATGGTGATTCCCCGCGTGTTGTCGCGCGGCACCTCGGTGGTAGCCCAGAAGGCGCATTTTTCCGCCATCCTGAAGGCGGCGCCCAACCTCCCGGCGGTGATCTACAACAGCCCCTACTATGGCTTTGCCACTCGTGCCGACCTGTTCTTCGCGTTGCGTGAAGAGCACCCGAACCTGATCGGTTTCAAGGAGTTCGGTGGTGCCGACGATCTGCGCTACGCGGCGGAAAACATCACCTCTCTGAGCGATGACGTCACTCTGATGGTCGGTGTCGACACCACGGTGTTCCATGGATTCGTCAACTGTGGGGCGACCGGTGCGATCACTGGCATCGGCAACGCGCTACCGCGGGAGGTTCTGCACCTCGTCTCGTTGAGCAAGCAGGCCGCTCGGGGCGACGTCAAGGCGCGCCGCCAGGCTCAGGAACTCGAAACGGCCCTGGGTGTGTTGTCTTCCTTCGATGAGGGGCCTGACCTGGTGCTGTATTACAAGCACCTCATGGTGCTGAACGGCGAGCGCGAATACGCGTTGCACTTCAATGAAACCGATGCCCTCAGCGATGCACAACGCCACTATGTGGAGGCGCAGTACGCGCTGTTCCGCGAGTGGTATGCGCAGTGGTCCGTTTCCATCCGCGAGTCATGAAACGGCGGTTGGGTCGAAGCGAGGTTACGTTCGCGTCCTGGGTCCTCTGTGTGTCCAGAGGGAAAGGACAGGCATCAAGGAGACGAACATGATATTGGAAGGCAAGTTGCTGATTGGCCAGCAGGCCATCGAAGGCCGTCGTGAGGCCATCCAGGCCATCAATCCGGCCACCGACGAGCGCCTCGATCCGACGTATCCCGGGGGGACCCGGGCCGACGTCGAGCGTGCCTGCGAACTGGCCTGGACGGCGTTCGATGGTTACCGCGAAACGTCGCTGGAGACACGTGCCGCGTTTCTCGAGACCGTGGCCGATGAGATCGAGTCGATAGGTGATGCCTTGATCGAGCGTGCGGTGTCCGAAACCGGCTTGCCGCGGGCGCGAATCCAGGGCGAGCGGGGGCGGACTTGCGGGCAACTGCGGTTGTTCGCCAGGACCGTGCGTGCCGGTGAGTGGCTCGATGTGCGCATTGACCCTGCTTTGCCGGATCGCCAGCCTCTGCCGCGCGCCGATCTGCGTCAGCGTCATGTTGCTCTCGGTCCGGTGGTCGTGTTCGGCGCGAGCAACTTTCCGCTGGCCTTCTCTGTTGCCGGTGGCGACACGGCGTCCGCTCTGGCCGCCGGTTGCCCGGTGATCGTCAAGGCGCATTCCGCACACCCCGGTACCAGCGAGCTGGTCGGTCGTGCGATTCAGGCCGCGGTCAAGAAGTGCGACCTGCCGGAAGGCGTGTTCTCCCTGCTGTTCGGCTCCGGCCGCGAAGTCGGCCAGGCGCTGGTCTCCAACCCGCGAATCAAGGCGGCCGGCTTCACCGGTTCGCGGCGCGGCGGCTTGGCGCTATGGCAGACTGCCCAGTTGCGTCCCGAGCCGATTCCCTTCTACGCCGAAATGAGTTCGATCAATCCGGTGTTCCTGCTGCCGGCGGCGCTCGAGGCGCGTGGCAAGGCGCTGGGTGAAGCCTTCGTCGGCTCACTCAACATGGGAGCCGGCCAGTTCTGTACCAACCCGGGGCTGGTGATCGCGATCAAGAGCCAGGGGCTCGATGACTTCTTGGCAGCCGCCGGAGACGCCGTCGAGGACAGCGCCGCCCAGACCATGCTGACCCCGGGCATCTTCGAGGCCTACGAAGGTGGCGTTGCTGCGCTGGCGAGCAGTGGCCGGGTTCGCGAAATCGCCCGTGGCCGGAAAGGCGAGGGCCCCAACCAGTGCCGAACCGGCCTGTTCGCGACCTCGGCATCGGATTTCCTTGCCAGCGAGGCGTTGCAAGCGGAAGTCTTCGGCGCCGCTTCGCTGGTGGTCGAATGCGCGGATGCCGAGGAGCTCGTCAGGCTGGCCGAGCATCTGGAAGGCCAGCTCACTGCCACGCTGCAGATGGACGATGCCGATCTGGATGCCGCTCGTACGCTACTGCCGACACTCGAGCGCAAGGCGGGACGGATTCTGGTCAACGGCTGGCCGACCGGCGTCGAAGTGTGCGATGCGATGGTCCATGGAGGTCCTTTCCCGGCGACGTCGGATTCGCGCACCACGTCCGTGGGCACCGCGGCGATCTTCCGTTTCCTGCGCCCGGTCTGCTATCAGGACATGCCGGATGCGCTGCTGCCGGATGCCCTCAAAGGGCATAACCCGCAGGGCCTCGGCCGGCTCGTCGATGGTCAGCGGGAAGGCTGATCTTACCGGCCACGGTTGACCCGAGCGACGGGTCCCTTTCAGGGATAGTGGCTCGGGTCGGGACGCAAGGCCGACCAGCGATGCGGGGCTTCACGCACGATCCTTGTGCGTCTCTCGATCAGCTCGCTATCCGTTCGGCGATGGCCTGGCCAAGGGCCTCAGTCGAGCCTTGGCCGCCGAGGTCCGGTGTCAGTAGACGTTCGTTACCCTCGTCGAGCACCGCTTCGATGGCGGTGAGCATGGCGCGGCCGGCTTCGGGATAGCCGAGATGCTCGAGCATCATGGCGCCAGACCAGATCTGGCCGATGGGGTTGGCGATGCCGCGACCCGCGATGTCGGGCGCGCTGCCGTGCACCGGCTCGAACAGGCTCGGGAAGCGTCCTTCCGGGTTGATGTTGGCCGAAGGCGCCACGCCGATGGTGCCGGTACAGGCCGGGCCCAGATCGGAGAGGATGTCGCCGAACAGGTTGCTGGCTACCACCACGTCGAACCAGTCGGGATGCAGCACGAAGTTGGCGGTCAGGATGTCGATGTGGAACTGGTCGACCGAGACTTGCGGATAGTGCTCGCCCATCGCCGCCACGCGCGTGTCCCACCAGGGCATGGTGATGGCGATGCCGTTGGACTTGGTGGCCGAGGTGAGCTTCTTGCGGGGACGACTGGCGGCCAGGTCGAAGGCGTATTTCAGGACCCGGTCGACGCCGGTGCGGGTCATCACCGTTTCCTGGATGACCACCTCGCGCTCGGTGCCCTCGAACATGGTGCCGCCGACGCTGGAGTATTCGCCCTCGGTATTCTCGCGTACCACATAGAAGTCGATGTCGCCGGGGCGTCGGCCGGCCAGCGGGCTCTTGATGCCGGGCAGCAGGCGGCAGGGGCGCAGGTTGACGTACTGGTCGAATTCACGTCGAAACTGCAGCAATGACCCCCACAGCGAGATATGGTCCGGAACCTTTTCCGGCCACCCCACCGCGCCGAAGAACAGGGCATCGAACTCGCCGAGGGTCTGGCGCCAGTCCTCGGGCATCATGCGGCCATGTTCGAGGTAATAGTCGCAGCTGGCGAAGTCGAACGTCTCGAAGTCGAGCGCGATATCGAAGCGTCGGGCGGCGGCTACCAGGGCGCGTCGGCCCTCCGGTGCCACCTCGGTGCCGATGCCGTCGCCGGGAATGACGGCGATACGATGGGTCATGATGTCGCTCCTCTTGAGGTTCCACAGTGTCTGGTCGGGCGCCGAGTGCCCGGATCAGGGACAGCCTACGCCCTGGGCTCGAAAAGATAATCCGCCTAGAATGAAAGGTATTATTGCGCATGAGTGGAGAATGCCTTGACCCAACTCGATGATCTGGCCTTCTTCCAGCGCCTGGCTCAAGCCGGCAGCCTGACTGCCACGGCCCGTGAACTGGGGCTCTCGCTCTCGGCGGTCAGTAAGCGGCTCAAGCAGCTGGAGGCGCGCCTGGGCGTATCCCTGGCCAGCCGCACGACTCGGCGATTGACGCTGACCGCCGAGGGCGAGCTCTACCTGGGGCGAGGGGCGGCGATCCTCGACGAGCTCGACGAGCTGGAAGAAACGCTGGGCGATCATCGCGCCGAGTTGTCCGGCCCGTTGCGCATCAATGCCACCTTCGGGTTCGGTCGGCAGCATGTGGCGCCGTTGTTCTCGTCCTTCTGCGCCCGGCATCCGCGTATCGAAGGTAGCCTCGAGCTGACCAACTTTCCTGCCAGCCTGTTCGATCAGGGGTTCGATATCGGCATCCGGGTCGGCGAGCCGCCGGATTCCCGCCTGGTGGCGCGTCGCATTCTCGCCAGCCGGCGCGTGCTGTGCGCCGCCCCGGCCTATGTGGAAACGATGCCGCCGCTGCGGGACCCCCGCGACCTGTCGTCGCATCCCTGTCTGGTGATCCGCGAGAACGGCAGCGACTACGCCGTGTGGCGGTTCCAGCATCGTGACAGCCCGAGCGAGGAACGCGCGGTGAAGGTCGCGGGTCCCATGGCCAGTAACGATGGCGAGGTGATCCGCCGGTTGGCCCGCGACGGCCATGGCGTGGCACTGCGTTCCTGGTGGGATGTGCACGATGATCTGGCCGCCGGACAACTGGTCGAGCTGCTGCCGGAGTGGCGGGGCGTGCGTGCTGACTTCCATGCCGTGTATCATCAGCGCCGCCATGTGCCCTTGAGGATTCGCGCCTTCATTGCCTATCTGGAGCGGGAGATGGCAGGACGCGTGCCATCGCGCGTGCTTCCCCGACGAGTTCTGACAGGAGAGTCGCCCCAGTGAATGTGCTGATGTTCACCAACACCTATCAACCGATCGTCGGTGGGGTCAGCGAGTCGGTACAGCGGCTCAAGCGTCAGCTGTGCATGGCTGGCCATCGCGTGCTGGTGGTGGCGCCGCGCCTGGAGGGACAACCCGAGGACGAGACGGATGTGGTCAGGGTAGCGGCGGTGCAGCACTTCAACGGCAGCGATTTTTCCCTGCCGGTACCAATGCCCGGGCAACTCTACGAGGCCATCGAGGACTTCGAGCCGGATATCGTCCACTCCCACCATCCCTTCCTGCTGGGCGATACCGCTGCGCGTGCCGCCGAGACCTACGGTCTGCCATTGGTGTTCACCCACCACACGCTCTATGAACACTATACCCATTATGTGCCCGGGGATTCGCCACGCATGCAGCGCTTCGCCATCGCGCTTGCCACTCAGTACAGCTGGTTGTGCGACAGCGTCATCGCGCCCAGCGAAAGCATTCGCGACCTGCTGCTCGAACGCGAGGCCAATTCGGCGATCCGGGTCGTCCCGAGCGGCGTCGACACGACGCACTTTGCGCTCGGCAATGGTGAAGACTGTCGGCATCGGCTGGGTATTCCTGCCGATGCCTATGTCATTGGCCACCTGGGACGGCTGGCCCGGGAGAAGAACCTGCCGTTCCTGGCCGAGGCGGTGTCACTGGCGCTGCTCGAGCGGCCAGAGGCGCATTTCCTGGTCGTCGGGGATGGCGATGCCGCGGAGGCAATGCAGGAAATCGCCGAGGAGCGGGGCGTGGCGGCGCGCTTCCACTTCACCGGGCGTCTGCAAGGGCGGGCCTTGATCGACGCCTACCATGCGATGGATGTCTTCGCCTTCGCGTCGCATAGCGAGACTCAGGGCATGGTGGTGGCCGAGGCGATGGCGGCGGGATTGCCGGTCGTGGCAGTTGCCGCGCCGGGCGTCGTCGAGGTCGTGGAGGATGGCAAAAACGGCCGCCTGCTGCCGGAAGACGATGCCGAGGCGCTGGCGCGCGCACTGGACGAACTGGCCGATCCGCGATGTCGCGAACCGTTGCGCCAGCATGCCCTGGAGACGGCGGCCGATTACGACGAGCGTCGCTGTGCCGAGCGTTGCCTGCTGGTCTACCGCGAGGTCATCGCCCGCGGGGGACCCTTCACCCACGCCGACGATGGTGGCTGGGACCGGGTGCGGGGCCGTCTTGGCGCCGAGTGGCAGATGCTGCGCTACCGGGGCCGGCTGCTGCGTCACCTGGTCCAGGAAGAATGGGAACAGGAGCGCCCTTCCTGGTGGCCGGGTGGGCGACATGGGGAATCCAGCGTTCCCTGAGCGCCTTCAGCGGCGACGACGTCGCTCCGCCCAGCGCTTGAGGCCGTAGAGGACCCCGATACCCGCCAGCAGCCCGATCAGGGCCAGGACCACTTCCCGAGCACTCTGTGCCGTGACCAGATCGCCCAGTTGGCTGCCCAGCAGGGTGACGCCCGCCAACCCCGGCACGATCCCCAGGGTCGAGCCGATCATGTAGTCGCGAAAGCGCAGGTGAAAGGCGCCGGCCATCATGTTGGTCAGGGTGAAGGGCGCCAGTGGCAATAGGTTGACCACCGTCATGGTGCGGATACCGCGACCCGAGAGGTAGCGCGAGAGTCCCTTGAGATGCTTGCCGCCGTGGCGCATCAGGGCATCGCGTCCCAGTCGTCGGCCGATCCACCAGGTCAGGACAGAGGCTGCCAGCGTGCCGGCCAGTGCGTAGGCGAATCCCCACCAGGGGCCGAACAGCAGGCCGGTCAGGGCGACCAGCAGGCTCAGTGGAAACATCACCAGCGAGGCAGCGGCATAGACGGCGATCACCACCAGCACCGCCCAGTTGGCGTCACGCCAGGCGACCGAGCCCTTGGCCAGGGTCATCAGGTGGTCCACGGTGAGCAGATCCTGCATGGCCAGCCATTGCCACAGCAGGCCGAGGGAGGCAAGGGCGAGCAGGATGATGAAGAGAATGCTGAGTGGGCGGGACATGAGGCGAACGGTTTCCTGGTGAACGTCTCGCCACAGGATACGGTAGAGAACCCGATGGCCAAAGCGGCCATCGGGCACTATCACGTCGGGCGGTGCGATATCGTCTTATTCGTCAGAGCCCTGGTCGAAGGAGCCCTTGACCGCTGGCCAGGCCGGGTCACCATCATGCGTCGTCACGCCTTCCAGCATGGCCTGGACGCGCTCGGGATGCTCGCTCAGCCACTGTCGGGCCACGGCCTCGACGCCTCGCTCCTTCTGGCCGAACTCGCGAATCATCCAGCTCTGCTCTTCGGCGGAGAAGGTGAAGTCGGCAAAGAAGTCGACCAGGTTGGGATGCGCCTCGGCGTAGTCGCTTCGGGCCACGGTCAGCACCTGGCTGGCGCCGTTGTTTTCGCCGAACAGGTCCTTCGGGTCGTCGAGATAGCGCATGTTCAGGTCGAGGTTCATCCAGTGGGGCGTCCAGCCGACCCAGACGATGGGTTTCTCGCGGGAGATGGCGTCGCGGGCGGCAGTGAGCATGCCGACCACGCTGGTATCCACCAGTTGCCAGTCGCCCAGGCCCCAGGCGTCGTTGTCGATGGCCTCGTTGAGGATCTCGCTGGCCGCGGAGCCGGCGCCGAAGCCGAATATCTTGCCCTCGAAACGCTCCCGATTGGCGTCCAGGTCGGCGAAGCTCTGAATGCCCTGTTCATAGAGGTACTCGGGGACGGCCAGGGTCATGCGTGCGCCGTCGACGTTGTTGGCCAGCGAGGTGATGGCGCCGCTTTCTTCGAGCGGTGTGTAGATGCTGTCCTGGGCCGGCAACCAGCCGCCGAGGAAAACATCCAGGTCCCCGCTGTCGAGCCCCTGGTAGACGACCTGCATACCGAGTTCCTCGGAACGCGTCTCATAGCCGAGGGGTTGCAGCAACTGCGCGGCGATCTCGGTCTTGACGGTGATGCCGGGCCAGGCCGGCACGCCGAAGTCCAGGGTGGCATCGTCGGCCACCGCCGGTGCGGCAAGGCCGAGGGCCAGCGGCAGGCTCAACAGGGCGGATGTCGAACAGACTCGCATATTATTATCTCCTGATAGCCGAATCGTGAAGACGCGGCAATGGGTTCATGGCGAAAGGAAAGGGCCTCAGGCGGAACGCGCGAGGACCCGCAGACGCGACTCGAGCAGGTCGAGATCGAGATAGGTGCCTTGCAGATGACGGCGCCCGCTATTGGGGTCGAAGGCGTTGCGCCCATGGAGCACGCGGCGATTGTCGAAGGCGATCATCTGGCCGGGCAGCAGGGAGAACTCAAGGCGCTGGCGCGGGTCGTGCACCAGATCCCAGAATTCGCGATAGGCGCGGTACCAGGCGTCGGCCTGTTCCAGGGAAAGGCGCAAGGAGTCGCGGATCCAGTTGTTGAAGCGCACTTCGAGCAACTGGCCGTCATGGCCCAGCGTGATGATGGGCGCGCGCCAGGCGATGTCATGGCCATCGTCCTGAAAGCGGAAATCGATGGGCGTTTCGCTGAGCAGCCGGAAGGCCTCCGGGGAGCGCTCGCGCAGCGCCTCGGCGGCGGCGAAGCCGTCGGTGAAGGTCGATTCGCCGCCCGCGGCGTCGTTTTCCAGGCAGTACAGCAACTGGATGTCCGGCGGCTGGCGCCAGTTGGGCAGATCGGTGTGCAACGGCAGGCCGATCGCCGTGTAGGCGGCGTTGTTGGGGTTGGGCTTGGAGCGCACGTCGAAACGGGCACCGAAGTTGGTGGCACGCAAGGGACCGATGCGTTCGGCCAGGCGGCTGACTTCCTCGTCGGCCAGGGGGCCGTCTTCGAGCAACACCAGGCCGTCGCGCAGCAGGGCGGTCAGCCATTCGCGCTCGCCTGCGGCACTGCCCACGAAGTCGGCGTGGGCGACACGGGCCGGCTGGAAGCCTTCGGCCCAAGGGCGACGCGCGGGAATACGGTCGCCGCTCTCCTGGCCGGGGCGACGCTGCCGGAGCCAGCCGGCATCGAAACGGCTGGTATGGCCGTCGGCCCAGGTCAGCTCGAGATTGCCGTCTTCGAGGCGAGCCTCGGGGGCTGAGTCGGGCAGCTCGAGCGGAATGTACAGACGCTCTCGGGTCGTGGTGTGGCGGCATGCCGTGCAGGGGCAGTGGTCGCGCAGCCAGCTCAGCGGGAAATGCGCCTGTTGACGGTCTTCCCAGGTCAACGTCACCCGAGCGCCGCTGGTCAGGGCGTCGACGAGAGCGTAGCCGACGCTGTGGTCGGCCAACTCGCCCATCGGCCAGATGGCGCGGCTCTGACGGGGGGCGGGCGGAGTGGCAGTCGTCATGGTTGCCTCCTGTGATTCGTGTGGTGCACAGGGTGGCGATTGCCCGAGGCACTGACAAACGATTAATCTGGCCCCTTTGGCCAAGCTCAGCTTATGTGTGACTTTTTCATGATGAGGTATGCTCCATGACAGGATTACCTCCCCTGGGATGGCTTCAGGCCTTCGAGGCGGCGGCACGCACCCTCAGCTTCACCGCCGCCGGCCACGAGCTCGGGGTGACGCAGGCGGCGATCAGCCAGCGCATCCGCCTGCTCGAGGACCGGCTCGGGCAAAAGCTGTTCGTGCGCCACCCCCGTAGCCTGAGCCTGACGCCGGTGGGCCAGGCCTGGCTGCCTTCCATTCAGGATGCCTTCCTGCGCCTCGGCGAGGGAACCAGCGAGGTGTTCGGCGGATCAGGCGGCGACGCCCAGGTGACGTTGCGCACGACGCCGGTGATTCAGCAGAACTGGCTGGCGCCCCGCCTGCCGGCCTTCCAGCGTGCGCATCCGGAGATTGCCGTACGCCTGGTCAGCGCCATCTGGCCCGACGATTTCGGCCCCGAGGGCGCGGATATCGAGATTCGCTACGGACGTGGCGACTGGCAGGGAGTGGAAGCGGTGTCGTTGGGCGAGGAGTCGATGCTGCCGGCGTGTTCACCCGCGCTGGCCCGGGATATCACCGAACCCTCGGACCTGGCGGGCCATACCCTGTTGCATGCGGTCGGCTTCGTCGTGGGCTGGCCGACCTGGCTGGAACAGGCCGGGCAACCGGGCCTGGAAGCGCAGTGTCCGTCATTGACCTGCGACAGTCAGGTCATGACTCTGGCACTGACCGCCCAGGGTGGGGGCGTGGCCCTGACGCATCGCCGCCTGCTCGAGGGGCGAGACGACCTGGTGGCGCCGCTCGCCCTGGCAGTGCCCAGCGATGAAGGGTTCTGGCTGGTACGGCCGGCGCGGCGACGGCCCCGTGAAGAAGCGGCCCGGCTGTGGGAATGGCTGGTGGCTGGATTGCCGGCCGAGAGTGATCGTCAGGCTCCTGACCAGTCGATGGGGCCCTGACGAAAGTAGCGTGACAGCAGGTCGTAGAGGGCCGGATAGGCCTCGTACAGTATGCGGGGCGCGGTGAAGAAATATTCGCAGGCGACCGCGAAGCATTCGCCGGGGTGACTGGCGGCGTAGTCGTCGATGGGCGTGGCCTCGCCGTGTTCGAGCCTCGCCTGAAGGTCGTCCCAGACGGCGGTGAAGACGCGGTGCCACTCCCGGGGATCCATATCGCCCGAGAGTGGTGGAAAACCGTCGGCATCCAGCGAGTTGCCCATGTCCAGCTTGTGGGCCAGCTCGTGGATCAACACATTGAAGCCGTCCAGGCCACCACTGGCCATCAGGTCTGGATAGGCAACCACCACCGGCCCCTGGTGCGAGGTCTCGCCGGCGCGTTCGTCGTCGTATTCATGCATCACGCCGAATTCATCCATCTCTTCGACCCGACGGTGAAACGCCTCGGGCAGGATCAGGATTTCGTGCACACCGGCGAGGGCATCGTGATGGTCGCGCTCGCTCCAGCCCAGGGTTAGCAGGCAGGCCTGGGCGGCCAGGGCCAGGCGCGCAGGGCCGTCGAACGCGACATTCTCCGCCACCAGGTCGGGGTGCAGGCTCAGGCGCTTGTCGTGCGCGAAGCGCCAGGCCCGGTGACCGAGCCGGGTGGCCGTGGCATCGGGCAGGGCGGAGAGCAACGGCAGCCTCGCCCGGGCATCTCGCCAATCGTTTTCGGGAAAGGGGTGGCGTGCCTCGAAACGTGCGGCACGCCAGCGCTGCAGGCGTCGAAGCACGGTATCAGCCTTCCTCCACGTCACGGCCCCCGGACTTCCAGGACCAGTCGCGCAGGCGCAGGTCGAAGAGGTCCTGACGGCGGTCCTTGAGGTTGGTCACCGAGCCCTCGTTGCGCACCACCTTGAGGCGGTTCAGGTCCAGATCCGAGAACATGATCATCTCGGTGTTGGGCGTTGTCTCGGCGAGCACCGCATCGTGGGGGAAGGAAAAGTCCGAGGGCGAGAACACCGAGGACTGGGCGTACTGGATGTCGAGGTTCTCGATCGACGGCACGTTGCCCACGCTGCCGCACAGCACGACATAGCACTCGTTCTCGATGGCCCGCGCCTGGGCGCAATGGCGCACGCGCAGATAGCCGTTCTTGGTGTCGGTCCAGAAGGGCACGAACAGGATGTCCATGTCCTGGTCGGCGAGCAGGCGCGAGAGTTCGGGGAATTCCACGTCATAGCAGATCTGGATGCCGACTCGACCGGCGTCGGTCTCGAAGACCTGCAATTCGTCGCCGCCCTCGATCACCCAGTCGCGACGCTCCTGGGGGGTGATGTGCAGCTTGGCCTGGCGCTCGACGGTGCCGTCGCGATGGCAGAGGTAGGAAACATTGTAGAGGTGGTCGTTCTCGCCGACCTCGATCATCGAGCCGGCCACGATGTTGATGTTGTAGGAGACCGCCATGCGCGACAGTTCGGTCTTGAAACGCTCGGTGAAGCCGGCGAGGAAACGGATGGCGGCCAGCTGGTCCTGCTGGGCGGCGCGATCCTGCAGGCCCATCAGCGGGGCGTTGAACAGTTCGGGAAAGACCGCGAAATCGCTCTGGTAGTCGGCCAGGGCATCGACGAAGTACTCCACCTGCTGAAGGACCGCTTCCACCGAGGCGAATTCACGCATCTGCCACTGTACCGCGCCGACGCGCACCTGGGTGCGGCGCGTTTCCAGCACCCGTTCCGCCGGTTCAAAGAGGATGTTGTTCCACTCCAGCAGGGTGGCGTAGCCCTGGGATTTCTCGTCCTCGGGCAGGTACTTGCGCAGCAGCCGTTTGACCTGAAAGTCGTTGGCCAGCTGGAACGACAGGATGGGGTCGTGGATCTCCTTGCGGGCCACCTTGTCGATGTATTCGGTGGGCGAGAGCTCCTCGGCGTACTGGTGATACTGGGGAATGCGACCGCCGGCGAGGATCGCGCGCAGGTTCATCGAGCGGCACAGTTCCTTGCGCGCCTCGTAGAGCCGCCGGCCCAGCCGATAGCCACGATAGGCCGGATGGATCAGCACGTCGAGGCCGTACATGGCATCGCCCTCGGCATCGTTGAGGATGATCTCGCGCTGGCCGATCAGGTCGTCGTACTGGTGAGGGTTGGAGAAGTCGTCGTAGTCCACCCGTACCGTCAGGGCGACGCCGACCAGTCGCTCGTCGTCCTCGATGCCGATCTGGCCGTCCGGAAACTCCTCGATCAGGCGCTCCATGGTGTGTTCCGGCCAGGCGCCGCCGATATCGTCATAGACGGCGTCCATCAACGTCTTGAGCTGGGGATAGTCATCCGGCGTCAGGTTGCGCAGGTTGAGGTGGAGATCGTCGAGAGACATGGCGCGTCCTTTCTCCTGTCGAGGCAGCGAAAGGGCAGTCTAGCATGCCTGGCTGGCCGCGCCGCCAGCGTCATGGCCGGCGCCGTGACGTACCGGCCGGGATCAGTGAGCTCCGGCTCAAGGGAGCTGTCCATGTCTGGGCCATGATGACGCCGGCGAGCACCAGGGCGCCGCCGAAAACGTGGTAGGCGGCGAGGCGTTCGCCCAGGGCGGCCATCGCGATCACGGCGCTGAACAGCGGCATCAGGTTGATGAAGATACTGGCTCGACTGGCGCCGATGCGGCGGATGGCGAGCATCCACAGGTAGGTCGTGACAATGGAGGCGGGAATGCCGGCATAGAGGATCAGGCCGACATTGCCCGAATGGACCGGCGTCATGGGGCCGAGCAGATAAGGAGGAAACAGGATCAGCACGGCGCAGATCACCTGCCCGTAGAGCAGCACCCAGGGCGGCAGGTCGAAGGACCAGCGCTTGAGCATCACGCCGTACAGGGCATAGCAGGTGGCGGCGACCAGCATCAGGGCGTCGCCACTGGCGATCTCGAGGTCGAGTAGTGACAGTGGGTTACCGCTTCCCAGCAGAAGGGCGACGCCGATGAGAGCGAACAGCCCGCCAACGATACCGCCGATGCTGGGCGGCTCCCGCAGTATCAAGGCACTGAGCAGCACGGTGAGCAGTGGCACCATGGCGGCGAGGATACCCATGTTGGTGGCCGAGGTCGTCTCGGCAGCCACATAGGCGAGCCCCTGCCAGAGCCCCATGCCGAGCAGACCGAGGACGGCCAGCCTGGGCCACTCTCGACACAGGGTCGCGCGGTAACGCCAGGCCACGGGAGCCACGAAGGGAGTGAGGACGGCGAGTGCCAGCAACCAGCGCAGAAAGGCGATGCTGCTCGGCGCGATGGCACCCACGGTGAGCTGATTGATGGTCATGTTGCCCGACCAGATCAGCACGGCGCCGAGTGGTGGGAGGAAAGCGAGCAGGGGCATAGCGACCTCGAAAAAACGCGAGCCCCGTCATGAGGCGGGGCTCGCGGCCATTACACAGAAGGGGCCTATCATACCCGGAGACGTGAGAAGGAGGCGACAGGCGTTCAGCGCAGCTGGCTGTCCTTGCTGCCCCGTCGGTTGAAACCGCCGGCGGGGCTTCCCTTTCTGTCGCGTTCGGCCTGGCAGTCGATACACAGGCGCACGCCGGGAATCGCTTCCCGACGCGCACGAGGAATCGGCTCATCGCACTCATGACAGAAATGCGCACTGTCTCCCTGTGGGAGGGCTCGTCTGGCGCGCTCGAGCTCGTCGCGCACACTGTCGTCGATCTGCTGCTGTACATCGCCATCCTTCGACCAGCCGCCGGCCATGCCTGCCCTCCGAGCGTCATCGCTGCTGTCTATCCTGCCAGCTTAACGATTCGCTCGAGCGTCGACCAGCGACTCACCGCATGGCGGCGATGCCGGATTTCGCCACCTGGGCATCCTGGTCGGCCTTGACGCCGGAGACGCCGACCGCCCCGATCACCCGGCCGTCGACGACTACCGGTACACCGCCTTCGAGCAGCCCCTCCAGCGGCGCGGAGAGAAAGGCGGTTCGGCCCTCGTTGATCATGTTCTCGAAGACCTGGGTTTCCTTGTGGCTGAGGGCGGCGGTGCGCGCCTTTTGTGCGCTGATCATGGCCGTCATCGGCGCGGCACCATCGAGCCGGCGCAGGCCGAGCAGTTCGCCGCTGTCGTCGGTCACGGCCACGGTAATGGTCCACTGGTTGGCTTCGGCCTCGCGCTGAGCGGCGTCGAGAACGGCGTTGACCTCGGCGAGGCCGAGAATGGCTTTGGTCTTCATGAATGACTCCTTGTGGTTGTAGTGGCTTCGAGCTTCGAGCTTCGAGCTTCGAGCTTCGAACTACGGGCTGCTCGTGGGCCGCAGCTCGTCGCTCGTCGCTGGGGTTAAGGCGTCGTCGACGAGTTCGATCCAGTGGCGAACCGGGGTGCGGTCGGCGCCGGCGAGGTGGCTCTGGCACCCGATGTTCGCGGTGGCGATGACGTCCGGTCGACCTTCCTCCAGGGCGTCGAGCTTGTTGTCGCGCAGTTGGGTGGCAAGCGCCGGCTGGGTGATGGAATAGGTGCCCGCCGAGCCGCAGCAGAGGTGGGCGTCGCGTACCGGGGTCAACTGAAAACCGAGGCGTTTGAGCAGGTCCTCGGCGTGGCCTCCGAGTCGCTGGGCATGCTGGAGGGTACAGGGGCAGTGAAAGGCGAGGCGCTCGCCGTTCTCCAGGGCCAGGCCGTCGAGCGATTCACCCTCCATGACCTCCACCAGGTCCTTGGCCAGGGCGCTGACTTGGGCGGCCTTGTCGGCATAGGCCGGGTCGTCGGCGAGGATGTCGCCATATTCCTTGACGAAGGCGCCGCAGCCGCTGGCGGTCTGGACGATGGCCTCGCAGCCGGCCTCGCCCTCTTTCTCAAGCTCTTTCTCGAGATATGGCCACCAGGCGTCGATATTGGCCCGCGCCCGGTCGCGACCGGCGTCCTGGGCATCGAGGTGGAAGTCGACGGCACCGCAGCAGCCGGCCTCGGGGGCCGAGGTCAGGCCGATGCCGAGCCGGTCCAGTACGCGAGCGGTGGCGGCATTGGTGTTGGGTGACAGGCTGGGCTGGACGCACCCTTCGAGGATCAACATCTGGCGCTCATGGTCCCGCCCCTCGGGGCGGACACCGGCGTCCACCGGCTCAGGCGGCAGCTTGGCCTTGAGCGGGCCGGGCACCAGGGGGCGAAAGGTCAGGCCCAGCTTGAGCAGGGCCTTGAAGCGGCGTGGATCGACCAGTGCCTTGCGCAGGGCAAAGCGGAAGGCCCGTTCGGGGGCCTTGCGCGGCACGCGGCGCTCGATCTCGGCGCGACCGATGTCGAGCAGCTTGTGATATTCCACGCCGGAAGGGCAGGTGGTCTCGCAGTTGCGGCAACTGAGGCAGCGATCCAGGTGCAGCCGTGTCTCCTCGGTAGCCTGGTTATCGTCGTCGCGACTCTCCAGTAGGGTCTTCATCAGATAGATGCGGCCACGCGGGCCATCGCGCTCGTCGCCCAGCAACTGGTAGGTGGGGCAGGTGGCGTTGCAGAAGCCGCAGTGCACGCAGGTGCGCAGGACCCGCTCCGCCTCGCGGAGGTGCGGCTGTTCCAGGTCTCGCTCGGTGAAATGGGTCTGCATGTCAAAGCTCCGCGTAAAGTCGCCCGGGATTGAAGATGCCGTTGGGGTCGAGCTCGGTCTTGAGTCGCCGGTGATACTTGGCGAGGACGGGAGATAGCGGCGTGAAAGGCGTCTGTTCGCCAGGGGTCCAGCGGGTGGCGTGGCCCCCCAGGCGGCATGCCTCGGCATGCACCGCCTCGTCGGGAGCGGTGCTGCGCAGCCAGCGTTGGGCGCCGGCCCAGTCGTGAAGCATGGCGGTCTCGTCGACGTCTTCCAGATCGGGCGCGGGCGCCTGCTGGGGAAGCGAGAGTCGCCACAGCGGTCGCGCGTCGTCCTCCCGGGTGAAGAAGGCCAGTTGCTGTTCTCGCAGGGCCGGCCAGAAGGTCGCGCCCAGCGGCTCGCCGCCGAGGCGTCGGCCCGTAGCATCGACCGAACCGGGGCCACCTTCCAGGCGGATATGGAGGGCGCCGTCGAACCAGGTGGCGGCGGTGATCGGCAGCGGCTCTTGTCCCCATTCGACGAGGCGACGGCGGGCTTCGGCGAGGGGCATCTCGAGGCGCAGGCTGCGCTGTGCCGAGGGCTTGGGCAGTACCTTGAGCGAGACGTCGGTAAGCAGGCCGAGGCAGCCCTGGGCGCCGACCATCAATCGCGACAGGTCGTAACCGGCCACGTTTTTCATGACTTCGCCACCGAAGCGCAGGGAGGCGCCGTGTCGGTCGATCAGGCGAACACCGAGCACGAAATCGCGCACGGCACCGGCCCAGGGGCGTCGCGGCCCGGAGAGACCGGTGGCGACCATGCCGCCGACGGTAGCGGCGTCGCCGAAGTGGGGCGGCTCGAAGGGGAGCCGCTGGCCCTGCTCGTCGAGGCGAGCCTCCAGCTCGGCCAGGGGCGTGCCGGCGCGTACCGAGACGATCAGTTCCACTGGATCATAACGAGGGATGCCGCGGTGCTCGCGGGTGGAGAGTGGCTCGCCGTCGACGGTGTTGCCGAGGAAGGCCTTGGTGTCGCCACCGACGATGCGCAGCGGCGTCCCCTCGGCATCGGCACGGCGGATGCGCTCGCCGAGCGTCTCGCTGATGTCCCGGTCCGGGAGAGAGCCTTGATGTGGCGCCATGATATCTCCTCAGAAACGGGGTAGCTCGGGGTGTGGCAGCTCGCCGTGGTGCACGTGCATGGCACCGAACTCGGCGCAGCGGGCCAGGGTGGGAATGTTCTTGCCCGGGTTGAGCAGGCCCACCGGATCGAAGGCGGCCTTCACGGCGTGGAAGGTGGTCAGCTCGCCGGTGGGGAACTGGACGCACATCTGGTTGATCTTCTCGCGCCCCACACCATGCTCGCCGGTGATCGAGCCGCCGGCCGCCACGCAGGCTTCCAGGATGCGCCCCCCAAGGGCCTCGGCACGTTCGAGCTCGCCTTCGCGGTTGGCGTCGAACAGGATCAGCGGGTGCATGTTGCCGTCGCCGGCGTGGAAAACATTGGCGACCCGCAGGTCATATTCGGCCGAGAGCGAGGCGATGGTGCCGAGGACCTCGGGCAGGGCGCGTCGTGGAATGGTGCCGTCCATGCAGTAATAGTCCGGCGATAGGCGGCCCACCGCCGGGAAGGCGTTCTTGCGTCCGGACCAGAAGCGCGCGCGCTCGGTCTCGTCCCGGGCGAGCCGGATATCGGTGGCGCCGGCGTTCTCGAGCACGCCGCGTACCGTGTCGACGTCGTCGTCCACGTCGGCTGCCACGCCGTCCAGCTCGCAGAGCAGGATCGCCTCCGCGTCCACTGGATAGCCGGCGTGGATGAAGTCCTCGGCGGCGCGGATCGCCAGGTTATCCATCATCTCCAGGCCGCCGGGGACGATGCCGGCGGCGATGATGTCGCCCACCGCCTGGCCGGCCTTGCCGACGTCGTCGAAACTGGCCATCAGCACCTTGGCGGTCTCCGGGATCGGCAGCAGCTTGACGGTGACCTCGGTCACCACGCCAAGCATGCCCTCCGAACCGTTGAACAGGGCGAGCAGGTCGAAGCCCGGGGCGTCCAGGGCCTCGCCGCCGAGTCGCATCCGCTCGCCCTCGAGGGTGATGACCTCCAGGGCCAGCACGTTGTGTACCGTCAGGCCGTACTTCAGGCAGTGCACGCCGCCGGCGTTCTCGGCCACGTTGCCGCCGATGGAGCAGGCGATCTGCGACGAGGGGTCGGGGGCGTAGTAGAGGCCGTGGGGGGCCGCCGCCTCGCTGATCGCCAGGTTGCGGACGCCGGGCTGGACGCGGGCAGTGCGAGCCTCGGGGTCCAGTTCCAGGATGCGCTGGAAGCGCGACATCACCAGCAGCACGCCGCGTTCCAGCGGCAGGGCGCCGCCGGACAACCCGGTGCCGGCGCCACGCGTGACCACGGGAACGCCGAGCTCATGGCAGCATCGCATCAGGGTCGCGACCTGTTCGAGATCGTCGGGCAGGGCCACCAGCATGGGCAGCACGCGATAGGCGGCCAGGCCGTCACACTCGAAGGGACGCAAATCCTCTTCGCGATGCAGCAGTGTCAGGGTCGGCAAGGCAGCTTGCAGCTCGGCGAGCACGTCTGCCTTGTCGCGGTGGGGCAGTTCGCCGTCGAGTCGCTCGTCGAAGAGGAGGTTCATGGCGGCTCCGGTGTCACGGAATGGCATCCACTGATCTCGATGCTAGGGAAAAGCGCATCATAAATCTATGGAATTATTTTCCGTTTTTTGTGGTCGGTGGAGTGGATATCACGACGACCGGCATCGACTGGGTCGTCAAACGGTCCTGGCATGTCTGGACCGGTATACCGGGACCCCTACCACGATAGGCGCTGGTGGTAGCCATGGCGATTCAGGAACATTGGTTTGACCAATCAAGATGACGAGGAAGACACTTCTCTCTAGATGGACTTGTCCGGCCATTCAATGGGTTGGCGATGAGGGGGAGCTTGGTCAGGGCGTCGTGGTGCACGAATGGCTATACCAATGGACAAGATCCGGGACGGTTGCCTGCGTCGTCGTTCGGGCTGATCCATCGACGACCCTTTCGTCTTGTCACCGATGCGCCTCGTCAGGCTCGGTGGCGGATTGCGCCGAGTCAGCCCCGAGCGCATTGGCGATAGAAGAGAACTGCTGGCACTATCGGGCCTTACCTTTCCCTGACCGAATGCGAGGAGTCGGCATGACACGGGTGCTCTACGATCTCTGTGGTATCGACGAAGCGCTACGCTTCTCTCCCTACTGCTGGCGGATTCGCTACGCCCTGGCCCACAAGGGACTCGACGTCGAGACGCGTCCCTGGCGCTTCAGCGAGAAACAGGCCCTGGCCTTCGCCAACCATGACAAGGTCCCGGTGCTCGTCGATGGCGAGACGGTGGTGGCCGACAGCTACGAGATCCTGCGCTATCTGGATCGAACCTACCCGGAGGCGCCGCTGCTGGGTGACAGCATGGCGGATGCTCGCGGGCGCTTCATGGCGCACTATGCCGAACGTTCCCTGGCGCCGGCGATGCTCCACATCATCATCATGGATCTGCTCAATGCCATTCATCCGGATGATCGGGCGTATTTCCGCGAAACGCGCGAGAAGCGTTTCGGCCGCAGCCTGGAGGAAGTGCATTCGCCGGTGAGAGGGCTGTCGCAGCTCGATACCGCCCTGGGGCCGTTGCGTGGGCGCCTCGAGGAAGCCCCCTTCCTCGACGGCGAGGCGCCGGGTGGGGCCGACTACATCGTTTTCGGCAAGTTCATGTGGGCACGTTGCGTCTCCAGTGCCGACCTGGTGTCCAATGCCGACCCTGTGTACGCCTGGCTCGAGCGCATGCTCGACCTTTACGGTGGGCTCGGGCGTCAGGCGACGCGAGTTACGGATATCGAGGGCGCTTACCGCTGACGCTGAAGGTGTTGCCGAATGGCGAGTCTGTCTTTACCCGGGCTCGTTTCCCAGAAGACGAATCACCTCATCGTCGTCGACCGGCGAAAAGTCGGCGTAGAACTGACCGACGGCACGAAAGTGCGCCGGTGCCTCGGGACAAACGACCTCGTCGGCGAGGCGCTCCAGCCGTGCCAGGGTCTCAGGCGGTGCGACCCCCAGGGCGGCAATCAGGCGGGCGGGCCCGCGGGGCCTCAGGCTTTCCAGGGCCGTCGTCATGGTCGCGCCGGTGGCACTGCCGTCATCCACGACGACGACGAAACGCTCGGCGGGATCGATGGGGGAACGCACCGGGGTATAGTGCCGGCGTCGTTCCGTGATCAGGGCGCGCTGTCGTTCGATTTCCCGAGTTATCGCGGCCTCGCCGAAGTGGTTGGCGGTGTCTTCCAGCCAGATTCGGTCTCCCTCGCCGACCGCACCGATGGCGAACTCCGGGTTGCCCGGCGCGCCGAGTTTGCGTACCAGCACGACATCCAGCTCGCCTTCCAGGATATCGGCGATGCGTCGACCCATGGGCACGCCACCCCGGGGGATGGCGAGAATCAACGGATTCTGGCCCTTCAGGTGGGCGAGCCGCCGGGCCAGCGACTCGGCGGCTTCCAGTCGGTGACGGAACATCGCGTTTTCCTCAAATGCCGCTTGCCGTTCCGTCAGTATAGTGGTCCTGAGCCGAGCCTTCAGGCGGCCCGGTCGTGTAGACGGAAGGCCGCGATCCGGTTGATCTGTTCGATCGCGGTACGGCGTTCCTCGGCGAGGTCGTTCTGCAAACGGACTTCGAAGGCATCCAGGATGGCGTGGCGGTCACTACCCTTGACGGCCATCACGAAGGGGAAGCCGAAACGCGCCTTATAGGCCTCGTTCAGACGCTCGAAGCGGGCCATTTCCTCCGGTGTGCACTGATCGAGGCCGGCGCCGGCTTGTTCCCGGGTAGAGTCATCGGTGAGATCGCCGGCGACCGCGGCCTTGCCGGCCAGGTCGGGGTGGGCGCGAATGACGTCCAACTGACGTTCGGCGTCGGCCGACGCGAGCACTTCGCCCATGGCGGTGGCGAGCCCTTCCGGCGTGTCCTGTGCTGTCTCCAGGCCACGCTCCCAGGCGAGTTCGGCCACCCAGGGTGAGTGCTCGTAAATGTCGCCATACTGGTCGATGAAAGCGGCCCGATCCAGTGTGCTGGGACGGGGAGAGAGCAGCTTGTCACTCATGACGGGAGTCTCCTTGCGGGTCGGGTAACAGGTTCGCGTTATCGTGTCTCGATAAACTGTATACAAAAAATGTTTTGAAATGTACCCTTATTGGTACTAAAAGTGTCTTCAAGAGCAGCGTGCCTGTCGTGAGGCGAAGACTGGCAGACCACGGGCACGTCAGTTCCATCGACTGGAGGAGAAACACATGGGATACCTGACGACACATGTGCTGGATACGGCATCGGGGCTTCCGGGAAAGGGCATTCGTATTGAGGTCTATCGCCTCGAGGGCAATGAGCGGACCCGGCTGAGCGAGGTTGTCACCAACGATGATGGTCGTTGCGATTCGCCCATCCTGGAAGGCGAGGCCTTCAGTGTCGGTGAATACGAGCTGGTCTTCCATGCGGGTGAGTATCTGGATCGACAGGGCGTGGCCGGCGATGCCCCGCGCTTTCTGGATGTGATTCCCCTGCGGTTCGGGGTGGCCGATGCGTCTCAGCATTATCATGTGCCGCTGCTGCTGTCGCCTTACAGCTATTCCACCTATCGAGGAAGCTGACGTAACACGGATTCATTGCTGAGCTCGACGTCCGGCCGCGCCTTGCCCGCGACATCGATCAGCAATGCTCACCCTGCCCGACATCGAGACAACAATCGCATAATTCCAACGAGGCCTGACCGATGGAAGCCTACTTACTGGATTTCGCCAACCTCCTGTTGAGGTGGCTGCATGTCATCGCCGCCATTGCCTGGATCGGCGAGTCGATCTATTTCGTGATGCTGGATAACGGCCTGCGTTCTCCCAAGGCGGACGAGGACAAGAAGAAGGGCGTGTTCGGCGAGATGTGGGCCGTGCACGGCGGCGGCTTCTATCATAACCAGAAGTACGCCAGCGCGCCGGAAAAGCTGCCCGAGGACCTGCATTGGTCGTTCTGGAAATCCTATGCCACCTGGCTGTCCGGTTTCGGGCTGTTCGTGTTGCTGTACATGGCCAATCCAAGCTTCTATCTGGTCAATCCGGGTAGCGACTGGGCGTGGGCCGCCAACCTGACCGGCTGGCAGGCCAATGTGGTGGCACTGCTGTTCCTGCTCGGTGGCTGGGTGGTCTATAACGAGCTGTGCAAGCGCATCAGCCCCAACATGGACCGCGATGGCATCCTGAGTCTCGCCGTGGCCGTGATGATGGTGGTGGTCGCCTACCTGAGCACCCAGATCTTCTCCGGTCGGGCCGCCTTCCTGTTGACTGGTGCGGTCATGGCCACTGCCATGTCGGCGAACGTCTTCTTCTGGATCATCCCTGGCCAGAGCCGCATGGTGAAGGCGATGAAGGCTGGTGAGACGCCGAATCCGCTCGATGGCAAACGCGGCAAGCAGCGTTCGGTGCACAACACCTACTTCACGCTGCCGGTGGTATTGCTGATGATCAGCAACCATTACTCCTTCGCATATTCCCATGACCTGGCCTGGGTGATCATGACGCTGTTCATCTTCGCCGGGGCCCTGATCCGTCAGTTCTTCGTGCTGATGCATGCCGGACAGATCAAGCCGGCCTATCCGGCCGCCGGGGTCGTCCTGATCCTGGTGGCGGTTTGGGTCGGTGCGCCGTCCGTCAGTGGCGGCAACGATGCCAAGATCGCTTCCGCCGAGTCGTCCAGCGCCGTATCGGAGGCCGCAACGTCCGGCGCCGACGCTTCCGGCAAGGACGCGTCCGTGGCGGATTCAGGTGCCGAAGCGGCGGGGCACGCCGAACAGATCATCATCGATCGCTGCGCGCAATGTCATGCCGAGAATCCGTCCCACGAGGGGTTCACGGCAGCGCCGGCCGGTGTGGCGCTGGAGACGCCCGAACAGGTGCTGAGACAGGTCAGTCAGATCAAGCAGGTGGTAGCGAGTGGCTACATGCCGCTCGGCAACGTCACCCAGATGACCGATGAAGAGCGCACCGAGATCGCCAACTGGTCGCCCTGAACCGGACAGAGCCCCTCATGTCGCGACATGCCGCCCGCCGATTTCGGCGGGCGGCTGTCGTGTTGACGACCAGAATACGTATACAATGGACGGCATATCGGGTTTTCAGGGAGATGAACGATCCATGAACCAGCGTCGGGCCGCAACCGAGCGAAAGGCCAACGAAAGCGCGGGTCGCCCCGGCAAGAATGGGGATGGCCCCGAGCGTCATGAGTCGATCTATCATTCCATCAGCGATGCCATCATCGAGCATCGCCTGAAACCTGGTGCCAGGTTGCGCGAGGACGCGCTGTCCGAGGTGTTCGGCGTCAGCCGCACCGGCATTCGCAAGATCCTGCAGCGCTTGGCCCTCGAGCAACTGGTGACGCTCACGCCTCGTCGGGGCGCGAGTGTCACGCGGCCCACCGCCGATGAAGCCAAGGACGTCTTCGATGCTCGCCAGATGATCGAATGCGGCCTGATGCCGGAAGTCGCCCGGCGCATGACCCCCGAGGCAGCCCAGGAGTTGCGCGACATGGCGCGCCGCGAACGCGAAGCGCTGAAGGGCGGCGAGCAGAGTGCCGCCATCAAGCTTTCCGCCGCCTTCCACGGCCGCCTGGCGCGGCTTTCGGGCAATGCCACCCTGGCCGACTTCGTCGAGCGACTCTGCTCGCGCTCCTCGTTGATCCTCGCCGTCTATGGCAATGCCGGCCATCTGGGTTGCGAATCCCATGATCACGATGACCTGCTGAGCTTTCTCGAGCAGGGTAACGGCGAACGTGCTCAGGCCTTCATGAGCCGACATCTCAAGGCCATCGAGGCGTCCCTCTCCATCCACGAGGAAGAAGAGGAAACGCCGGACCTTTACCAGATCTTCTCGGCCTGAAGGCAGCCCCTTCCTTCGACACCGCCTTTGGCAACTGAGCGCTACTGTTTATAAGGCAATCAACACGATCTTCCTGATCCCGTTGATTGTCGCCCGCTCCACGCTGGCGCAGATGTGGGAGTCTGCTGGCGTGGGCGGGCTCGCACCGGTCTGCCGTCCGGCGGCGGCACGCCCTTGTGCCGCGATACGCTATTCGGTAACGGGCTGGGGTTGCCCTCGCATCAGCAGGTAATGGAAGAGCCCGCCCAGGGCGGCGCCGATCAGCCAGGCATAACCGCCCAGTGCCTCGAGGGCCGGTACCCAGACCGATGACACCGAAAACAGCGCGGCCATCGCGAAGGCGATCAGGGCACGGTGGTTCCAGCCCTTGACGTAGTGATAGGCGCCGTCCGGGTCGGCGGAGAAAATATCCTGAATGTTCAGGCGCTGACGCTTCAGCAGGTAGTAGTCGACCACGATGATGCCGTAGAAGGGCGCGACCACGGCCCCGAGGGCATTGACGAAGCCGGCGATGCCGATCTTGCTGATGACTGCCATCCACAGGGCGCCGACGAAGAAAGCGATCACGGCAGTGATCAGGCCACCGATGCGAAAGCTGATGCGGCGCGGAAAGAGGTTGGCCAGGTCATAGGCCGGCGGAATGAAGTTGGCGACCAGGTTGATGCCCACGGTGGCGGCGAAGAAGGTGATGGCGGCGACGATGGTCAGCGGCAGTGAATCGACCCGGTCGATGATGTCCGAGGGATTGGTCAGCGTTTCGCCGAACAGTGCCAGGGTGCCGGCCGTGATGATCAGCGCGATGAAGGAGAAGAAGGCGACGTTGAGGGGCAGGCCCAGCAGGTTGCCGAGCTTCATCTCGCGCTCGCTGCGCACGAAGCGGGTGAAGTCGCCGAAGTTGATCACCACGGCGGCGAAGTAGGCGATCATGGTGCCGGTAATCGCCATGAAAGCGGTCAAGGCATTGCCTTCGTAGTCGCTGGCACCGCTGAAGATGGTGCTCACCGCCGGCAGCAGATCGCTTCCGGCCTTGAACCAGACAATGATCATCAGCGCGATCATTACCACGTAGACGAGCGGACCCGCCCAGTTGAGGAAGTGCTTGATGCGTTCGATGCCTTGCCAGAAAAGGGCGATCTGGAAGCACCAGACGATCACGAAGGAAAGCCAGTCGAGGGCTGTCATGCCGAGCCACTGGCCGCCGGGGTCGCCGAACAGCGAGGTGAGCAACAAGGACACTGCCGTGGAAGCGAAATAGGTCTGCACGCCGTACCAGAAGATGCCGATGACAGCGCGCAGCATGGCCGGGAAGTTGGCGCCGTGAACTCCCATGCTGGCGCGGATCATCACCGGGAAAGGAATGCCATACTTGACGCTCGGCTTGCCGGTCAGGTTGACCAGTACCATCACCACGAATCCGGCAAGAATGATCGCTGCCATGACGGCCCAACCATTGAGGCCGTAGGAGATGAACAGCGAGGCCGCGAGCGTATAGCCGAACAGGCTCTGGATATCGTTCGACCAGACATTGAAGATCTCGAACCAGCCCCAGGTGCGCCGTTCCGACGTGATCGGCGCGAGGTCGTCGTTGTACAGGCGTGGATCACGGCTCTGGATGTCCAGTTCTTGGTCCGTCATGAAGGTGTGCCTTTTGGTCTTGTTGGGCGAACGAAGGCCCTCCCCGTCGGGAGGGCCATGGGTAGCGGTAAGGCTCAGTCACGAAAGCGCTGGCAGGGGGCCCAGTAGCGCATCAGCAGGTAGTAGGTCAGGCCCGCCGGGATCAGGCTGGCGTACCAGGACACGGTGGAAATGCTGAAGGCGGCGATCACGCCCACCGCGGTGGCCACCAGGGCGGCGACGTTGACGCCGCGATAGGGGCCTTGCTCGTCGTACAGCTTGCCGAGGTCCAGCGTACGGCGGCGAATCAGGTAATAGTCCACCACCAGCACCGCGAAGATCGGGCCGAGAAAAGCCGAGTAGGTCTGCACGAACATCTGCAGGCCGGCGGCGGACTCGTCCTTGACCAGTTCCCAGGGGAAGGTGGCGAAGGCCAGCAGACCGACGATCACGGTGGCCGTGCGGAATTTCAGTTTGAAGGCATCCATCAACACATAGGTCGGTGGCACCACATTGTTGAGGACATTGGTGGTGACCTGAGCGAAGGCGATGAACAGCAGGGTGGTCATCAGCAGCGGGGTGTTGTCCACGGCGTTGGCGAAGACCTTGACCGGATCCGCCACGCCGGTGGCCTCGGATACCATGTAGCCGATCAGTCCCATGAACATCGTGCAGGGCAGGATCGACATGGCATAGATCGTGGTCAGCAGGCCTGGCCCGGTGCCTTCCTTGTGTTCACGGGAGTAGTCGCTGACGTTGAGCATCATGGTGCTGTAGATGCCCAGGAACAGCATGGTGGCACCCCAGAAGGGCATGCCCCAGGAGCCTTCCATGGTCAGCATGCTGGCGGAGAGCTCGTCGCCATAGCGCTGCACCGTGCTGTAGAACATGTAGACCAGCGAGCACAGGATGAAGGCACTGCCGATGTTCTCCAGCCACTTGATGCCCTGGAAGCCCAGCACTGACAGGGCGATCTGCAGCAGCTGGAAGGTGATGAAGAAGAAGACCAGATTGTCGAAACCGAACAGGGTCGCCGAAACCATGTTCAGGGCGCCGGCGCCGATCCAGCTCTGGAAGCCGTACCAGACGATGGCGGGCACGGCGCGCACGAGCCCGGGCAGGCGAGTGCCGGAAAAGCCGAAGGCACTGCGCGCCTGGACCATGAAGGGAATGCCGTACTTGTAGCCGGGTGCGCCATTCAGGGCCAGGGCAAGGCCGATCACGAAGCAGCCGATGGCGATGGCCAGGGTCGCCTGGATGAGGTTGAGGCTTCCGACGACGCTGGAGCCCATGGTGAAAGTGCCGATCGAGACACAGCCACCGAACCATGCCAGCAGGTAGGAAGTCCGTCCCATGATGCGCGTCTTCTGTGGCGCCAGGGATTCGTTGCCTGCCGACTTGGTGCCGGATTCGGGGGTGGGGGGTGTCGTGGGATCGGTGGCGGTCTTGGCGCCATTCGGGGCGCCCGTGGGGGAAGGTGCCATGGTGGTGTCCTCGCAAGTGGTTCGCTGATTGTCGTTGTTGCCGATTTCCTGCGGGAAAACGGTGAGGCTTGCGGTCTGTGTCCTGACGCGATGTCAGGCGGCTTTGGCGTGATTATTCGGTTGAGCCGGATAGGTGCTCGAAGCGGCCGACGAAGGTCTTGGGGCGTGGAAAGGCAAGGTCGCCATGCTTGCTGGTACCGAGCCCCAGGCCGACGAGCGCCTCGGCCAGCTTGACGGCGGCGGTCACGCCCTCGACCACCGGTAGTCCGACCGCTTCGGCAATCTCGTCGGTGAGGTCGGCCATGCCGCCGCATCCCAGCACGATGGCACCGACGCCATCCTCATCGCGTGCTCGTCGGCACTCCTCGATGATTCGCACCAGAGCGGCATCGCCATCGTCCTCCAGATCGAGAACGGGGATCTCGGCGGCACGCACCCGGCGGCAGTGATGGCGAAAACCATACTGTTCGAGCAGATGCTCGGCGATGATGCCGGTGCGTCCCAGGGTGGTGACGACCGAGAAGCGTGTGCTGATCAGGGTGGCCATATGGAAGGCGGCTTCGGCGATGCCGATCACCGGTGCGCGTGTCAATTCGCGTGCCGCCAGCAGGCCGGGATCGCCGAAGCAGGCAATGATATGGGCGTCGGCGCCTTCTCGGTCACCGGCTGCCACCTCTTCGAGCACACCCACGGCGCTGATCGCCTCGTCGAAGTGGCTCTCGATGGAAACCGGGCCATGTGCCGGCTGGGTGGCCATGATGCGAGTGTCCGAGGCGGCAATGCGGCGTGCGGCGGTAGCGATGGTGTCGGTCATGCCACGGGTCGTGTTGGGATTGATGACATTGAGGCGCATGGCGGCTCCCGGATTATTTTTGTGAACAAAAAGATAATGTGTTGTACACAAAGTAGGATTGAATGATGCCGATAGCAAGGGGTTTTTCCTTTTCTCGGCTGACAGATTTCTCATTGCTAAACAATGGGTTGTGAGCTTTTATGCAATGCATTCGTGTGTACATTTTCTGTGCCCACATTTTGTTCACAATATGCGTATCGGTATGGCCGGACTTTGCCGCTATCCGCTGTATACTTCCTTGCCTGACAACCGATTCGATCTTCCTGAAGCGGGCCCATGCCGTCCATGGTTGCGTGTGAGCGAAGCAAGGGCGGGTGGCGGAAAGGGGGGCAACGGCAGGGCTTGGATACCGGGCTTGATTTTTTGTATACAAAAGTAGAGCCTGAAAGCGTCGTCCGTTGGCGGGGAACAGCCCTCTGCATGGCGCGTCTCCGTCGACGTGATCTAGTGTCCTGTATCAGCTCTTTCAACGAACCTCCGAAACAGGACATTAGGCAACGGGACTTGCATCCATAGTGGGTACACACTAGTATTTTATTGTATACATTTAGTGTCGCTCAGAATGCGGCTACCATGCGCCGAGGCCCATGACGACGATGCCGGGCCGCAATACGAGCGTCGCGAAAACAAGAAGGAAGCTTCGTCATGACATCATCGACTCGACGCGATTACCCCCGGGACCTGGTCGGCTATGGTCGCACGCCGCCTCATGCCGATTGGCCGGGCCGGGCACGCATTGCTGTCCAGTTCGTGCTCAATTACGAGGAAGGCGGCGAGAATTGCGTGCTGCACGGTGACAGCGGTTCGGAGCAATTCCTGTCCGAGATCATCGGTGCCGAGTCCTATCCAGACCGCCATCTGAGCATGGAATCGATCTACGAGTACGGGTCACGGGCAGGCGTCTGGCGAGTGCTGCGCGAATTCGAGCGTCGCGGCCTGCCGCTGACCGTCTTCGGTGTGGCCATGGCGCTGGAGCGCAACCCCGATGTGGCGCAGGCTTTCAAGGAGCTGGGGCACGAGATCGCCTGTCACGGCTATCGCTGGATTCATTACCAGAAAATGCCCGAGCATATCGAACGCGAGCACATGCGCAAGGCCATCGAGATCTTCCAGTCGCTGTACGGGGAAACGCCGCTTGGCTGGTACACCGGTCGTGACAGCCCCAACACCCGTCGTCTGGTGCTCGACGAGGGGAGCTTCCTCTACGACAGTGACTATTATGGCGACGATCTGCCGTTCTGGACGCGCGAGGCGGACAGTCAGGGCCGTGAGCATGATCATCTGGTGGTGCCCTATACCCTGGACAGCAACGACATGCGTTTCGCTGCTCCCCAGGGGTTCAACACCGCGGACCACTTCTTCACCTATCTGCGTGATGCCTTCGACGTCCTCTATGCCGAGGGCGAGGAAACACCGAAGATGCTGTCGGTGGGGCTACACTGCCGCCTGATCGGTCGCCCCGGGCGCTTCCGCGCCCTGCAACGGTTCCTCGACCACATCGAAGCTCATGACCGCGTCTGGGTCACCCGGCGCGTGGATATCGCCCGGCACTGGGCCGAGCGTCATCCGGCACGCGGGTAACCCGCTCGATGCAGCGTCTCGATCCCATGGTGACAAGCGTTGCAGCACCTGATCCTCGATATTGTCTCGAGAATCAGGTGCTGCGATGGGGCGAGTCGTGGCGGATTGACAGTGTCAGGCTGACAGGTGCCAGTCAGTTGCGGAAAGGCTTAGCCGGCCCACTGAGTGGCCTGGGCAAAGGTCAGCAGGCACAGCGAGATCAGGACCCAGGTGCAGAACAGCGGGAAGAAGAACTTGATCCATTTCTGCCAGGGAACACCCGCCAATGCCAGGGTCGCCATGAAGTAGCCGGAGGTGGGATAGAGGATATTGCCGATACCGTCGCCGAGTTGATAGGCGAGGACGGCAGTCTGCCGGGTAACGCCGATGAGGTCGGCCAATGGCGCCATGATCGGCATGGTGACCAGGGCTTGGCCGCTGCCGGAAGGTACCACGAAATTGAAGCCGAGCTGGGCGAGATACATGCCGATGGCCGACAGCAGGCTGGGGAGCTCCCCGACCAGGTTGCCCAGCCCATAGACCAGCGTGTCCATTATCTGGCCATCCTCGAGTACCACGGCGACACCTCGGGCGATACCGGCGATCATGGCGCCAACCAGGACATCCCGAAAGCCCTGGTTGAATCCTTCACAGATTTCTTCGCCGTTCAGGCCGGCTATCAGGCCGACAACGATCCCCATGATGATGAACAGCCCGGCCATTTCCATCATGAACCAGCCCTGAGCGAGTACGCCGTATACCAACAGGGCGAAGAAGCCGAAGGCGGCAAGAGCGGCGAGCTTCTGGCGGGAGTTGGCAACCAGGGCACCTTCGTCGGTGGCGTGCTGATAGGAAGCGCGCTTCTCCGCCTCGGCCTCGTCGTCGGCCATCAGGCTCAGCGAAGGGTCGTTGTGGACCTTGCGCGCATAGCGCATGACGAAAAAGATGCCGACGCACAAGATAATGACGAAAATGATCGCGCGCAGTACGAAGCCCGAATAGAGCGGCAGGCCGGCGAGCTGCTGGCCCAGTCCGGTGTTGATGGGATTGAGCACGCCCGTGGTGAAGCCTGCCGTCGTGGCGCAGAGCGCCACGGCGGCGGCGGTCACCGAGTCAAAGCGCAGGGCGATCATCAACGGCAGGATGACTGGCACATAGACCAGCGACAGTTCTTGCGTACCGATCAGTGTGGCCACCACGGCAAATGTCGTCATGAGAACCGGAATCATCAGCAAGCTTCGGTTGGCGAAGCGTCGGCTCAGCTTGTCGACCCCGATCTCAATGATGCCGGTGCGTCGCAGCACCATGAACATTCCGCCGATCATGAAGGTGAAGAACACGACCTGACCGGCGCTCATCAGCCCATTGGGAATCGCCAGCATGAAGTCGACCGGACTGACAGGGGTCGACTCGACGAACTGGAAGGACGCCGCATCGATGGTGGTGCGACCATCTGGCCCCGGGATACGCTCATAAGAGCCTGCCGGCACGAAGTACGTGGCGACCGAGGCGAGAGCGATGAAAATGAAGAGAATTACATAGATATGGGGTATCTGAAACGAGCTTTTATGGCTTTTTCGGGATGCTCGGCTATCAGTGGTCTGAGGCTGTTGGGACATGCAGTACCTCGGGTTGTTGTTGAGATGTGGCACGGGTGCCTTGCTTGGGACAGATACGCTCGAAGGCTTGAGACTTGTGCATGGGCGTGATTTGAAACAAGACATGGCGAATTGCTGCCTGGTGGCTGAAGCGAGAGAGGAGCGTCACCTCCTTCTCGGTATTGCCACGGTCTCGATTGAAGCTTAATCTGGAAAAGATTTCCATATTTTTCTTTCAGGCGACTGCCGCAGGCCGAGGGTCACGCTGGAACTGTGTCGCAGGTATGGCAGCCACGGATGATCGATGAGCCGAAAATCTTGATAAGAGGGTGGCGGTGCCCGAGGTGCCGTAGTCGTTTGTAATGTCCGAGAGATGGCCCATCTCTCATGCAGGAGGTTATATGCTTGAACTCGAGGCGCGTCCGCTTACCCCGGAGGCGTTCGCCCCCTTCGGCGAGGTGATCGATACGCGGGTCTCCGATTACTTCCATATCAATGCCGGCCGAACCCGGCGTTACCATGACCTGGCGCGCGTCGAGACGCTGGGCGAGGAGGCGCGGGCGCTGATCAGCATCTTCGTCAGCCAGCCCATCAGCGTGCCGCTGGATTTGTCGTTCCTTGAACGACATCCCCAGGGCAGCCAGGCGTTCGTGCCGATGCACGAAGAGCGCTTCATCATCGTGGTGGCGCCCCCCGGCGAGCGAATCGACCCCGAGAGCGTGCAAGCCTTCGTCACCGATGGCCACCAGGGGGTCAACTATCGTGCCGGTACCTGGCATGCCATCCAGTCCGTCCTGGAATGCGAGGGCGAGTTTCTGGTCGTGGATCGCGGTGGCGAGGGCAACAACTGCGACGAGCATCCGATCGACATCCGCGTGACCCTGCCCCATGGCGAGGCCGTCACGTCTCCACGTGAACAAGAGGAAACCCCGTGACCCAGAGACAGTACTATGCCCCCCACGGTGGCCACCCGGGACAGAAGGTCATGACCACCGACCGTGCCATGTTCACCGAGGCCTTCGCGGTCATCCCCAGAGGCGTCTATCGCGACATCGTCACTAGCAAGTTGCCTCATTGGGAGAATACCCGGCTCTGGATTCTGTCCCGGCCACTGTCCGGCTTCGCCGAGACCTTCTCCCAGTACATCATGGAGGTCTCGCCGGGCGGCGGCAGCGAGCGCCCCGAGAGTGATCCGGGCGCCGAGGGTGTGTTGTTCGTGGTGGAGGGCGAGATGGTGCTGACCATCGCCGGCGAGACGCATCGCATGGTGCCGGGCGGCTATGCTTTCCTTCCACCGGGGTGTGACTGGCAGCTACGCAACGAAGCCGATGCGCCGGTGCGTTTCCACTGGATTCGCAAGGCCTACGAGTTCGTCGACGGCATCGAGGTGCCCGAGCCCTTCGTGGTCAATGAGAACGACATCGAACCGACGGTGATGCCGGACTGCAACGAGGTCTGGGCCACCACGCGTTTCGTCGATCCAGATGACATGCGTCACGACATGCACGTCACCATCGTCACCTTCCAGCCTGGTGGCGTGATCCCCTTCGACGAGACTCATGTCATGGAGCATGGCCTCTACGTGCTCGAGGGCAAGGCGGTCTACCACCTCAATCAGCAGTGGGTGGAAGTCGAAGCCGGCGACTACATGTGGCTGCGTGCCTTCTGCCCCCAGGCCTGCTATGCAGGTGGCCCCGGTCCTTTCCGCTACCTGCTGTACAAGGACGTCAATCGGCACATGGCGCTGCCCTACAGCAAGCGTCGCTGATCGGCGCCTACTGCACGGGGCACGCGAGGAACCCGACGCCCCTCGACTGACGCCGTCGCGACAGCCCTGCAAGACCCTGTTCGGCCGCTGTGCCACGCAGGGTCTTTTCGTGTATCCAGCATGCCATTCTTCGGCGCCCATGATCGGCTGGGCGGGCCGGAGGAGCACGGCTGGCACCTTCGATCATGATTTTACGGGAAAAATTTCCATTTTTAGCAACCTATTGAATTTCCGGTGATAGATAATCTGGAAATATTTTTCACGATGTATTGACGGCTCCCGGCGGGTGAGCCTAGTCTCTGTATACAGAAATTATTTCCAAAAAATAAAACCCGTTACCGGAGGAATCGTCATGGCTCGCATGACCGCTGCGGAAGCTGCCGTTCACGTGCTCAAGAAAGAGGGGGTCGATGTCGCCTTCGGCCTGCCCGGCGCTGCCATCAATCCCTTCTATGCCGCGATGCGCAAGGTCGGCGGCGTGGATCACGTTCTGGCGCGTCACGTCGAGGGCGCCTCGCACATGGCCGAGGGCTACACCCGCACCCAGCCGGGTAACATCGGCGTGTGCATCGGCACCTCTGGCCCGGCCGGCACCGACATGATTACCGGCCTGTATTCGGCCTCCGCCGACTCCATCCCGATCCTGTGCATCACCGGCCAGGCGCCGGCCAGCAAGCTGCACAAGGAGGACTTCCAGGCGGTCGACATCCAGGCCATCGCCGGCCCGGTCACCAAGTGGGCGATTACCGTGCGTGAGCCGGCCCAGGTGCCGCGTGCCTTCCAGCAGGCCTTCCAGATCATGCGCAGCTCGCGCCCGGGCCCGGTGCTGCTCGACCTGCCGATCGATGTGCAGATGACCGAGATCGAGTTCGATCCGGACACCTACGAGCCGCTGTCGGGCTATAAGCCCGCCGCGACCCGTGCCCAGGTCGAGAAGGCGCTGGGCATGCTCGACGAGGCCGACAAGCCGCTGCTGGTGGCTGGGGGCGGCATCATCAACGCCGATGCCAGCGACCTGCTCACCGAGTTTGCCGAGATCACCGGTGTACCGGTCATCCCGACGCTGATGGGCTGGGGCACCATTCCCGACGATCACCAGCTGATGGCCGGCATGGTGGGGCTGCAGACCTCACACCGCTATGGCAACGCCACCATGCTCGAAGCCGACTTCGTGATGGGGATCGGCAACCGCTGGGCCAACCGCCACACTGGTGATCTGGCCACCTACACTGAGGGTCGAAAGTTCGTTCACGTCGATATCGAGCCGTTTCAGATCGGCCGTATCTTCGGCCCGGACCTCGGCATCGTCTCCGATGCCAAGGCGGCGCTGGCGCTGTTCGTCGAGGTGGCCAAGGAGTGGAAGGCCGAAGGCAAGCTGAAGGATCGCAGCCAGTGGGCCGAGGAATGCCAGGAGCGCAAGCGCACCATGCTGCGCAAGACCGATTTCAAGGAAACGCCGGTCAAACCCCAGCGTGTCTATCAGGAAATGAACAAGGCGTTCGGCAAGAACACCCGCTACGTGACGGCCATCGGCCTGTCGCAGATCGCCGGCGCCCAGTTCCTGCACGTCTACAAGCCGCGCCACTGGATCAACTGTGGTCAGGCGGGCCCGCTGGGCTGGACCGTTCCGGCCGCGCTCGGCGTGCGTCGCGCCGATCCGGAAGCGGACATCGTGGCGTTGTCCGGCGACTATGACTTCCAGTTCATGATCGAAGAACTGGCGGTGGGGGCGCAGTTCAACCTGCCCTACATCCACGTGCTGGTGAACAACTCCTACCTGGGGCTGATCCGCCAGGCCCAGCGAGGCTTCGACATGGACTATCAGGTCCAGTTGTCGTTCGAGAACATCAATTGCCCGGAAATCAACGGTTACGGCGTGGATCACGTCTCCGTGGTCGAGGGCCTGGGTTGCAAGGCGATCCGCGTGACCGATCCCGAGGAAATCGCCCCGGCGCTGGAGCAGGCCAAGCAGCTCAAGGACCAGCACAAGGTGCCGGTCGTGGTGGAGGTGATTCTCGAGCGGGTCACCAATATCTCGATGAGCGGCAAGGACTTGAGCACTGTCAACGAGTTCGAGGCGTTGGCCGAGAACGAAGCGGATGCGCCGAGTTCCATCGCCGCTCTGCGCTGAGGGAACACTGATTTATTGCTGCGTTCGATATCTAGGTCGCCGGCGGTGCTCACAATCCTCATTGAGCATCAAGTCAACTTCGGTTGCTGTGCTCCGGCGGCGACCAATCCATCTTCGCTCGCGACATAAATCCGTCGTTCCCGATAGCCCAATATCAATCGCGAGAGCACGCTGACATAAACGACAAGACACGGGGAGATTCACATGGCCAAGTTTGCCGCCAATCTCAGCATGTTGTTCACCGAGGTGGACTTTCTCGATCGCTTCGAGGCCGCCGCCAAGGCGGGGTTCAAGGGAGTCGAGTACCTCTTTCCCTATGATTTCGGCGTCGACGAGATCAAGCAGCGTCTCGACGACAACGGCCTGACCCAGGTGCTGTTCAACCTGCCGGCCGGCGATTGGGGCGCCGGCGAGCGCGGTATTGCCTGTCACCCGGACCGCGTCGAGGAGTTCCGCGCCGGCGTCGACCGGGCGATCGAATATGCCAAGGTATTGGGCAATACTCAGGTCAATTGCCTGGCCGGCATCCAGCCGCAGGGCGTGAGCGACGACGAGGCCCGCCAGACGCTGGTCGATAACCTGCGCTTCGCCGCCGAGAAGCTCGAGGCCGCGGGCCTCTTGCTGATCGCCGAGCCGATCAACACCCGCGATATCCCGGGCTTCTTCCTCAACCGCACCGAGCAGGCGCTGGCGCTGTTCGACGAGGTGGGCTCGAGCAACCTGAAGCTGCAGTACGACATCTATCACATGCAGATCATGGAAGGGGACCTGGCGCCGACCATCGAGAAGCACTTCGCGCGCATCGCCCACGTGCAGTTGGCCGACAACCCGGGCCGCCACGAGCCGGGCACCGGCGAGATCAACTATCCCTTCCTGTTCGGTCACCTCGATCGCCTGGGCTACCAGGGCTGGATCGGCTGCGAGTACAAGCCGGCCGGGTCGACCCAGGAAGGCCTCGGGTGGCTGGACGCCGTTCGCTGAAACGCGACTGCGCGTTTTACTACCGCTAGAGATCGAGATACGAAGCGACGCACGCAAGTGACAGGAGAATCATCATGAGCAAGATCGGTTTTATTGGCCTTGGCATCATGGGTCGTCCCATGGCGGGCCATCTGCTGGACGCCGGCCACGAGCTGACGACCGTAAAGCGTGGCAGCCTGGACGAGACCCTGGCCTCCAAGGGCATGAAGGAGCTCGATAATCCCAAGGCGGTGGCCGAGGCATCCGAGGTGGTCATCACCATGGTGCCGGATACCCCCGACGTCGAAGAGGTGCTGTTCGGCGAGGGCGGTGTCATCGAAGGGCTCAAGCCCGGCACCCTGGTGATCGACATGAGCTCCATCGCCCCGCTGGCTACCCAGGAGTTCGCCAAGCGTATCCACGATGCCGGCGGCGAGTATGTCGATGCCCCGGTATCCGGCGGCGAAGGCGGTGCGATCAACGCCGCTCTGACCATCATGGTCGGTGCCTCTCAGGAAGGTTTCGAGCGTGCCAACCCGCTGCTCGAGATCATGGGCAAGACCATCACCCATATCGGTGACCAGGGCGCCGGCCAGACCTGCAAGGTGGCCAACCAGATCGTCGTGGCGCTGACCATCGAGGCCGTGTCCGAGGGGCTGTTGTTTGCCTCCAAGGCAGGGGCCGATGTGTCCAAGGTGCGCGAATCACTGCTTGGCGGCTTGGCTCAGTCGAAGATCCTCGATGTGCACGGTCAGCGCATGATCGATCGCACCTTCGATCCGGGCTTCAAGATCAAGCTGCACCAGAAGGATCTCAACCTGGCACTGGAAGGGGCGCGGAGCCTCGACCTGGCATTGCCCGGTACCGCCAATGCCCAGCAGCTGTTCCAGGCCTGCGCCGCGAACGGTGGTGCCGACTGGGACCACGCCGGCATCCTGCGTGCCCTCGAACGGCTCGCCGACCACGAAGTCGGTAGCCGCTGAGTCCTTCCCGTCGGCCGTTGTGGCGGCCGGCGGGGGACAGGGAGGTGACTGCTCCCTAATGGCAGGCGTCGGGTCGTCGTCTGCCAGGCCGTTTCCACGGCCATTGCCCGGTGACGGACTTCCCCTGAAGCACCTCTCGTCACCGGGCCCTTTTTTGGGAGGTCCTGCGTAAATCCCGGTGTACCTTTCGCCACCCGCATGATAACCGTGAAGGGATATCGAGCGGAGTGGTTACGGCGAGGCGTTCGCCGATTTAGGCAGTACTTTCCTGCGTGAAGGAGACTTTCCGATGAATGCCCTTTCCCCGCTGCTTTCCTCCGACCGGCCCGAGGCCGTGCGCAGTTGGCTGACCCGCCTTGGCGAGACCGCCGTGGCGGCCGTGCACCCGGATTCGCTGTTGCCCGACAGGTTGCCGACTCCCCCGGCCGGTCGCACCCTGGTGGTGGGAGCCGGCAAGGCGGCGGCCGCCATGGCGGCCGCCCTGGAACGTGCCTGGCAGGCCAGGCATCCCGATGCGCCCCTCGAGGGCCTGGTCGTGACGCGTTATGGGCATGGTGCCGAGTGTCGCGACATCGAGGTCCTCGAGGCGTCCCACCCGATGCCCGATGACTTGAGCGAACGCGCCGCCCGCCGCATGCTCGAGTCCATCGAGGGGCTGGGCGAGGACGATCTGGTGATCGCGCTGGTGTCCGGCGGGGGATCGGCGCTGATGACGCTGCCGGCACCCGGTGTCGGCCTGGATGAGAAGCAGGCCCTCAACAAGGCATTGTTACGCTGCGGCGCGCCGATCCGCGAGATCAACACGGTTCGTCGTCATCTGTCCGCCATCAAGGGGGGGCGACTGGCCGCCGCCGCGCACCCGGCACGGGTGCTGACCTGGCTCATCTCGGATGTGCCCGGCGATGAAGCCTCCTTGATCGCTTCCGGTCCGACCCTGCCTGATGCCACCACGCCGGCCGATGCTCTGGCGATCCTCGAACGGTATGGCATCGAGGTTTCCGAGGCGGTGCGCCATCACCTCGAGACCAATACCGAAGCACCACACCTCGAGGATCCAGACTTCGCCCGGGACGAGAGCGACATCCTCGCTCGGGCCCGGGACGCCCTGTCCGCCGGCCAGGCAGCCGCCGAGGCCGAAGGTATCGAGGTGCGTCTACTGGGCGACGATCTCGAAGGCGAGGCGCGAGAGCTCGGGCGGGCCCAGGGACGGATGGCGCTGGCTGCTCAGGATGGCCTGTCTCGGCCTTTGCTGATCCTCTCCGGCGGGGAGACCAGCGTGACGGTCCATGGCGATGGCCGCGGCGGGCGTAATGTCGAGTATCTGCTGGGGCTCTTCACGACCCTCAAGGGGGCGTCCGGCATTCACGCCCTGGCCATCGACACCGACGGCATCGATGGCTCCGAGGACAACGCCGGGGCCATCTTCGGGCCGGCCTGCTGGGAGCGCATGCGCGAACTCGGTCTTGATCCCGACGACTATCTGTCACGTAATGACGCCTATACTTTCTTTGATGCGCTGGATGACCTGATCGTGACCGGTCCGACGCGCACCAACGTCAACGACTTTCGTGCCATTCTGGTATTACCGAGGACTTCATGACGCTGCCCCCCCATGCTCCGATCCACGAGCCGATTCGCCGCACCAAGATCGTCGCCACCCTCGGGCCCGCCAGTGACAGGCCCGGCGTGCTCGAACGGATGATTGCCGCCGGCGTCGATGTGGTACGCCTCAACTTCTCCCATGGCGCGCCCGACGACCACCGCCGCCGCCTGGCCGAGGTGCGCGAGATCGCCGCGCGGCTCGGCCGCAGCGTCGCGGCCCTGGGCGACCTGCAGGGCCCCAAGATCCGCATCGCCCGCTTCCGCGACGGTGCCGTGGACCTCGAGGAAGGTCAGGCCTTCGTGCTCGATGTCGCCCTGGACGGCGAGGCCGGCGACGCCGGCCGGGTCGGCTGCGACTACAAGGCTCTGGCCGACGATGTCGTGGCCGGGGATCGCCTGTTGCTCGACGATGGCCGCCTGGTACTCGACGTCGCGCACGTGGCCGGCAGCGAGATTCACACCACCGTGGTGCAGGGGGGCCGGCTCTCCAACAACAAGGGCATCAACAAGCAGGGCGGCGGGCTTTCCGCCCCGGCGCTGACCGACAAGGACAAGGCCGACCTGGAGACCGCCATCGACATCGGCGTCGACTACCTGGCGGTGTCCTTCCCGCGCAGCGCCGCCGACATGCACGAGGCCCGCGAACGGCTCGGCGAGGCCGGTGCCGAGATCGGCCTGGTGGCCAAGCTCGAACGTGCCGAAGCGGTGGCCGATGACGCCACCCTGGACGGCATCATCGAGGCCAGCCAGGCGGTGATGGTGGCTCGCGGCGATCTCGGCGTGGAAATCGGCGACGAGGCGCTGATCGGCACCCAGAAGCGCATCATCAAGCATGCCCGCAGCCACAATCGGGCGGTGATCACCGCGACCCAGATGATGGAGTCGATGATCGAGTCGCCGCTGCCGACCCGCGCCGAGGTGTTCGACGTGGCCAATGCCGTGCTCGATGCCACCGATGCGGTGATGCTTTCCGCCGAGACCGCCGCCGGCGATTTCCCGGTGGAGACCATCGAGGCCATGGCACGGGTCTGTCTGGGCGCCGAGCGCGAGCGCATCGCCCAGGAATCCGGGCACCGCATCCACGAGGGCTTCTCGCGGATCGACGAGACCATCGCCCTGTCGGCGATGTACGCCGCCAACCACCTCGCCGGCGTGGCCGCCATCGCCTGCATGACGGCCACCGGCTATACGCCGCTGATCGCCTCGCGCATCCGCTCGGGGCTGCCGATCGTCGGCCTGGCCCACAACCCCGTCGCCCAGCGGCGCATGGCGTTGTATCGTGGGGTGATATCCCTGCCCTTCGACACCAGCGCGATGTCGGCCGGCGAGCTCAACGATCGTGCGATGGAGCGTCTGGTGGCCCAGGGCATCGCCGAGCCGGGTGACCATGTGATCCTGACCCGCGGGGATCACATGAACGCCCACGGCGGCACCAATACCCTGAAGATCCTCGATGTGGGCGATGACCATCGCACCGGTTGAATGATGGGGAACTGTATACAAAGTGAGGTTGGAGTGTGGTCAGCAGGCGTGAAACATGCGAAGGTCTCGACAGGCAATCCCGGGGAGACAGTCCATGAATAACGCCTGGCACAAGGAGATGCTGGCCGAGGTCAAGGCCGGCGGTCGCATCAGCGACCAGGATATCGTCGAGAAAGTCAGACGCGCGGTATTGACGCAGCGTCTGCCGCCCGACACCAAGCTGCCGGAAGTGACGCTGGGCGAGGTGTTCGGCGTCAGTCGCTCGGTGGTGCGCAAGGCATTGACGCGTCTGGCATCCGAGCATGTCGTCGATCAGCGGCCCAACCAGGTGGCCCGGGTGCGCGCACCGAGCATCGAGGAAACCCGTGAGACGTTCGAGGCGCGACGCCTGGTCGAAGGCGAAGTGGCCGCGCAATTGGCCGGCCGTCTCGACGCCGAGGTCATGGCGACTCTGGAAACCCAGGCACGCCTGGAAACCGAGGCCTACGAACGTGGCGACGAGCCGGCACGCATCGAGCATTCCCTGACCATTCACCACCTGCTTGCCGAGCATTCGCCCAACCGGGTGCTGGGCGCGATGCTCACTGACCTGGTGCTGCGTACCTCCATCGTCATCGCCCTCTACAAGCGTCCGAGCCTCGCTTCCTGTTATCTGGAGAACGACCATCCGCGCCTGCTCGACCGGCTCGGCAAGGGCGACGGCGAGGCCGCCCGCGCCTGTGTCAACGACCACCTCCACAGCCTCGAGGCACTGCTCGACCTGCGTCCCCGCGAGAACAGCATCGATTTGATGTCGATCTTGGGGCGCACCGCCGAACAATCCTAGGCGTTACCTGAAAACTGCCTGCGCTCGACCATACGGCGTTAAAAATCAGCGTAAAATGCTCATTTACACTCGTAAACTCCGCTTTTTTGCTGATTTTTGCCTTGTGACCTACATGGACGTGGGAAATGCGCTGGCCCGCCGGGAGCGGGCCTAGCCTCGGTCTTCGCTCGCCGACTTTTCAGGCAAACCCTTGTGTCTTTCCGGCCAAGAGGCTGTCAGGCGGGCTCCGCTCGCTCCCCGGCATGGATGGTCTGCGAGAGGTGGGCGGTTAGTGCGTCCACATCGCGTTCCGCCGCCTCGATGGAGGCTGCCAGCAAGGCGCCGCCTTCCTCCTGATATTCGACGGCAATCCGGTGGATCCGGGTGATGCCGATGAATTCCAGTACCGTGGTCAGATTGGGCTCCAGGTGATTCATGTGGGCCATGGGGCCGCCAGGGCCGAGGCCGGACTCGCCCCGGGACGACAGTATCACCGCGTGGCGGGGGCGGTCGGCCAGCAAGGGGATGAACGGGTCTTCGGGCCGATTTGGCTCATAATCCACCGTACGCCCAAGACGTACGACCTGATCTACCCAGGCTTTCAGGGTTGCCGGCATGCCGAAGTTATAGAGTGGCGCACCGATGACCAGAATGTCCGACGCGGTCAGCTCGTTGACCAACTGGTCGCTTTCGGCGAGCGTATCTGTCATCCAAGAGGGCCGCTGCGCCGATGGCGTGAAGGCGGCCTGAATCCATGGCTGGTCGATGAAGGAGGGGGGATGGCCGCCGATATCTCGGTAGGTGACGCGATCGTCGGGTCGTCGGCCTTGCCAGCCGGAGACGAAGCGGTGCGTCAGCCGGCGGCTGATGGAACCGTGGTCGTCGGTACCGGCGAGGCCGGGGCGGGCGCTGGCGTCGAGTTGTAGGATATGGGTCATGATTGTTACCTCATGATGTGAGTTGGCTTCAGGTATCTTTTAGTGGCCAGGTCAGCCTAGAATCACGGCATATAGGCAACAAACGATCTTTTCTTGCGTGTTGAGATGAGCTGAGTTCATCCATGATCCCCCGCCGATTACCCTCCCTGTCCTCCTTGAGGGCATTTGAAGCGGCTGCCCGTCACGAGAGTGCCAAGCGGGCGGCAGAGGAACTGTCCGTGACCGCCACGGCCATCAGCCACCATATCCGTGGTCTGGAAGACGCCCTCGGTGTGACGCTGTTCGTTCGCAAGCCTCGGCAACTGGTGCTGACTCGGCAGGGGGACGAGCTGTTCCAGACACTGGAGAGCGCCTTCGACAGCATCGGCGATGTCGTCGAGCGCTTGAAAACGGTGCCCGTCCGCCAGGCGGTAACGCTCTCCACGACGCCGGCGGTGGCGGTGCGCTGGCTGTTGCCCTGGGTATGCCTGCTGCGCGATTCGCATCCGGACATCGACCTGCGCATCCATGCGTCCCACGATCCCGTCGCGCTGGATGGCGTCACGGCGGACCTGGCCATTCGCTACGGAGATGGCCATTGGCCGGGGCTGGTGGCGGAGAAACTCTTCGATAATGTTTTCATTCCCGCCTGCAGTCCGCATCTGGACTTGAAGCGCCGGAAGGAGCTGCCCGTCCATTCGCTGATTCACTTCCGTCCCCAGGGAGGCTCGGTGGCGCCGCTGGACTGGGCTGGCTGGCAGAGGCGGGCCGTCGTGCCGGCGCTCGATGTCAGTGCCGGACTGGTGTTTTCCGATGAAACCCATGCCATCTCCGCCGCCGTCGGAGGGCAGGGAGTCGCGCTGATGAGCCGTCCGCTGATTGCCGATGAACTGGAAGAAGGGCGCCTGGTGCAACCCTTCGGGCCGGAACTGGAAGGCAAGCCGTTCTATCTTGTCCACCCGGAAGACCGACGGGATGACCCGACCATCCTTGCCATTCGCGATTGGGTGATGCAGGTGTCGGGCGGCCTGCGTTCAGCGAGCGAGTAAGTGGTTTCGGCCGCGGGTGCGAAGGTGGTGTATCTTTCAGGCAACCTTGCGGTCGACGACAGTGAAGCGTTCTGGGCCCTTGCGTCGCTCGGACTACTCGGGGCCGACGGATAGTGACTGGCGTTCTGTCCGAGCGTTCGTCCCGGCTATGGAAACGCCGAATAAATCGCCGAGTATAGTGAAGGCTAGGCCCGTTCCCGACGGGCCATCGCATTTCCCACATCCTTGTGGGCCACGCAAGGCGCACGGAGCACAGAAAGCGAGACATAATGTGTAGTTAGGCGACTTTCGACCGGGCTGGCGCACCAGCACCGAGCACAAATTCGCCGGGAGCGAATTTGAACCGTCTTTAGACGGGCCCGCAGGGTAGTCGCCAGGGATGGCGGCTATAGCGAAGCGATTTGCATGTGCAGGCATTTAAGCAGTGTTTCCCCATCACCAGCCATCGAGAGGACCCGCATGAACCCGACCCGTCGCCGAATGCTGCAGGGCATGGCGCTGTTGCCGTTGCTGACCCTGTGGCGACCCGATGCCGATGCTCGATCCTCGAGGCTGCCCACCACCACCTTGACGGTTCACAGCGCGCGGGGGCCACATCGGCTGACGGTGGAGCTGGCGCGCAGCGCCGCCGAGCGTAGCCGCGGGCTGATGGAGCGTGACTCTCTAGCCGAGGATGCCGGCATGCTGTTTCTCTATGGCGCCGCCCAGCCCGCCCATAGCGGCTTCTGGATGTATCGCACACGCATTGCCCTGGACATCGCCTTTCTCGATGCTGAGGGGCGCATCAACGACATTCATCGCATGCAGCCCTGCCGCGCGACGTCGCCGAGCGACTGCCCGGTGACGCGCCCCTCGGCGCCCTATCATGCCGCCCTGGAGGTCAATGCCGGCTACTTCGAGGCGAAGGGAATCGAGACCGGTGATTGCCTGAGCTGGCCGGAACAGGATGACGGTGCCTGCCGTCGACCGTAATCTTCCCCCCGCCACCGACGGCCGGCTCGCCCTAGATATTAATTTGAACGTGTAATAAAAATAAAATATGATCATATGGCTGATTTTCGATAACAAAGCGTGATCAAACTTCCGATCACCAAGCAGGAGATGTTCATGATGATGTTCAGCCGCCATACATTGCTCGCCGCCGCGCTGTTTGCCGGTGTGACGCCGTTCGCCAACGCCGCGACCGATGGCACTGATGGTGAAACACTCTGTGCCCAGGCCGCCTATTCGATGGGGCTTCGCTATCAACAGCGTTCCGCCGAAGTCGCGGCCTTGCAGCGTCAGGGCTATGCGTTGGCCACCCTGCGTCTTGAGCAGGCCATCGCCGATCATGACGCGAGCGCTGACCTGGCGATCATCACCGACCTGGACGAGACGGTACTCGATAACAGCGCCTTGCTGGTCCGCGACATGCAGGCATGCCATGACTACACCACCTGGGATACCTGGAAGCACTGGGAGCGCGAGGGCGAGCCGCGCCTGATCCCCGGCGCCGCGGACTTTCTGGAATTCGCCGACGAGCAGGGCGTGGATATCTTCTATGTCTCCGACCGCTACCAGGAGAACGAGGCCGATACCATCGCGAGCCTCGAAGCCCTCGAACTGCCCCAGGTATCGAAGGACAGCGTCATGCTGCTCGGGCCGCCCAAGGCGGAACGTCGGGCCGAGGTCGTCGAGAACCACACCCTGGTGATGCAGCTCGGCGACTCCCTGCATGATTTCTCCGGCGAGTTCGCCGACGCAGACCTCGAAGGCCAGCGCCGCCTCGTCGAGGAAAACGCCGAGCGATTCGGCGACGACTGGATCGTCTTCCCCAACGCCGGCTATGGCGACTGGAGTGAAGCCGAACTCAACGCCTGGGAGGCATCGCTCGAGGTGGAGTGATCCACACCCGGGAAGCGCTGCTTCAATGCTGCGCTCGTCGGCATCTCAGCCAAGACTGAAACGCCAGTCGAGAAATCTCGGCCAAGGTGCGCCTCATGTCTCATCGACGTGAGGCGCATCGTCGTTTTCGGCCCTGGGGTCCGGGGTCTCTTCGTCCAGCCAGGTGCCACAGTGCAGGCAGTAGCTGGCACGCTTTTCGTGTCGATCGTGCCCGCAGCCGGGACAGGCCTCGTCGGAATAGCGATCGGCGCGGATCGAGCGGATCACTTCGGCGGAGAAGACCCCGGTGGGCACGGCGATGATCGAGTAGCCGATCAGCATCATCATCACCGAGATGGCCTGGCCCAGTGGGGTCACCGGTGCGATATCGCCGTAGCCGACGGTGGTCAGGGTGACGGCTGCCCAGTAGATCGATTTGGGAATGCTGGTGAAGCCGGCCTCGGGGGGTTCGATCAGGTAGACCACCGAGGCGAAGATGGTAATCAGCATGCAGACGGTGAACAGGAACAGGAAGATCTGCCGAGCGCTGCGTTTCAAGGCGTCGATCAGCAGGCGTCCTTCGCCGACGAATTCCATCAGTCGCAGTACGCGGAAGATACGCAGGGCGCGCAGCAGACGTACCACCACCAGAGACTGAGCGCCGGGCAGCAACAGGGCCAGCCAGGTGGGCAGAATGGCCAGAAGGTCGATGATGCCGTAGAAGCCGCGCAGGTACTGCCAGGGTCTTTCAAGGCAGTAGAGGCGAAGGGCCAGTTCGAGGGTGAAGAGCAGGGTAAAGCCCCACTCCAGCCAGTGGAACAGCGCCCCGTGGCGCTCTCGCAACGGCACGACACTTTCCAGCATCACCACCAGCACACTGCACAGGATCACCCCGATCAGGGCGATGTCGAAGGCCTTGGCCGAGGGCGTGTCGGACTCGAAGATGAGCTGGAAAATCCGCGTACGCAGGCCTTCCGAGGCGGGCTTGAGGTGGCTCACGGTAGGTGTCGTCCTTGTCGTTGTCGAGACTCAGGCGTTGTCGAGACTCAGCCGAGTGTGGCGTCCCCGGGAAGGTGGCGTGACAGGGACAGGGCGCGAATGCCGAAGGCCTCGTTCAGCCAGGTACTGTCATCCAGGGCCCTGGCCAGCCAGCCGGCGTCGTTCGCCGTATCATCGTCCCGTTCCGCCAGGCGTTGGAAGGCGTCTTTTGCCTCGTGGCGCCAGGCCGGGTCGCCGGTATCGCACAAGGCATCCAAGGCCACGCTGGCGCGATGCAGCCAGGCGGAGGGGGGGCCGCCTGCGGGGAGGTGCCAGTGTCCGAGGAGCAGGGCACCGCCCCTGGCAGCCTTGCTGGTGTCCGAGGGGCGCAAAGGCACGCTTTCGGCCAGGATGGCGGCAAGGTCGTGCAGGGCGCTTTCCGTGCCGCTCTTGAGCTCGAGCTCCAGCTCGCGGATCATCGCCGTGTGCTCGCCGGCACGAATCTCCCCGGTATCCAGCGCCACCTCGATGACGGCGTTGTCGCCTTCTACCCACCAGGTCTCGCGGGTGAAGTCGGTGGAGAAGCGTGGCTCGAGGCGCGACAGGGTGTCCCGGCCGAGTGCCGCCATCGGGGGGATCTCGGCGAGTCCCTCGAGATCCAATCCGGGGCCATCCACTGGCCATTCCCATTCGCCACGGCTCGAGAGGCCGCCACCGCCCTGGCCTCGGGTCTTCACGGTCTGCAGCAATCGCTCGCCGTCGCGACGCAGGCGCAGGGCGCTCCGTGAGCGCTCCAGGTCGCCCTCGGGGGTATCGAAGTAGGTGTTGCCCAGTCGGCCGACCCGTGAGGGCAGGGCGGCGAGGCGGGGGTGGCGGCGCAAGGCGTCCGGCCCCGATTCGCCCAGGGCCAGCTTGAGTTCGATTTCACTTGCCATGGAGTGCTTGCCTTGTGGGGATAAGATGAAAGATAGATGAATTTTTCATGACGTCGGGGTGGCCAATCACTATACTGACGCCGCCATTTTCCAAGTGTTCAGATGCCCATGGTGACATCCAACCCTTTCTCCGCGATGTTTGGCCGTTCGCCATTCCAGCCGTTGCTGGCGCACATCGTAAAGGTCAATGACTGCGCGGAACAGTTGCTGCCGTTCTTCGAATCCACGCTCAACGGCGACTGGCAGGAAGCCGGCGTTCACCGCGAGACCATCACGCGTCTCGAGCACGAGGCCGACGAGCTCAAGACCGAGCTGCGCCTCAATCTGCCCAACACCATGTTCCTGCCGGTATCGCGGTCCGATCTGCTGGACCTGATCAGCGTCCAGGACAAGATCGCCAACAAGGTTCGCGACATCACCGGCATCATGCTCGGTCGCAGCATGCAGGTACCGGAAACCCTGGCCGAGCCCATGCGCGATTACATGCAGACTTCCGTGGCGTGTGTGGGGCAGGCTCGTCAGGCCCTGGAAGAACTCAAGGACCTGCTCGAGTCCGGCTTCGGGCGCAACGTCTCCGACGTCATGCAGAACCTGATTCGCGAGCTCCATACCCTGGAGCAACAGGCCGACAGCCAGCAGATCGCGATCCGTCGCCAGCTGTTCGCGCTGGAAGACAGCCTGCCGCCGGTAGAGGTGATGTTCCTCTACCAGATCATCGACTGGGTCGGTGAGCTGTCCGATCGCGCCGAGCGCGTCGGCAGTCGCCTTCAGATCATGACGGCCAACTGATCGGGAACTCCCGAACACCATCCGCCACACTCTGACCGCAGAAGGACACCGTCCTATGTCGATCATCGCGCAGCATAGCGACCTCTTCATCATCCTCGCCTGTCTCTTCGGCCTGTTCATGGCTTGGGGGGTCGGGGCCAACGATGTTGCCAATGCCATGGGGACCTCGGTGGGCTCCAAGGCGATCACCATCAAGCAGGCGATCATCATCGCCGTGATCTTCGAGTTTCTCGGCGCCTGGTTGGCCGGTGGCGAAGTTACCAACACCATCCGCAAGGGTATCATCGACCCGGCCATGCTCCAGGGCGATCCTCAATTGCTGGTCTACGGCATGCTGGCTGCCTTGTTGGCGGCGGCCACCTGGTTGCTGATCGCCTCGATGCGTGGCTGGCCTGTCTCCACCACCCATTCCATTGTCGGTGCGATCGTCGGTTTTGCCATGGCCGGGCTGGGACTCGATGCCATCGATTGGGGCAAGGTGGGCCAGATCGCTGCCAGTTGGGTGGTCTCCCCGCTGATGTCCGGTTCCATCGCCTTCATGCTGTTCAAGTCCGTTCAACACCTGATTTTCGAGAGTCGCGATCCCTTCGCTGCCGCCAAGCGCTATGTGCCGATGTATGTCTTCCTGGTCGGCTTCATCGTCTCCATGGTGACCTTTACCAAGGGGCTCAAGCACGTCGGCCTCGAGCTCGGTTTTGGTGCCAGCTTCCTGTATTCCATACTGGTAGGTTTGGCTCTGATGGCGCTGGGCGTCATGCGAGAGCGTCGCGTAGGTGCCGGGAAGCGTCAGGATGATGCCTTCGGCTTCGGAGGCGTGGAGCGTGTCTTCGGGGTGCTGATGCTGTTCACTGCTTGTGCCATGGCCTTTGCCCACGGCTCCAACGATGTGGCCAACGCCGTCGGCCCCCTTGCCGCGGTAATCAGCATCGTCGAGAGCGGTGGCAAAGTCGGTGGTGAGGCCCTGGTGCCCTGGTGGGTACTGGTGCTGGGCGGTGGCGGCATCGTCATCGGCCTGGTGACCTATGGCCACAAGGTCATCGCCACCGTGGGGACCGGCATCACCGAGTTGACGCCGAGCCGTGGCTTCGCCGCGACCCTGGCCGCTGCCACCACCGTGGTGCTGGCTTCGGGCACCGGTCTGCCCATCTCTACCACCCAGACATTGGTCGGTGCGGTGCTCGGCGTGGGGCTGGCGCGTGGCATGGCGGCACTCAACCTGAGAGTGATCGGCACCATCGTGATGTCCTGGCTGATCACGCTGCCGGCGGGCGCGGGCCTGGCGATCATGTTCTTCTTCATGTTCAAGGGGATGTTTGGGTAAGCGTCGAGCGACGAGATACGAGATACGAGATACGAGCTGAAGGGGTGACGGCTTAGAGGGTGGTGGCAGCATCCTGCTCGCGTCTCGCGTCTCGCGTCTCGCGTCTCGCGTCTCGCGTCTCGCGTCTCGCGTCTCGCGTCTCGCGTCTCGCGTCTCGCTGCTGCTTTCATGGGTCTGATATAGTCGAGGCTCATCTTCCCCTTTCACCTGCTGCCGGAGTGCGGCCTTGGATACTCGCTTTCCCTTCGTCGACTGGTTTCGTAATTCCTCGCCTTATATCAATGCGCATCGAGGGCGAACCTTCGTCATCCTGATCGAGGGTGAGGCGGTGTCCGAGGGGCGTGGTGAGCAGCTCATCCAGGACCTGGCGCTGCTGCACACCCTGGGAGTTCGCCTGGTGGTGGTGCTGGGGATCCGCCCTCAGGTGAACGGTGCCCTCGAGGCGGCCTCGATCACGCCACGCCGTCATCATGGCCGCTGGGTCGCCGATGAGGCGATCATGGCACGGGTCGAGCGAGTCGCCGCCGAGCAGCGTCTGTGGCTGGAGTCGCGACTTTCCCTGGGGCTTCCCAACTCGCCGTTACATGGTGTCGAGATGACGGCCGTGTCCGGCAACCTGGTGATGGCCAAACCACTGGGCGTGCGGGATGGTGTCGATTTCGCGCGGAGCGGCGAGGTGCGCCGGGTCCGTGAGGCAGCGATCACTGGCTTGCTGGAACAGGGGTCGCTGGTGCTGCTGCCTCCATTGGGGTATTCCAGCACCGGTGAAGTCTTCGACCTGGATGCCGCCGAGGTGGCCCAGAAGGTCGCCACGGCGCTGACAGCCGACAAGCTGATCCTGCTTGGCGAGGCCAGCGGCCTGTCCGATGCCCGGGGGCAACTGCAACGCCAGTTGACGCCGGACGAGGCCAGCGCCTGGCTCGATGACGCCTCCCCCGGCGACGAAGCTTATCGTCATCTGGGGGCAGCCTGTGCCGCCGCCCGTCATGGGGTGGCGCGCACTCATCTGTTGTCGTGGCGTGACCACGATGCCCTGCTTGGTGAGCTGTTCACCCGCGACGGCGTGGGCACCATGATTTCCCGTCATCGCTACGAGCAGCTGCGCGCCGCCCAGGTCGCGGATATCGGCGGCCTGCTGGAGCTGCTCGAGCCGTTGGAACGGCGCGGCATGCTGGTACCGCGCTCCAGGGAGCGGCTGGAGTACGAGATCGATGATTATGTGGTCATCGAGCGCGACGGCATGGTCATTGGCTGTGCCGCCCTGCATACCTTTCCTGAGGCCAGCGTGGGCGAGCTCGCCTGTGTGGCGGTACATGTCGATTATCGTGGCGGCGCCCGGGGCGACCTGCTGCTGGGCGAAGTCGAGCGCCGTGCCCGTCGGCTGGGACTGGACGCCTTGTTTGCCTTGACGACCCACACGGCGCACTGGTTCTTCGAGCATGGCTTCGGTACCGCTGAGCTTGTCGACCTGCCGCCCCTCAAGCGCGATACCTACAATCACGCCAGGCAGTCGAAGGTGTTGTTAAAGTCGATTTCCTGAGAGTTCTGGCGCCCCTCCTTGTTAAACGTGCTCTAAAGTGTCGCCTTTGGGAGACGTTTTATCTTGTTGTTATAAAAGAGCTTTTTTTATTTCTCTCAGTAGGCGTCGCCATGTGGCGACGCTTTTTCGCGTTCAATGATGCTGTGGTGGCCGGCTCGGGGAGATTTGCGAGAAAAGAGTTTTAATAATTCACTGATAATAAAGGTTTTTATTTTTTATGGCATGCATGTGGCACTACTCTGGGTGAGCAAGCGGAAAACGATTCATACGGCTCGAATCGTTCTCCGGTCGCTGCGAGGCATGCGATATCACTGCCCTGTGTGCCCGGCCTCGAAGCGGCCAATGTCTGCTCCAGCGATGTGTGACTTTAGGTTGCGATGAGACGGTACCGACGACGTCAAGGACGTGTACCGAAAAGGGCAAGGATGCTCTGGCATGGACGCCTCTCCCCCGAAGGGGGAATGAATCGCGCAGCGGCGCCCCTTGAGGCGACGGTGCCAGGATCGAAGCAAGGGTGGTTCGCTACCCGACACTCGATGACCGGCCCCTGGTGGCAAACGGCTTCGGGTGGCTTCGAGGGTCTTTCAAGGCCCATGGAGAGTCGATCGACGGACGGGACCAGGCCAGTCGATCGAGCGGCTTTCCAACCCTTCAGTTCCCTGCGTATTGGGCCGGCCCTGCCGGCCTTTTTTTTGCTGCACATTCTCGTGCATGACGGTTTGCAGGCTGGCCGGCGAAACTCTGGTATTCTCGAGCAAGAGCGATGGTGCTTCTTTTCAATTTTTTCGATAGAACGCTGGCCATGACTTCAGCCGTTTCCCGTCGCTGGCGCCCACGCTCCTTGCTGCAGCTGGTGTTGCTGGCCTTTCTCATGGTGATGCTGCCGTTGGCCGTGCTGATGTTCCAGGCCGGCCAGGCATTGTCCGAGCTTTCACGCCTGGCCGATGTCAGTGCCCGCCAGGCGGTGGAGGAGACCCGGCGTGCCCGGACCCTGGGAGCCCTGGCCCTGGAGCTGGAGCGCTCCGCTCGCCAGTATGCAGTGGTCGAGCAGGAGAGCCTGCTCGATATCTACGATGAACGCCTGGCGGAATTCCGGCAGTTGCTGGCCAGGCAACGCGAACTGTTGCCCGATGACCCGGATGTCGCGGCACTCAGCGAACAGCTGGATGAGCTCGCCGAGCTGCCGGACCTGCCCGTCGAACAGTTTCAGGAGCGCCTGTCGGCCTTCCTGCCGTTTGCCCGGCATACCGAGGCCATGCGGCAGGCGACCAATCAGCGTATCGATGAACGACTCGATGATATTCGCGCCCGGGCCGAGTCGGTGCAGACGCGACTATGGTGGCAGACGGCAGCACTGGTATCGGCCAGTCTGTTGTTGATGCTGTTGTTCACGCGCTTGATCATTCGTCCGATCCGCCAGCTCGAGCGGCACATTCTGGGTATCGGTAGCGGTAGCCAACAGCAGAGCATGACGCCCGTCCAGGGCCCCGCAGAGCTGGTCCGGCTGGATGAGCGCCTGGACTGGCTCTCTTCACGGCTCGATGAGCTGGAGGAGCAGAAACAGCAGTTTCTGCGCCACATGTCTCATGAGTTGAAGACACCGTTGGCCAGCGTGCGTGAAGGGTCGGCGCTGCTTACCGACGGTGTGGCCGGCGAGATCACCGAGCACCAGCGTGAGATACTCGAGCTGATCGATGCCAGTGGCAGTGAGTTGCAGCAGCTCATCGAGCAACTACTCGACTACAATCTGCTGCAGCACAATCGTCGCCTCGATCTCGAATGTCTGGATCTGGCAACGGTGGCCAAGGAGGTGCTGGCCAAGCATCGGCTGGCGCTGCAGCAGAAAGAAATGCGGGTCGTGAGTTTCGATGGTCCCGTGAACTGGCGGATCGACCGCACCGCGACGGGGCGCATCCTCGACAACCTCATCTCCAACGCTGTCGCTTATGGTGAGGATGGGGGCGAACTGGAGATCCGCGCCCATTCCACGTCGACATTGCTGGTGCTCGAGGTGGCCAACAGTGGGGAGTCGATTCCCGATGAGGATAGAGATCACCTCTTCGAGGCCTTCTACCAGGGCCGTATACGCCGCAAGGGGGCGCTGAAGGGATCGGGCATTGGCCTTTCGGTAGCCGCCGACTGCGCGCGGCTGCAGCAGGGAACACTGGAGCTGGTCGAGGATCGGCTGTCGGTATGTTTCCGCCTGACGCTGCCAGCGCCTGTCATGGATGACGACGCAACAGAGTCATTACCCGCGCTGGCGGGAACGCACGCAAGGAGCGGATGAATATGAATGCACGTGCCCTGATGGTCTGCCTGGCCGCCGCCTGGCTGACAGGTTGCCAGTGGTTGCCTGCGCAATCCCGGGATGACGTGGCGGAGACCACGGTGGCCAAGGTCGAGACGCCGAACTGTTACGCTGAAGTGCCCGGTTTCGCCGATGAAACCTGTCTGCTGCGTGACTGGGTGGCCTTCGGCCTGGCGTCTCAGCGTGGCGATGGTGAATGGCGTGAACGTATGCGCGAGCGTCTCGTCGGCACCCAGACCGAGACACGCCTGGCTCGGGCCGTGGTGATGTCCTGGGGGCCGCCATCGCAGTGGAAGCAGGCGTCGGAATTATTCAAGGCCGACCTGCATGCGGCGCCGCCGCGCTTGCAACCCTTGTTGCGCTACTGGCTCAACGAGATCGAGCGACGCCGTGATCAGCAGCACCGTCTGGCCAGTAGTGAGCAGGCACGGGATGCTCTGGTAGAGGAAAAGGAGGCATTGGCGCAAAAGCTCGATGCCTTGACCGACATCGAGCGAAACATCAATTCGCGACAGCGTACCGAATGACGCGGAGACACGACATGACCCCGAGCGGACACTCTCGAGCCACTGCCGATTCAACGGCGCACATCCTGCTGGTGGACGATGACGTCAGCCTGCTGAAGCTGCTGGGAATGCGGCTGGAGAGCCGTGGCTACCGCGTGACCACTGCCGAGAGCGGCCGGGAGGCCCTCAAGCACCTGGATACCGGGCGCCCGGATCTGGTGCTGTCCGATATGCGCATGGACGAGATGGATGGCCTGGCATTGTTTCAGGAGATCCAGAAACGTCTGCCCGGACTGCCCGTGATCATTCTGACGGCCCATGGCTCGATTCCCGATGCGGTCAGCGCCACGCGCCAGGGGGTCTTCGGCTTTCTCACCAAGCCGGTGGATCGGGACGAGCTGTTCACCACCATCGACGACGCCCTGGCCCATACCTCGGCGGCGGCCGGCGAGGATGATAGCTGGCGCGAGGCGATCATCACCCGTAGCCCGGAAATGGAGCGAATCCTCGAGCAGGCCAGGATGGTGGCGAGCTCCGATGTCAGCGTCCTGGTGACCGGGGCTTCCGGCTCCGGCAAGGAATTGCTGGCCGGCGCCATTCACAAGGCCAGCCGGCGTGCCGACAAGCCTTTCATTGCCATCAACTGCGGCGCCTTGCCCGAGCAACTCCTCGAGAGCGAGCTGTTCGGCCATGCCAAGGGCGCCTTCACCGGAGCGATCAGTGACCACCGGGGGCTGTTCCAGGCCGCCGATGGTGGCACCCTGTTCCTCGACGAGATCGGTGACATGCCGCTGGCCCTGCAGGTCAAGCTGCTGCGTGCCTTGCAGGAGCGTCAGATTCGCCCCCTTGGATCGACCGCCTCGGTATCCGTGGATGTACGCCTGATCTCGGCGACCCATCGCGATCTGGGCCAGGCCATGCACGACGGGGAGTTCCGCGAGGATCTCTTCTATCGTCTCAACGTGGTGAACCTGAAGCTGCCGCCGCTCAAGGAGCGCGCCGAGGATGTGCCGCTGCTCGCCAAGTACCTGGTGACCCAGGCCGCCGAGCGCCACAAGCCCTTCGTCAAGGGCTTCTCCAAGGAGGCCATCAACCTGCTGGCCTCGAGCGCCTGGCCGGGCAATGTGCGTCAACTGGTCAACGTGGTGGAGCAATGCGTGGCCTTGACCAGCTCCCCGATCATACCTGAGGCGCTGGTGGCGCAGGCCCTGGTGGCTGAAGAAAATGCCCTGCCGACCTTCAACGACGCCCGGGCCGGGTTCGAGCGCAGCTATCTGATCAAGGTCCTCAAGATCACCGAGGGCAATGTCACCCAGGCGGCGCGAATCGCCGGTCGCAACCGAACGGATTTCTACAAGTTGCTGGCCCGCCACGAACTCGAACCCTCGACCTTCAAGCCGAACGTCGCTCTCTCGAATCGGGCTTGAGACGTGCCGCCCGGCTTGCCATTCCAGGTGGAAAGGTCGGGGATGTGCCGATGAACTTGCCCGAGGTACCGCCCGGCGAGTCATTCGCGCATCCGTCTCGGTCGATAAAAGTCTGCGCCCGGGGTGGGCGCAGACAAGGCGAGCATTGGATGACGTTTACCGTGTTGTCGCGTCGTGGAAGCCACTCGCCGATCGGCACCGTCAGCCTGCCATGCAGGGCGGTATGGTAATGAAACTGGCAGAAATGTAAATAATATTTGTTATCAATTGCGATCGGGCGTCGAGGGAGGGCTGGGTGTCGGCAACACTTCGAGCGCCAGGCGGCCCTCGCCGAGCCTGGCCTCGAGTCGCTCGCCGGGGCGAGTATCTTCGGCGCGCTTGACCACATGTCCTTCGGGTGTCTCGAGAATCGAGTAGCCGCGGCCCAGTATCGCCAGGGGGCTGACCGCCTGGAGCTCCCGCGACACGGCGGCAAGGCGTTCGCGATGACGGGCCAACGAGCGGGGCATGCTCCGACGCAGTCGCTGGGCGGCCAGCGTCAGGCGCTGTTCGGCCTGTTCTACTTGCCATTGCGGCGAACGCAGCGCCAGGCGTTGACGAAGATGGCGTTCCCTCTCCCGTCGTTCGGCCAGTCGAGCGTTCATGGCACGATGCAGCCGGCCATGCAGCTGTTCGAGCTGGCGTCGGCGGTAGGCGAGCACTTCACCCGGGTGCCGCAGTCGGGCTCTCAAGTGGTCGAGCCGTTGGCCCTGGGTGTCCAGGCGAGCCCGCTGCGAGCGTGTCAGGCGTTCCTCGAGCTGGACCAGGCGCTGGCGCAGGGCGGCGGCATCCGGAACCAGTCGTTCGGCGGCCGCCGAGGGGGTGGGCGCACGACTGTCGGCGGCGAAATCCGCCAGGGTGACGTCGACTTCATGACCCACCGCCGACATGACCGGCAGACGAGAGTGGAAGATGGCCCGGGCCAGGTGCTCATCGTTGAAGGCCCAGAGATCCTCCAGGCTACCGCCTCCTCGCGTGACCAGGATGGCATCGCGTTCCGGCTCCAGGGTCGATTGACGGTTGAGCAGCCCGAGTGCGGCGATAAGTGCCGGGGCCGCCTCGCGGCCCTGTACCGGCACCGGAATCAGGGTGACCTGAGACAGTGGCCAGCGTGCGGCAAGCACCGCGAGCACATCGCGAATCGCCGCGCCGGTGGGCGAGGTCAGCACCAGCAGGTGGCGAGGCGGAAAGGGCAGGGCGCGGGCATTGGCGAACACGCCCTCGGCGTCCAGCTTGGTCTTGAGCCGCTCGAAGGCCGCCAGCAGTTCCCCTTCACCGGCCGGCTGCACGGCATCGGCGATGAGCTGGAAGTCGCCGCGAGGCTCGAACAGCGATACCCGGCCGCGCACCTTGACCCGGTCGCCGTCACGCATCGGCGCGGTCACGAAACGCGCGCGATTGCGGAACAGCGCGCAGCGTAGCTGGGCGCGTTCATCCTTGAGCGTGAAGTAGACATGCCCCGAGGCCGGCCGCGATACACCGGAAAGCTCGGCCTCCACCCAGACCTCGCCGATCCCGCTCTCGAGAAGCTGTCGAGCGTCGCGGTTGAGCTCGCTGACGGAGAGGGCAGTGTCGTCGGCGCTGGGCATGGGCATCCTCGTCGGGGGTGTGCGGCGCTCCGTACTGTAGCGCGATTGCGTTAGGCGCGACTACGCTTATCCAGGGGCGCCATCGTCATGCCGGCGCATCCCCCGAATATCGCGCCAACGGAGGAGGCCCATCATGTCGGGACTGCGCGCGCCTCAGCTCGGGCCCATCGTCGGGCATACCTCCCATGATCGTTGTCGGCTCTGGATCCGTGGCCGCGCGCCCCGGGACGAAGGCGCCCATCTCGGTGCGGAGATGCGCACGGTGGGGCTGTTGGGGGTCGTCGACGAGCGCGGCCGGCTGCGCACCGGCGAGGCGGGCCGACCCTGGGCCTACTATTTCCGCCTGCATCGCGAGTTCGATCGTACCGGTACCTTCGTGCTGGGCCAGGAGACGAGCCTCGGCGGCGAGGACGGCCCCGCCCCCTTCCCGCTGGAACCGGATACCGACTACCGGGTGCGCATGGCGACCCTGACCGTCGACGATCCGCTGCCGGACGCCGAATCCCTGGGCGATGGTGACCTGGCCGAACGCCTGCCGCCACTCGCTACCATGGGGGAGCTGCTCGAGGGCTTCGACTCGGCGGACTGCGAGGCACGCTTCCGGACCTTCCCCGACCCCGATGCCGGCCCGGCGGACGAGCTGAGTTTCCTGATCGGTTCCTGCCGCTACCCGGGCCTGTTGTGGAAGATCAAGGAGGCGGATCGTATCTTCGCGCCCATGGCGGCGCAGTTTCAGCGACAGGGCGGGCGATGGCCGGCGCGCTTCACATTGTTGATGGGCGACCAGATCTATGCCGACAAATACCACCGCCACCTGCCGATCGGCCGGGCCGACACCTTCGAAGAAATGCAGTCGCGCTATCACGAGGCCTTCGGGGCTCCCAACATGCGTCGCCTGCTGCGTCGCTCGCCGGTCTACATGATCCTCGACGACCACGAGATCGAGGACAACTGGAGCCAGGACCGGCTGCGCGACAATCACCACCTCTTCAACATCGCCATCGGCGCTTACATGAGTTACCAGTGGAGCCATGGTCCGCGCAGCTTCGGCCGCCGGCTCTATTACCGCTTCGAGTGCGCCGGCTATCCGTTCTTCGTGGTTGATACCCGCACCCAGCGTTACCGGCAGCGGGCCGGCCTCCATGACAACCACCTGCTGGGCCGGCCGACCATCGATCCGGCCCACCCCGGCCAGCTCGACCGGTTGCGCGAGTGGCTGAGCGAGCAGCAACGCGAGCACGGCAACGTGCCCAAATTCCTGGTTACCTCCAGCGTCTTCGCGCCGAGCCCCATCGACGAGCGCCTCGGCAACGAACTCCGCGACGAACCCGAGAGGCAGCGCCTGGCGGCCAATCTCGAAAAGCGCGAGGCCAGCGACGCCTGGCCGGCCTATCCACGTACCCGCCAGGCGATCCTCCAGCACATCTTCGATAACAGGATCCAGAACGTGGTCTTCCTGAGCGGCGATGTGCACTGTGCCAATATCGCCCGGCTCAGCTTCGAGCACGAGCAGGGCGATATTGGCTTGTTCGCCTACGACGTCACCTCCTCGGCGCTCTATTGGCCCTTCCCGTTCGCCGACGGCGACCCCAATGGCTTCGTGCATGACTCCCGCGAGGACGAGCAGTACGACGGCTTCCCGCTGGAGGGCGGAGAGGGCGATCACAGCGGACCGGTGGTGCACTACCGCGCCTGGGGCTTCAGCCAGGAGGACAACTTCTGTCGGCTCGAGCTCGACAAGGGCCGTCATCGGTTGCGTGTTCGGGTGCTCGATGCCCAGGGGGAGCCGGTGAAGGTCACCGATTCCGAGGGCCGGCGGGTGCAGGCCAACGATCTGCCACTGGCGCCCTGGGACTGACGGAGGAACGCCATGACCGCGGGCATTGCCTTCGAGGAGACCATGCGCGGCGCCTTCGCCTTGGGCGAGACGGAGCCGGAATGCGGCGCAGCTGCGGGGTGCCAGGCCGGTACCCGCCTGGCCATGCACGCCGCCGTGGCCATCGACAACCTGGCGGCCTTCCTGGCCGATCCCGAGCACCCGGGGCGGCTCACGGGGCGCGTTGACTTCCCGCCCCTGGGAATGGATCTGGACGCCTCCAACGGCGCCTTCCGGCTGTTTTCCCCGGCCGGCGCCGACGGCATGGGCCGGCGCATGGTCTATGAACTGGGCTTCACGACCGATGGCGCCGCCTACTACCTGGCCGGGGAGAAACGCGTGTTCGACGATCCGGGGCCCGATCTGTGGCGTGACACCACCACCCTCTATACCCGATTGCACCGGGGCGAGGACACCGACGGCGAGGTGATCGGCGCCGGCATCCTCGAGCTCGGCGTGCCCCAGCTGACGGCGTTGCTGTCGACGCTGCGGCCCACCGGGGACGGCGACGTCCATACCCTGGCCACCTTCGGCGGCTTCTTCTTCGGCGAGCTCTGGGACCTCTACGCCCCCTTGGCCCGGGACGCTCGGCCATGAGCACTTGCTTCGATGCCATCGTCATCGGCTCCGGCTTCGGCGGCGCGGTTTCGGCCTGCCGGCTGGCCGAGGCCGGCCAGCGGGTCCTGGTGCTCGAGCGCGGCCGGCGCTGGACTACCGAAGAGCTGCCGCGCGGTCCCGACGACGACTGGGTCTTCGATGCGCAGGCCCCGCAGCGCCACCATGGCTGGCTGGACCTGCGGCTCTTCCCGCGGGTCGGCGTGGCCCAGGGCGCAGGTGTCGGTGGCGGCTCGCTGATCTACGCCAACGTCTTCGTCGAGGCCGAGCGTTTCGTCTTCGACCACGGCTGGCCGGAAGAGATCGACTTCGAGGCCCTGGCGCCGCACTACGCCACCACCGGGCGCATGCTCGAGGTCCAGACCCTGCCCGAGGGCCAGCGCACGGCGCGCCATCGGCTGATGCGCGAGGCCGCCGGGGCCACCGGCGCCGCCGATCGCTTCCGCGACCTGCCGCTGGCGGTGCGCTTCGACGAGGCCTGGCACTACGGCCTCGAGGATCCTCACGACCCGCGCCACAGCCGGGAAGAGACCAACGTCGCCGGCCTCGCCCAGGGGACCTGCGTGCATTGCGGCGAGTGCGACCTGGGCTGTCCGGTGGGGGCCCGCAACACCCTGGATCTCAACTATCTGGCCCGGGCCGAGGACCACGGCACCGAGATCCGGCCGCTGTGCCTGGTGTACGCCATCGAGCCGGAAGGAGACGGCTACCGAGTGCGCTACCGGCGCCTGGACGGTGGCGACGAGGGCAGCGAAAGCGCCCATCGAGTGGTGGTGGCCGCGGGCTCGCTGGGCTCCACCGAGCTGCTGCTGCGCTGCCGCGATCAGTACCGCACCTTGCCGGCGGTGTCGCCCCGGCTCGGCCACGGCTGGTGCGCCAACGGCGATTTCCTCACCCCGGCGCTCTACGCCGGGCGCGATGTCTCGCCGACCCGGGGGCCGACCATCACCTGCGCCATCGACTACCTGGACGGCAGCGACGGCGGCGCGCGCTACTTCGTCGAGGACGGCGGCTTTCCCGATGTGGTCGGCAACGCCCTGCGCGCCGCCCTCGAGCGCCACGCCGCGGGAGAACGGCTCTTCGAGGGCTGGCGGTTGCTGCTCGATGGCTTGCTGAGTGGCCGGGACCCCCACGCCCACCTGATGCCCTGGTTCGGCCAAGGCGTGGACGCCAGCGACGGCGTGATGCGCCTGGAGCGCGGCTGGTTCGATCGTGACCTGGCGCTCGAGCTCGACTACGACGTGCGCCGCTCGCGGCCCGTCGTCCAGGCGCTGATCGAGCGTCACAAGCGCCTCTCCTCGGTTACCGGCGGGCTGGCGCTGGAGCCGCCCTCCTGGTCATTGTTCGACTACCTGCTGACCCCACACCCGCTGGGTGGCTGCAACATGGGCACCAGCGCCGAGGACGGCGTGGTGGACCACAAGGGCGAGGTGTTCGGCTACCCGGGCCTGCACGTGCTGGACGGCGCCATCGTGCCCCGCGCCCTGGGACTCAATCCCTCGCGGACCATCGCCGCCCTGGCCGAGCGGGCCATGGCCGAGATACTTGCGTGAGGCGTGAGGCGAGACATACCGATCAAGGAGGGCATCATGAGTCGGGAGATACCGCTCTACACCCTGGAGGGCGTTCAGGACGCCGAGACCAGCACTCATCACTTCACCACCGAGGACGGCCTGGGGCTGTCGCTGCTGCGCTTCTGCCGGGCCCCATGCCGCGACGTGGTAATGATCATCCACGGCCTGACCACCTCCTCGGACATGTTCATCCAGCCCGAGCACGACAACCTGGTCTCCTGCCTGCTGGATGCCGGCTTCACCGACGTCTGGACCCTGGACTTCCGCATGAGCAATCGCCATGCCTACAACCTCCAGCCCAGCGACTGGTCGATGGACGACTGCGCCCTCTATGACCATCCCGCGGCCGTGGCCAAGGTCCGAGAGGTGGCCGGCGACGACGTCAACCTCCACGTCATCTGCCATTGCCTGGGGGCCATGAGCTTCACCATGGCGCTGTTCGCCGGCACCGTCACCGGCATCCGCTCCTGCATCGCCAACAGCGTGGCGCTGACGCCGCACGTGCCCACCTGGTCGCGGATCAAGGGCCACGTCTTTCCCTTCATCATCGAGCGCATCCTCCAGCAGCCCTACGTCAGCCCCCGCTGGAGCGAGGACCCGCGACTGACCATCGGCAAGCTGCTCTCGAAGCTGGTCTCGCTGTTCCACCGCGAGTGCGACGTGCCCGCCTGCCATATGCTCTCGTTGATGTGGGGCACCGGCTGGCCGGCGCTCTACCGGCACGAGAACCTCGCCGAGATCACCCATCGCCGCGGCGGCGACCTCTATGGCCCGGTGGGGCTCAACTACCACAAGCACGTGCTGAAGATGCTGGGGCGCGGCCACCGCCCGGTGCGCATGAAGCCCGACGATCCCTGCTACGCTGATCTGCCCGACGACTATATCGCCGGTGCCGAGGCCGTGGAGACGCCCTGCCTGTTCATGACCGGCGACACCAACCGGGTCTTCACCGACAGCAACCTCCATTGCCACCGGGCCCTGGAGGAAGTGGTACCGGGGCGCCACCAACTGGCGATCTTCGAGGGCTACGGCCACCAGGACGTATTCATGGGCAACCGAATCCATGAGGATATCTTCCCGCGGCTGATCGACTTCCTCGACCAACACCGCGGCTGACGGGCGGGCGGCGTCTCACCGCCGACACATCGGATGCCAACCAACCCGCTGTCCGAGGCCCCCGCGCCTTTCGTGGGAGCGCGATTCATCGCGCGAATGGCGCCGTCAGGCGCCCGGGGGTTCTAGCTCCCGGAACGCTCGAGCGTTCTCAGCAACGCCGGCAGGATCAACACCAGCACGCTGATGCGCAGCAGGTGGTGGGTGGTGACGAAGGCCGGGTCGATGCCCAGCGTCAGCGCCACCAGGCTCAGCTCCGGGGCGCCGCCGGGCATGTAGGCGAGCAGCGCCGCGGCGGCCGAGTAGCCGGTCAGCAGATGGCCGACCCAGGCGGCGACCACGGCGAGGGCCAGCAGCACCAGCGCCTGGCCGACGGCCATGACCAGCGTCTGGCCGACCCGGGCCAGCGAGGTGCCGGCGAAGCGCACGCCCACGGAAACGCCGATCAGCACCTGGGCCAGCGCGAGCAGCGTCGGTGGCACCGCAGCGTGGGTGACGCCGCTGAGGTGCAGCGCCGCCGAGACCAGCGCCGGGCCGAACAGCAGCGCGTTGGGCAGGCGCAGCAGGCGTGCCAGCCACAGGCCGCCGAAGCCCGCGGCGACGAGCCAGGCCGCATCCACGGGGCCGGGCAGCCACAGCCAGCGCGACGGGTCCGGCGTGGCGCCGGCCAAGTCGACGTGGCCGATCGCCTGGAGCACCGGTGGGATCGCCACCAGCAGCACCAGGATGCGCACCGCATGAGTCATGCCCACTACCCGCAGGTCGGCGCCGGAGGCCATCGCCATCACCGTGACCGTGGAGACGCCGCCCGGCACCCCGGCATACAGCGCGGTCTCCCGGGAGTGGCCGGCGATGCGCTGCGAGAACCACACCGAGAAGGCCATCATCGCCGCCGTGGCTACCAGCATCACCGCAAGACTCAGGCTCCACAGCCCCAGGTCGCCGGAGAGCTCCGGCGTGAAGGCCGAGCCCAGCATCACCCCGATCACCACCAGCACGCCCTTGCGTCCGCGCCCCGGGGAGCGCAGACGCGCGCCGCAAAGGCTCGCCACGGTGGTGGCGATCATGGCGCCGAGCAGCCAGGGCAGCGGCAGGTTCACGGCGAAGGCTGCCGCCCCGCCGGCCAGCCCCAGCGCCAGGGTGGGCAGAAAGCGAAGAAAGGAAGCGATGATGGGGGGCAAGGAGACTCCTGTAGTGTTGCCGACCCGACGGAACGATGAGAGTCGTGAGGGGGCTAAGTATACCGGCCTTGTCCCGCTCGAGCGACATGGGGGCTGCCCAGCAGCGCCGGTCGCGACTCACATTGCCCGAATTCGGTGGCCCGCGTTATAATGGTGGATTAACTTCACTCCCTCCTCCACAGCTCACTGGGTGTTGCCGACTATGTTACGTATGGCCCAAGAAGCTCTTACGTTCGATGACGTATTACTCCTACCCGGCTACTCCGATGTCTTGCCCAAGGACGTCAGCCTCAGAACTCGCCTGACTCGCAACCTCTTCCTGAATATCCCGCTCGTTTCCGCCGCCATGGACACCGTGACCGAAGCCCGCCTGGCCATCGCCATGGCGCAGGAAGGCGGTATCGGGATCATCCACAAGAGCATGACCATCGCGCAGCAGGCCGCCGAGGTGCGCAAGGTCAAGAAACACGAGAGCGTGATCGTCAAGGATCCGGTGACCGTCGGGCCCAAGGCCAAGCTGGCCGACCTGCTGGCCATGGCCAAGGAATACGGCTTCTCGGGCTTCCCAGTGGTGGAGGGAGAAACCCTGGTCGGCATCGTCACCGAGCGCGACATGCGCTTCCAGCCTAACCACGGCGACAGCGTGGCCGATATCATGACGCCCCGCGAGAAGCTGGTCACCGTGGCCGAAGGCACCGAGCTGGCGATCATCAAGGGCAAGATGCAGGAGCATCGCGTCGAGAAGATGCTGGTGGTGGATGGCGACTTCCGGCTGCGTGGTCTGGTCACCTTCCAGGATATCGAGAAGGCGCGCACCTTCCCCTACGCCGCCAAGGACAGCGATGGTCGACTGCTGGTCGGTGCTGCCGTGGGTACCGGCCCCGAGACGCCGGATCGTATTGCCGCACTGGCCGAGGCCGGTGTCGATGCGGTCATCGTCGACACGGCCCATGGCCACTCCAGGGGCGTGATCGATCGGGTGGCCTGGGTGAAGGAACACTATCCGCAGATTCAGGTGGTCGGCGGCAACATCGCCACGGCGGAGGCGGCGAAGGCGCTGGCCGAGGCGGGCGCCGACGGCGTCAAGGTGGGCATCGGCCCGGGCTCGATCTGCACCACCCGCGTGGTGGCTGGTGTCGGCGTGCCGCAGATCACCGCCGTTTCCAACGTGGCCGAAGCGCTCAAGCCCTATGACGTGCCGCTGATCGCCGATGGCGGCGTGCGCTTCTCGGGCGACCTGGCCAAGGCCGTGGCCGCCGGTGCCAGCTGCGTGATGGTGGGCGGCCTGCTGGCCGGCACCGAGGAAGCGCCGGGCGAGGTCGAGCTCTACCAGGGCCGGACCTACAAGGCCTACCGTGGCATGGGCTCCATGGGCGCCATGTCGCAGACCCAGGGCTCCAGCGACCGTTACTTCCAGGACAAGAGCGAAGGCGTCGAGAAGCTCGTGCCGGAAGGCATCGAAGGCCGCGTACCCTACAAGGGCGTGATGGGCGCCATCGTGCACCAGATGATGGGCGGCCTGCGGGCCTCCATGGGCTACACCGGCTGCCGCGACATCGAAGAGATGCGCACCAGGCCGGAGTTCGTGAAGATCACCGGCGCTGGCTTCAACGAGTCCCATGTGCACGACGTGCAAATCACCAAGGAAGCCCCCAATTATCGTGCGGGCTAACGCCCACCCGAGAGGGAAGATGTAAGAGATAAGAGGGAAGAAGAGGGGGAGGAGGCACCACAGTGTGTGTCTCTTCCTTCTTCATTCTTCCCTCTTTGTTCCGAGCAGACCGTGACCCAAGCCGCGGTGCTTGAGTCCACAACGGCGGTGGCCATTTCATGCAAGATATTCACGCCCACAAGATCCTGATCCTCGATTTCGGCTCCCAGTACACGCAACTGATCGCCCGTCGGGTGCGCGACATCGGGGTCTATTCCGAGATCCGCGCCTTCGATATCACCGAAGAAGAGATTCGCGACTACAATCCCAACGGCATCATCCTCGCCGGGGGGCCGGAGTCCGTTACCGAGCTCGATTCTCCCCGTGCGCCGCAGTGCGTCTTCGAGATGGGCCTGCCGGTGCTCGGCATCTGTTACGGCATGCAGACCATGGCCGAGCAGCTTGGCGGTGGCGTGGAAGGTTCGCAGAAGCGTGAATTCGGCTATGCGCAGATCCGCCTGGACGGCGAGAGTGCCCTGTTCGAGGACATCGCCGACCATATCGAGGCCGAGAGCGGCAAACGCCTGCTCGATGTGTGGATGAGCCATGGCGACAAGGTCGCCCGGGTACCGGACGCCTTCAGCGTGATTGCCTCCACCGAGAGCTGCCCGATCGCCGCCATGGCCTGGGAAGAGAAGCGCTTCTACGGCGTTCAATTCCACCCCGAGGTGACGCATACCCTGCAGGGCCAGCGCATCCTCGAACACTTCGTGTTGGGCATCTGCCAGGCGGAACGTTGGTGGACACCGGCGCAGATCATCGAGGACCAGGTCGCCCGAGTGCGCGAACAGGTGGGCGATCGCCATGTGCTGCTGGGGCTGTCCGGTGGCGTCGACTCCTCGGTCGTTGCCGCACTGCTGCACAAGGCCATCGGCGACCAGCTGACCTGCGTGTTCGTCGACAACGGCCTGCTGCGCAAGGACGAAGGCGACCAGGTGATGAAGACCTTCGCCAGCCACAAGGGCGTGCGGGTGATTCGCGTCGACGCCGAGGAGCAGTTCCTGTCGCGTCTCGAGGACGTGCACGACCCCGAGGCCAAGCGCAAGATCATCGGTAATACCTTCATCGACGTCTTCGATACCGAGGCGGCCAAGATCGAGGGGGTGGAATTCCTTGCCCAGGGCACCATCTACCCGGACGTGATCGAATCCGCCGCCGCCAAGACCGGCAAGGCGCACGTCATCAAGTCCCACCACAACGTGGGCGGCCTGCCCGAGACCATGAAACTCCAGCTCGTCGAGCCCCTGCGCGAGCTGTTCAAGGACGAGGTGCGCAAGCTCGGCGTCGAGCTCGGCTTGCCCTACGACATGGTCTATCGTCACCCCTTCCCGGGGCCGGGCCTCGGTGTGCGCATCCTCGGTGAGGTGAAGAAGGAATACGCCGACATCCTGCGCGAGGCCGACGCCATCTTCATCGAGGAGCTGCACAAGGCCGACTGGTACCACAAGACCAGCCAGGCCTTCGCCGTCTTCCTGCCGGTGAAGTCCGTCGGCGTGGTCGGCGACGGCCGCCGCTACGAGTGGGTCATCGCCCTGCGCGCGGTGGAGACCATCGACTTCATGACCGCCCGCTGGGCGCACCTGCCCTACGAGCTGCTGGAGAAGGTCTCCAACCGCATCATCAACGAGCTCTCCGGCGTCTCCCGCGTCACCTACGATGTGAGCAGCAAGCCGCCCGCCACCATCGAGTGGGAGTGAGTATCTAGAAGTTGCTTGACTCTTAAAGCCTGCTGAAAAGCAGGCTTTTTTATTGCCTTATTTTCAGCTATCGTGTGGTTGAAGAAAATATTACTCATTAAGAGATCAAGACATGAGCTTCAGTGAAGGTACTCTTTTAGCGGGGATGGAGTTGTCGAAACTATCTTCGACATGGGGTATCTATAAAGGGGACGTGGAAAGACATGACGGTGAGATAGTGAGTGTTTATCTAAAGCCTTCGCTTCCACCGAGGTTTGCTTTTAAAGAGTTTTTTGCGGCGTTTTTGTCAAAACTGTTTGACGTTTCAACTCCAGACCCCTATTTGGTTTTTATTCCGAAAGACTATGGTTCAACTCCTAATGGTGAGGATTTTTCAGGAATCTTTTGCTTTGCCATGGAGATTAAGAAATATCCAGATATGAGTCGTAATTTTTCTGGCGAATTTTTTGAGAGCAGTAAGGTTGCAGAAGAGTTTTTGAAGAAACCTGATGTTGCTTTGATGGGTGTTTTTGATGAGGTTTTGTATAATCAAGATCGTCATCATGAAAATGTCTTATATGATGGCGAGTCCGTCTGTTTGATTGATCATGAGCATGTTCTTTGTAAAAACAATAAAGATGTGGAGTTGGGAGACCATAACTGGATGTGGTCTATTGCAAAAAGTGCAAGTGAGCTAAGCTTTAGGAGGGTGGAGAAGAAGGTTTTTGAGCTTTTGAATAGCAATTCTTATGAGGATGTTCCTAGGGTCGCGTACGAGAGTTTGTGGGAAGATCTTTCGCTTGTTTATGATAAGTTGGAAGTAGGGGGTAAAAAATTCCTTAAAGAGGATGCTTTAACCTATTGCTATCGATCTCGAGCTATTCTGAGCTTGGTGCAAAGAACATGCGATAGTCACAAGTTAAATCAGATGAGCTTTCCGTTATGAAAACTACAACTATCTTGAATTGGTGGCCGGTTTATTTGGAGCTTATACTTGATTCAAACGAGAGGATATGCGTAGGAGTTTGTTATGAGAATCCCGAGAAAGATTTTTTTTATAAAACCGCTTTGAGGAAGGATTTATCTGAAACGCTGTTCAGCGATCGGAAAGCAGCGGTTGGTAACTTGGCCAAACATGCCTGTGAATATTCGGTCCGGCTCTTGAAAGAAAGGAAAGTTGGTGGTGGAGAAGAAGTAGCGCCTGGTGTTTCTTTAGGTAAGAGACGAGTTGTTGAAGGTTATGAAATAGGCGAAATTCATTCTAGAGTATTGCGGAAGGTTTCTTTTTTTAGTTATTTGGATTTTTACGAGAAGGGTTCTGGGTCTGCTGAGCCAGCCAAGGGGTTCTCTGATTTTGTTTATGATCATCTGTTAAGTATGAATTCAAATATAGTTGGTTTCTTTAATCGTCAGCTTCGAGTGGCCGGAGCAATGAAAACCTTCGACTTTGCTGATAATGCTGGTGGGTTGGCCGCTAATTTTTACGTATTTAAAAAAAATAGCAGGATATATAAGGCAGAGGTTTCATGTCTTGAACTTAGTATGATCAAGGAGTATTACAGTAAGGTTTCTCTCGTTGCCATGATTGATAGTGGTTACAGGTCAAAGTCTAAGAGACTGAGAAGTTATAAAGAAGTTGAAGGTGTGGCGAATCATTTGAATGTTGGGTTTAAAGTGGTGGATAGCCCAAAAGATGCTGCGAGTTACCTTAGAGAGAATGTTGCTTGATGTTTTTACTCAGAGGTGTGCAGGTTAAGAGTTTCTGGATAGGTTGTCGCATCAAAAATGTTCAACCTGTCAACTCGAAATGCTGATGCTTCGTTTAGCGACACACCTCTGATGCGATTGTATCGATTGTACAGTGATGGTATTCGCCTTACACATGCCCCCGTGGGCTCCCTATAGTTAAGCAGTGTTTTCTGCCGTTTTCCTGGGCTCCCTCTCCGTCGCCTTGAGGAGTCCTTTCTTGAAGACGGCATAGGGCGTCGCCCCCTTCATGTTGCGGCCTTGATGTGGGCGCTTGGTGTTGTAGATGACGAGGTAGTTATCCAGGCCCGCCTGCATCTCTTCCAAGGCCTCGTACCACTTGGTGCGCCCCTGGATGCGGAAGTGCTCATCCAGCAGCGTGCGGTGCAGCCGCTCGAAGAACCCATTGCTTTGTGGCCGGCGCACCTTGGTCATGGAAATGAGTGGCAGGCTTAATTTATCTCTAGTGGCGACCACCTCACTATCCATCAGGCCCTTCTAGGAAATCGTTGTCACCCAGCGATGCCCGACTAGAACCCGCCCAACGGCGGGTTCTTTTTTGCCTCGCGCGTGACCGCCGGCTATTCTGTTCGATCCGATTCTGCTTATCTTGCTCAGGAGCCCACCATGCCGACCCTTTCACGCCGCCAGGTCCTCGGGACCATGACCGCCGCCGGCGCCATGCTCGCCGTGGGCCCGCCGGCGTTCGCCGCCACTTCGACCTCAACCACTTCCGCCGCCACCTCCGACCTCGACCAGCGGCTGGCGGAACTGGAGCGCGCGGAGGACGACCGCGTGGGCGTGGCGCTGATGAACGTCGCCACCGGCGCGGTAGCGAGCCATCGCGGCGACGAGCGGTTCCTGTTCAACAGCACCGGCAAGTTCTTCATCGCCGCGGCGGTGCTGGCACGGGTGGACGAGGGTAGCGAGACGCTGGATCGCCGCATCGTGGTCGAGGAGGGCGATCTCGTCGGCTGGACGCCGATCACCGAGAAGCGGCTGGGCGAGCCCGGCCTGATGGTTGCCGAGCTATGCCAGGCGGCGGTGGCCTGGAGCGACAACGCGGCGGCGAACGCGCTGATCGAGAGCGTCGGCGGTCCCGAGGCGGTCACCGCCTTTCTGCGTTCCATCGGCGACGACACCACCCGGATGGACCGCGTCGAGCCCGACCTTAACACTCACGATCACGAAGGCGACGAGCGCGACACCACGACCCCGCTGGCCATGATGTCGACGCTACGCACCCTGATGCTGGGCGACGCCCTGACGCCGTCGTCGCGCCACCAGCTCGCGTCCTGGATGATCGAGGGCAAGGTCGGCGACGCCCGGCTGCGTGCGGGCATGCCGTCGTCGTGGCTGGTCGGCGAGAAGACCGGCACCAACGGCGTGGGCAACGCCAGCGATATTGGCATCGGCTGGCCGGGCGACCGCGGCGCGGTGATCGCCGTCGCCTATACCCTGATGCCCAGCGCGACCGGGGAGGAGCGCGACGAGACCATCGCCACCGTCGGGCGGCTGGCCGCCCGCGTATAATGTCGCTCCACAGCGCGCCATCGGGCAGGGCTCGATGGCGCGACCGTGAACACAGCAGCGGCATGAGAGCGTCATGAATCGCGGAACGAATGCAGGAACGGAAGGGGATGGCCGCCCCATGAGCACCACACCATTCGAGGCGCTGGCCTGCCCGTTGGATGGCGACCTGCTGGAGCGGCACGACGGCGCCTGGCGCTGCCCGGTCGGGCACAGCTTCGATATTGCTCGCCAGGGCTATGTGCACCTGCTGCCGGTGCAGAACAAGCGCTCCCGCGATCCCGGCGACAGCAAGGCGATGGTGGCGGCACGGCGGCGCTTCCTCGAGGCCGGCCACTACCGACCCATCGCCGAGGCGGTGAGCCGGGCCGTGCTGGAAGGGGCGCCCGTCGGCGGCACGCTGCACTGCCTGGATGCCGGCTGCGGGGAGGGCTTCTATCTACGAGAGCTTGCTGAAGCAGCGGCCGAGCGCGAGGCCGCGACATCGACCAAGAAAGCCCGGGGCGAGGCGCCGGTGCTCTCCCTGCTGGGTGTGGATATCTCCAAGTGGGCGGTGCTGGCCGCCGCCAAGCGCCAAAAGGCTGCCACCTGGGTGGTGGGCACCAACGCCCACCTGCCGGTGCAGGCGGAGAGCCTGGATCGCGTGCTGTGCCTGTTCGGTTTCCCTGTCTATGCGGAGTTCGCCCGCGTGCTGAAGCCGGGCGGCGAGCTGCTGATGGTCGAGGCCGGGCCGGACCACCTGCGCGAGCTGCGCGAGATCATCTACCCGAGCCTCAAGCCGCCCCGGGAGGGCGATGCGGCCGCGCCCGAGGGCTTCATGCAGCAGTCCTGCGAGACGCTGCGCTATGCCATCGAGCTCGAGGGCGCCGAGCCCATCGCCGACCTATTGGCGATGACACCGCACTTGCACCGTGCCGGCGCCGAAGGGCGCGAGAAGGCCGCGGCGCTGACCTCGCTTTCCCTCACCGTGGACGTGCGGTTGACGCGGCTGGCTCGCGATGGTGTGCCGGACCGGATATCCCCCTCGATGTGATCGCCGGAGCCCTGAACGCATCCGTTGCACGAAAGGCGCTGTGAGCCCATGGTTCGCGGCGCCTGTTCATTTTAAGACCCCATGTCCACTCCTTTGGCCTCCCTGTGGCTCGGCGGTGTTTGCCGCCAACGTGGCAGGCGTGCCGCTGGACGTTGCGCGCATGCTGCAGATCGTGGTGGTCAGCACGTTGATCTCGGTGGGCACCGCCGGGGTGCCCGGAGGGGTCGAAAGGCAACCTTTAACAGGCTATCTTTCCCCTGTCGGAGGCAGGCGGCGATGTGGAAATGCATCGTCGCGCCTACAACGCACTCGCACAGGAATTCCCATGAGCCAAGATACCGAGTACACCCCGCCGAAGGTCTGGACCTGGCGCCAGGCGAGCGGTGGCCAGTTCGCCAGCATCAATCGTCCCATCGCCGGGCCGACCCACGATAAGGAACTGCCGGTCGGTCAGCATCCCTTCCAGCTTTATTCGCTGGCCACGCCCAATGGCGTCAAGGTCACGGTGATGTTCGAGGAACTGCTGGCGCAGGGCCACGAAGGCGCGGAATACGATGCCTGGCCGATCAAGATCGGCGACGGCGATCAGTTCGGCAGCGGGTTCGTCGAGGTGAACCCGAACTCCAAGATTCCGGCGCTGATGGATCACGGTACCGAAGAACCGACCCGGGTCTTCGAATCGGGCGCGATCCTGCTGTACCTGGCCGAGAAGTTCGGTACGTTCCTGCCGGCGGACGTCAAGGCCCGGACCGAGGCGCTCAACTGGCTGTTCTGGCAGATGGGCAGCGCGCCCTTCCTGGGTGGCGGCTTTGGTCACTTTTACGCCTATGCGCCGGTGAAGCTCGAGTATCCCATCGACCGCTATGCTATGGAGACCAAGCGTCAGCTCGATGTTCTCGATCGCCACCTGGCGGAGCATCGCTACCTGGCCGGCGATGAGTACAGCATCGCCGACATGGCCAATTGGGCCTGGTATGGCCAACTGGTGCTGGGCCGTCTCTATGATGCGGCCGAGTTTCTGGAGGTCCACACCTACGAGCATGTGGTGCGCTGGGCGCGGGAGATCGATGCTCGTCCGGCGGTTCAGCGGGGCCGCATGGTCAACCGAACCTTCGGCGAGCCTGAGCTGCAGCTTCATGAGCGCCACAATGCCAGCGATTTCGAGCACAAGACGCAGGACGTCATCGGTTCCTGAGCTGCCGGACGTGCACATCGAGCGTCGTGGGCCTATGGTCCGCGACTCACTCGCCAGAACGGCGATGCTTCCTCCGTGACGCCTGCGTATCAGACACGTGGACACAACGAAACGGGGCCCGCATGAGCGGGCCCCGTTCAACGAACCGCCAGGGTTCGCGTGCTCTCGTGATCCCTGGGATCAGCCGAGAGACTTGATGTTGGAGGCCTGGAGGCCCTTCTTGCCCTGGGTCACGTCGAAGGAGACGCTTTGACCTTCCTGGAGGGACTTGAAGCCTTCAGCCTGAATTTCGGAGAAGTGGGCGAACACGTCGTCACCGCCGTCGGCAGGAGAAATGAAGCCGAAACCCTTGGAATCGTTGAACCACTTGACGGTACCAGTCGTCATTTGAAAATCCTCTCGCGCTAAGCGCCTTGTAAAGTTTCTGGTATTACCCAGGATCAGTAGCGGGTACAACAAGAAATACAATTACAGGCTGTCGAAAAGAATCGAATGCTTCTGGAACCATGCTGCTTGCTCACCAACTGGCGCCACAATGTCACGCTGCCCCGCTGAGGTCAAAGACTTTCGAAGGCTGTTCAACGAGCGGGTGTATCGCAGGTTCGGCCGACCTGGGCGATGCGGGTCACCGGCTTGCCGGCGCCAGGCCCCGGTATAAGGGGGTGCCCAGGTGCTATCCTGGCGTGTTCTGCAAGGAGTAAATGAGCATTTTGAGGCCGATTTCAACACAGTATCACCGTGCGCAGGCACTGTTCGTACTGATCCTAGCCGTCGATGGTGAGGCGCCTGCCGGCGATGCGGCCGGTGGCACCGTAGCGCCAGGGGCGGTTGTGCAGGCCGTGGCCGCTCGGCAGGCCGGTATAGAGCGGTAGCCCGAGCGGTGCCAGGGTCTCGGCGACGATGGCTTCCAGCGGCGTGTCGTCGTAGGGCCGGCAGCCCTCGAAGGTGCCCAGGCATACCGCGGCGGCCCGGTCCAGGGCGCCGCCGTGCACCAGCTGCCACAGCGAGCGTTCCAGGCGATAGTAGGGCTCGCCCACGTCCTCGAGAATCACCAGCGAACCGGGTGGGGCGCGAAAGCCTACTGGGGTGCCGATCAGGCTGGCGAGCGTGGCAAGATTGCCGCCCACGACGGGCCCTTCCAGAGTGGCTGGAGCGTCCGTGTAGGGTGCCAAGGGGTAGTCGAGAGATGTCGGCCCCTGAATCAGTGCCAGGGTCTCCTCGAACTGGCGCTGCACGATTTCCCGTTGATCGGCCTCGCCCTCGAGCACGCCGGCGGCGGCCTTGGCCACCGGCCCGTGGATGGCCGGCACGCCGTGGCGGTGGCAGTGATCGAGCAGCACTGTCACGTCGGAGTAGCCGATCAGCGGCTTGTTCGAACGCGCGAGGCGCGACCAGTCGATGCCATCGACCAGCTGGGCAGCGCCGTAGCCACCGCGCACCGCCCACACCGCCCGGGTCTCGGGGTCGTCAAAGGCGGCGTGAAGCTGGGCCAGGCGATGCTCGCGGCTGCCGGCCAGGTAGCGCCTCGGCGTCTGCAGCGACTCATCGCAGCGTACCTCGGCGCCTAGTGCTTCCAGGCCGCAGATGCCGGCATCGATGGCCTTGGGAGCGGTGTAGGACGACGGGGCGATGAGGCTGACGGCGAGCGGCATGGAAGACTCCTCGTGGGGCGAAAGGCGCAGCTCGGCATTGTCGACGGGATCCGGCCGACTGTCACGGGGTGATGGTCTGCTTGGGGGACCTTGAGCGCCACCTCGCCTGTCGCGGGGTGGCGAGTCGCGGTCATCAGGGTTTGGGGCCGGTGGTGGCCTGTTCGAAGAGCTCCGCCTTGGCATTGCGCATGATGTCTTCGCAGGCGGCCTGCTGGGTGAGTTCGGTGAGCAGCTCCTGGGATATGATAAAGCCCTTGCCGAGGCAGTCGTCGACGTCTTCCCGCGATATCCGGGGCTCGGTGTAACAGTCGAGCTTGATCGTCCTTCCACCGCCGTCCAGGCGGTCGGCCAGCTGTCGCAGTCGCCAGGCGAGGCGAGTCTTCCAGTTGTCCGATGCTTCCGCGCCTTCGGTCACGCTCAGGGTGCAACGCCATTCGGGCTTGTAGACCTTCATGCGAACCTCCTGATCGGCTTGGAAATAATGATCGATCCTAGGGCAGGCTCCGTCCAAGGAAGAACACGGCAGCCTGGCACCGTTCTGCTCAGGTTAGTTGCACCGTGCGCAGTGTGCTCGTCAGACGCTCCAGCAGGGCGCCGCTGTGCCGCCAGAAGTGCCAGTAGAGGGGCACCTCCAGGGCATGGCCGGGAGCGAGGCTGACCAGCTCGCCTCGATTGACCGCGTCCCTTACCTGCATCATCGGCATCATGCCGTAGCCCATGCCGGCACAGGCCAGGCGCACGAAGCCTTCCGATTCCGGGCAGAGATGATAGGGGAAGGGGCCATGGTAGCCGAACCGGGCGAGGAAACGATGCTGGAGTTGGTCATGGGGGCCATAGACGATGGCCGGTGACCGACGAAAGGCGCTTTCGGTCGGCCCATCGGGGAAGTGCCGCGCGATATAGTTCGGCGTGGCCATCGGGTGGTAGGTCATCGTGCCCAACGGTACACAACGTGCACCGGCGATCGGCTGGTCGCTGGCGCACAGGCAGGCGGCCACGTCGCCATCGCGTAACCGCTTGAGCCCGATATCCTGGTCCTCGATCACCAGGTCCAGTAACACATCCTCGCGCCGGCAGAAGTCGCTGACCGCCGATGCCCACCAGGTCACCAGGCTGTCGGCGTTCAGCGCGATTCTCAGGCGTGGCGAGGCGACTTCGAGGGTCGGTAGGGCACTGCCCAGTTCGCGTTCCAGCAGGGACACTCGTTGATAATGATTGAGTAGCCGCTGGCCGGCCGGTGTTGCCGCCAGATGAGGGTGGCGGACCAGCACGGGTTGGCCGAGCCTCACTTCCAGTGCCTTGATGCGTTGCGATACCGCCGACTGCGAGAGCCCGAGCACGTCGCCGGCTCGCTCGAAACCTCCGGATTCCAGGACGGTCGCCAGGGCCTCGAGCAATTTATAGTCAAGCATAAGTTATACTGATGCAGTATTAGTAGAATGATTTTTTAGTATAACAGCATGTCGTTAATCTGGCGTCGCTATTCGCAAGCCAGTGAAGGACGATATCGATGTTCGAAAGCTATCTGACCGGGCTGTTGGTGAGTGGTGGCATCATTATTGCCATCGGCGCCCAGAATGCGTATGTGCTGGGATTGGCGGTGCGGCGCGAGTACCACTGGTGGTCGGCCGGGCTGTGCATGAGCACCGATCTGTTGCTGGTGACCGCCGGGATGTTCGGGGTCAGTGCCATGCTGCTGGCGGTGCCGGATGCTATGGCGATCATGCGCTGGTTGGGCGTGACCTTTCTCGCTTGGCTGGCATTGCAGGGGCTCTATCGTGCCATCACCGGACGCCAGGGGCTGGTGCGTGCCGAGGCCGAAAAGCGGGGCCTGGTCCAGGTACTACTGGCCACGCTGGGGGTGACGGTGCTCAACCCTCAGGTGTACCTGGATACCCTGCTGCTGATTCCTTCGGTCGGCGCACAACAGGAAAGTGCTGCCGCCTTTGTCGTCGGCGCCGGTAGTGCCTCGGTATTGTGGTTCAGCCTGCTGGCCTGGGGGGGAGCCCTGCTGTCGCCCTGGTTATCCCGGCCGCTGGCCTGGCGACTGATCGATGGCGGTATCGGGGTGATGATGGCCGCGATTGCCTTTCAATTGGCGGGGGAAGGGTTGAAACATGCCGCATGATGTGATGAGGGCAGCGACAACACTCATTCAACGTTGAGTTTGTTGCTTTTTTTATCAGCACTATCTTAACTCTGGAGGAGATCGAACAGACGAACGACCGACAAAGGGGGGACCGACGAATGCAGGCGGGCAATATGGAGCGTCGAGTCGCACATGAGGGATAGCCAAGTGCGTACCTGGCGCTTTTCCAGTGTGGTGCTGGTACTCGGGGTTGCGTTTTTGACGTTGACCTCCGGCGTGCTGCTCACGGCGGCCTATCTGGGGTCGGAAAAGGCACTGCACGCCGCCATGGGTCGAACCCAGATACGTGACCAGCGCCTGCTCGATGAGGTGTTGGCCGAACGTTTTCGTGCCATCCGTTGGCAGGGGGTCGAGGTGAGCCGTGATCCCGAGCTGCAACGTGCCTTGCGCGCTCGGGACATGCGGGCCGTGTCACAGGCTTTGGGTGAGCAGTTGAAGGGCGCGCATCGGTACCCTGTCGAGGCGTTTGTCGTTGAACGGGGCGATGCAGTCGCGGTCGCATCCCGCAAAACGAATGCCGAGGCTCTGCCAGAAGACGCCTTGCGCGAGCTGGTGCCTGGTGAAGGGGCCCCCCTGGGCGTCTGGCGTACCGCTTCCCGGTCGGGAAACGAAGGTCGGGATGACTGGCTGACGCTGACGATACGCATCGCCGATACGGTATCCACCGCTCCGGTCGGGCGTCTTCATGTCTTCGTCAGCCTCAGCGGCAATGCCTGGCTGGCGGACATTCTGCGCCGCATCTTCGGTGCCCTGGCGGTGTCGGTGGAGCGTGATGGCGAGGTGCTGTTGGCGAGTCAGCAGGCGGAAGGACAGTTGTCGGCATTGAGAAACGTGGATGCCCCGCCGTCTCTGCCTCACGGCACCGAGGCCGGGGTGTGGCGCGAACATCGTTGGCAAATCGACGACAGCGCCGAATATCATGTCCGCTCTCTGCTGCCCGATACCGCTACACCAGCGCTTCGCGAGATCTACCAATCCACTCTGCTGATCGCCGGCCTTCTGGTGGTCGTGCTTGGCGTGGCCTGGATGCTGGTCATGCGGCATCTGGCCGGCCGTGCCCTGAACAACCTGGTGAGTTATGCCCAGCGTGTCTTGGAACCGGGTGAGCCGCCGGCCTTCCGGGGAGGCCCCTTTCAGGAATTCAATCGCGTGGGGCGTGCCTTCGAGTCAATGCTGCGGCAGTCACGCGAACAGGAGAAATACCTTGCCGGCATCATCGAACATTCGCCTGACCTGATCTTTGTCAAGGATACCGATGGTTATCATCGTCTCGCCAACCGGCAATACGCGCGTGCCCTGTGGTCGGCGCCGGAAATGCTGACCGGCAAGCGCGACGAGGAGCTGTTGCCGGAGGCGGTACTGGGCCAGGCGAAGGCGTCGGATCATGAAGTGTTTGAGGGTGGGGGACCGGTCAAGTATGAAACGACCCTGCACACACCGGACGGCGAGCAGAGTTTTCTGGTGACCAAGTTTCCCATCGGCGACGATCCGGAGTCGCCTCGCTTGATGGGGGGCATCGCGACCGACGTCACCGATCTCAAGGAGACCCAGGAGCGGCTCGGACTGGTGCAGCGGGTCTTCGCCGAAACTGGCGAGGCGATCATCGTGCTCGACGAGCAGCGCCGTGCCCTGATTGCCAATCGGGCTTTCAGCGAGATGAGCGGTTATAGCCAGGTGCATACCACCGAGGCCATCCGAGCTTTCCTGCTCGAGCACCCGGAAGTCGCCAACCAGCTTGGCAGGGAGCGCCGCTGGCAGGGACAGTGCATCTTCGCGCATCGCGAGGGGGGCTCCTTGCCGGTACTGGTGTCGGTGACCTGCCTGCGACAATCCTCGGGCGTCAAGTACCATGTGCTGCTGTTCAACGACATTACCGAGCTCAAGCTGGCCGAGCATCGCCTCGAGCATCTGGCTTGGTACGATCAGTTGACCGGTCTGCCCAATCGCAGCCTGTTCGCCTTGCGCCTCGATGAGGCCCTGCAGGGGGCGAGCACGATGACGGCCGTGCTGTTCATCGACCTCGATCACTTCAAGGACATCAACGATACGCACGGCCATTCCCTGGGTGATCAGTTGCTTTGTCAGGTCGGGGAACGGCTGCGTACCTGCATTCAGGCCAAGGATCTCGTCTCGAGATTCGGTGGCGACGAGTTCACGGTATTGCTGCGTGATATCGATAGCGAGACGCAGGTGGTGTCGATTGCCGACCGGGTCATGCACACCCTGGGGTGTCCGTACGAACTGGGCGAAGTGGAATGTGGCAGTACCGCCAGCATCGGTATCACGCTGTCCATGTATCATGGCGGGACCGCCGAGACGCTGCTGCGCAACGCCGATCAGGCCATGTACGAGGCCAAGGCGCAGGGCCGCCAGCGGGTCGTGCTCTTCGAGCCGGACATCGATGCGCGGCATCAGCAGCGCCTGAGTTACGAGACGGGGCTGCGTGAAGCGATAGACAAGCAAGAGCTGTTCGTGCGTTATCAACCGCGTTTCGACATCTCGGGGCGCCGGGTCGTGGGTGCCGAGGCACTGGTACGCTGGCAGAGCCATGAGCACGGGCTGGTGCCGCCCGATACCTTCATCCCTATTGCCGAGGGCACCAGGCTGATCGTCGAGATCGGTCGTTTCGTGCTCGGTGAGGCCTGTCGGCAGGCAGCGGCCTGGGCCAAGGCGGGCTACGCCGTGCCGGTCTCGGTCAACCTCTCTCCCCGCCAGCTTCGCGAGGAAAGCCTGTGGCGCGATATCCGAAAGGTGTTGCGTGAAACCGGGCTACCCCCGCGAATGCTGGAGCTCGAGCTGACGGAGACCATGCTGGTGGATAACATCGATCGGGTGTCGCCGTTGCTCCAGCGTATCCGTGCCATGGGAGTCCGCGTGGCGATCGACGATTTCGGTACGGGTTACTCGTCGTTGACCTACCTGAAGCGCCTGCCTATCGATGTGGTCAAGATCGACCGTGCCTTCATTGTCGATATACCGGGCGACCGTGATGATGAAACGCTTCTCGAAGCCATCGTCGGCATGGCTCGGAGCCTGAACTACCGGGTCGTGGCGGAAGGTGTGGAGAGCGAGGAGCAGCGCGTCTTTCTGGAGGCGCTGGGCTGTGACGAGTTGCAGGGCTTCCTGCTGGGACGACCGGAACCGCCCGATATACTCTCGGCCCGCCTCGGTCGATCCTTGCGAGTCGCCTGGGGAGGCAGGTAAAGGACGCCGTCGGTGTTGACACCATGCCCTTTTGCGTCAGCCTGTGTTCGAACCTTTGGCCAGCTTGAGGTCCAAGGGGCGTCATATCACCATTAATCAGGATGAACTGCCATGAAACGGATGTTTCTTTTTTTCTATTTCCTGTTGGCCGCCGTGTTTCTGGTCGGGTGCGCGGCGGTGGAGCGGTCGGGAGCCGAGAAAGCCGAGGCGGCGTTTGGTGAATTGCCGGCCAGTTTCCGCGGGGAGCTGCCTTGTGCCGACTGTGCCGGCATTCGCTACCATCTGTCGCTGTTTGCGGATGGCGTCTACACCCTGGAAACGGTCTACCTGGGCAATGGCGAGGAAGGTCGCTTCCACGAGAGAGGCGAATGGTCGCTGGATGGTGCAGGCAAGACCCTGACGCTGACGGACGATGAAGGGGCTCGCTTGTGGCGGGTGCGTGATGCGTCCACCCTGGAAGCGCTCGACCTGGAAGGCCATGAGATCGAATCGTCCTTGAACTATACCCTGAAGCGCACCGAGAGCTTCGTCACCGAGACACTGGAGAACAGCTATTGGCGGCTCATCGAGCTGAAGGGCGAGCCTGTCCAGGTAGTGCAAGGACAACGCGAGGCGCATCTGGTACTGCATGGCGAGAATAGCCGGGTTGCCGGAGCCACGGGGTGCAATCGGCTATCGGGCAGCTATCGACTGGAAGACGATCGGCTGAGTTTCGGCCCTCTGGCGACCACGCGGATGGCCTGCATGAACGAGGCCAATGTGGAGTCGCGCTTCCTGGCGGCGCTGGAAGAAACGGCCTCCTACCGCGTGCTGGCCGACCGACTGGAACTCTACGATGACGAGGGTGAGCTGCTGGCGCGGTTCGTGGTACAGCATCTGACCTGAACGCTACGCGTTGTCTGAAAACTGGCCGTGCTCGCCCATCTCGTTTTCAGACAAGACTTACTTGTCGATTTCCCCCCGGCCGGCCCAGGTGGCCGGCCATCTTGTGTCGGCCGCCCGGGACCCAGGCGTAGACACGGTGCGGACAATATCTACGGCAATTCGCCGCCATGATACACATTCTGCACATCCTCCAGATCGTTGAGCATGTCGAGCAGCTTCTCGAACAGGGCGACGTCATCGCCTTCCACCGGCGTGGTGGTCTGGGGCACGAACTGGATCTCGTCGACCTCGAACTCGAGCTCGCCGAAGGCGTCGAGCAATGACTGCTTGGCTTTGGCATATTCGGTGTGGGGCGCGAAGACAGTGATGCGTCCGTCTTCGTTCTCGATGTCGGTGACATCGACATCGGCCTCCATCAGCGCTTCGAGGGTGCCTTCCTCATCGTCGCCGTCGAAGGCGAGAATCGCGCAGTGGTCGAACATGTGGCTGACGCTGCCGGGGGTGCCGATCTTGCCCTTGCACTTGGTGAAGCAGGTGCGAACATCGCCGATGGTACGGTTGGGGTTATCGGTCAGACACTCGACGATGACCATGACGTTGCCCGGGCCGAACCCTTCGTAGCGTGCTGGCGAATAGTCTTCGCCCCCCACGCCATTGGCCTTGTCCAGTGCCTTGTCGATGACGTGAGCGGGGACCTGAGCTTTCTTGGCGCGTTCGATCAGGCCGCGCAGCGCCAGGTTGGCGTGAGGGTCGCTTCCCCCCTGCTTGGCGCAGACATAGAGCTCGCGTCCGAACTTGCTGTATACCTTGGTTTTCGCGTCGGCCGTCTTGGCCATGGATTCCTTGCGGTTCTGGAAAGCCCTGCCCATTGCGTTGTCCTGTTGCCTGGATTCTCGTGCGGGATTCTACGAAACCGCAGGAAATGGGAACAGTCTTATTTCGGCTTCCTGCAACGACCGCCTACACTGGGAAAGCTCGTGTGCCTCTCGGCATGCGGGGCCAGCCCAGTTGCCAGGAGCCCGCCATGGACTATCAGGCCTACCGTCATGCCCTCGCCGCGACCCAGAAAGGGAGCGAGTTGCCATTCGCCCCGGAGGAGTTCGAGACTCGCCGCCGCGAGGTACGTCGGCGAATGCGCGAGACGGGATTCGATGCCCTGCTGCTCACTGATCCGGCCGATCTGTACTACCTGACCGGCTATCACACTTTCGAAGTTTCGGTACATGCCTGCCTGGTGGTGACCGAGCATCGCCTGGTGCTGCAGGTGCCATCGATCGAGACCGGGCCGGCGGTGGTTACCGCCATGGTCGATGAGATTCTCGGCTACCGTTGGGAGAGCATCGAGGAGGTCATCGAACCGCTGACCGAGACGCTGGCGCCGCATGCCGTCATCGGGCTGGATGCCTTCAACGCGGGACTGCGTTTTGGCGTGATCGGCGAGCTTCAGGCCAGGCTGGGAAGGGCGCGCTTCCGCCATGATGGCGGTGAGCTGCTCGATCGGGTACGGATCGTCAAGAGTGCGGCGGAACTCGAGTATCTGCAGGAAAGCGCCCGTATCACTTCCCTGGGACTGCGAGCGGCGGAGGCGATCATCGCGCCCGGCATGACCGATAACCAGGTGGCAGCCGAGGGTGCCAGGGCCATGCTGGCGGCGGGAAGCGAGTTCATGAGCCTGCAGCCCATCGTCACCAGCGGGCGACGCATCGGGACCATCCACGTCAATCACAAACGCCAGATGATCGGGCCGGACGAGCCGGTGTTCCTGGAATTCGGGGCGGCCTTCCAGCGTTATACTGCGCCGATGATGCGGACTGCGGTGGCGGGAGAACCAAGCCGCGAGATGCGTGAACTCGGCGAGCTATGCCGGACGCTTGGCGATACTCTGTGCACGACCATGCGGCCAGGCAATACGTTCGATGAGGCGGCACGTGCCGCCGAAGCGGTGCTGACGCCACATGCCGAGCGGGTGTTCTTTTCCGGGGTCTTCGGTTATGCCGTGGGCGCTCAGTTTCCGCCGAGCTGGGTCGAGGGAACGGGGTTCATTGCGCGGGGACAGGATCGCATGTTCGAGCGCGACATGGTCTTTCACCTCCCGCTGTGCCTGCGCCTGCCGGGGGAGTGGGGTATCGGGCTGAGCGATACCGTCAGAGTCACGCCCGAGGGTGGTGTGGCCTTGACCGATAATGATTGGACGATCGCCATGTCCTCCTGAGCGGACCAATGGCGACGTTTCTGGCGCGACCTCGGATCAGACTCTTGACCTCAAGTTAGGTTAAGGAATTATCTTGCAGGCTCGCATTGCCCGTCCTGTCTTCTTTCGAGAGCGTCGCTATGTTCCGTTATTTCGAGAATCTGGTGAATCCCTACCCCGAGGGTGAACCTCGGGTACCCCCGCGAGGGCTACTGCCTTTCATCGTGCATTTTTCCCGGCCGGTGGCTGGCCTGTTGTTGGCCATGTCGCTGGCTACCGCCCTGGTATCGGCCGCCGAGGTGGTGTTCTTCCACACTATGGGAGAACTGGTCGACTGGCTGTCCAGTGCCGAGCGTGATGGCTTCCTCGCCGAGCACGGCTGGCGCCTGGCCGGAATGGGGCTGCTGGTCGTCGTGGGGCTGCCCTTGCTGGTGCTGTTGCAGTCGTTGCTGACCCACCAGGGCATCTTCGGCAATTATCCGATGCTCGGTCGCTGGCTTTCGCACCGCCATATGCTGCGCCAGAGCATGGCATTCTTTCAGGACGAGTTTGCCGGTCGCGTGTCGCAGAAGGTCATGCAGACGGCATTGGCGATCCGCGAAACGGTCATGAAGCTGATGGACCTGCTGGTCTATGTGGCCGTCTATTTTACCGGGGCCATGCTGCTGCTGGGGAGTGCCGAGCCCTGGCTCATGGCTCCTCTGGTGGTGTGGCTGGCGGGGTACGTCGCCATCATGTGGTTCTTCGTGCCTCGGTTGCGTGATGTGTCCATGGCCCAGGCCGATGCCCGGGCGCGCATGACAGGCCGGGTGGTGGACAGCTACAGCAATATCCAGACCATCAAGCTGTTCGCCGATACCTGCCGTGAGCAGGCCTATGCGCGTGATGCCATGGAGGGGTTCATGGGCACCGTGCACCGTCAGATGCGCCTGGCCACTCGGCTGTCGGTGAGCCTGACGCTGCTCAACTCACTGTTGCTCGTCGGCATCGCTGCGATGGCGGTGGGTGCCTGGTATCTGGAGGCGGTGTCACTGGGCGTGATCGCGGTGGCGATCGGGTTGGTGATGCGTATTCGCTTCATGTCCGACTGGATTCTGTGGGAAGTGGCCAGCCTGTTCGAGAACATCGGGACCGTGCAGGACGGCATCAATACCATCGCGCGGACACCGGCGGTACTGGATTCGCCGGATGCCGGTGAGCTCGATGTGCCCCGGGGGGAGATTCGTTTCGAGGCGCTACGGTTCGGTTATGAGCTGCCCGATGGCGAGGCGCGCCGCGTCTTCGACGGCCTGGACCTGACCATCGCGCCGGGCGAAAAGGTCGGTATCATCGGTCGCTCCGGCGCCGGCAAGTCGACGCTGGCCAATCTGTTGCTGCGTTTCTACGACCTGGAGAGCGGGGCGATCTGCATCGATGGCCAGGACATTGCCGACGTGACCCAGGAGTCGTTGCGTCGCCGCATCGGCATGGTGACCCAGGATACTTCGCTGTTGCACCGTTCGGTGCGTGACAATATTCGTTACGGTAGCCCGGAGGCCAGCGAGGAGGCGATCGAGCGTGCGGTGCGCCAGGCTCATGCCGACAGTTTCCTCGATGACCTGATCGACCCCCAGGGGCGCCGGGGACTGGATGCCCATGTCGGTGAGCGTGGCGTAAAACTGTCGGGCGGACAGCGACAGCGCATCGCGATCGCTCGGGTCTTGCTCAAGAATGCTCCGATCCTGGTACTCGACGAGGCGACTTCAGCGTTGGACTCTGAGGTCGAGACGGCCATTCAGGAGCAGCTCTATGCGTTGATGGAAGGCAAGACAGTCATTGCGATCGCACATCGCCTGTCGACCATTGCCATGCTCGATCGCCTGGTGGTGATCGATGAAGGACGTATCGTCGAGATGGGTAGCCACGAGCAACTGCTGGCGCGGAATGGGCTCTATGCCGCGTTGTGGCAACGGCAGTCGGGTGGTTTCCTGGGACTCGATGCCGCCTCGAGGGCCGCCGAGCGGGATGATCGTCAGCCCATGGAGACGGCGACGCCATGATACGCGAGTCAAGTCACTCGAGTGCTGTTACCGATAAACCCCAGTATGGCTTCAGTCCGGCGGTGGCCATGCGTGGTCTGGCCGAGCCCGAGTGGTTGATCGAGCTCGTGGCCGAGGCCGTGCTGGAGGAAAACGACATGTTGCCGTGATCGGCCAATGGGCATTGCGAGTAGTACGGTTATGCCATCCATGCTGGGTCTCTGTTCGTTTGGAGGCCTTTTTGTATTCAGACCTCACCGATACCGGGAGCCATCATGTTTCAGCATCCCAGCAATCGTCTTGACGATCCCTTGACGCTCAAGATTGGCCACGAAGAGCTGGTGATCCGTCGGCGCTACGAGACCCTCAGCATCGCCAATGATTTCCTTATCGCCATCTGGTTTCTGGTTGGCAGTGTGCTCTTTCTCTATCCAAGCCAGGAAACCCTGGCGGTCTGGATGTTTATTATCGGCAGTTTCCAGTTTTTGGTGCGCCCGGCGATTCGCCTCGCCAGCCATATACACCTTCAGCGGATTCCTGATAGCGAATGGCAGAAATGAGAGATCAATGATGGGGCGATATGATGAGCACTGTTGTCGAGCTTTCTTTGCGGATATGCCAAAGGGGCCGTGCTTATGAAGAGTAGGCTAAGTGATCGCCGTTTTTATTCTGAGAGATAGACCTTGTTTTTGTAGGAAATATCCTCATTGATGTGGGGGGTACGACGTCTTTGCTTTTAGGTCTGGATGATGAGGTGCTTCCTGTAAGGTTTTTCCGTTGGTGATCGTTGTGTTTGTCAATGATAATCAGGGGGTGGTGGTGTCCATTATGTGGATAGTGTAATGAAATGTTTGTAGAGTGTCTTGGTTGGTCCGAAAATATTTCGGCAGGATTGATGTGATGGTATGAGGTTTTGTGAACTATTGTGAAACAGTGTTGCTGTTTAGTGGTTGTTTAATAGATAATTCTTCTGTATTAAGATCGCGACCTAAATCATCTTCGAATCCGTCATGGAAGACGGATTTTTGGTGATTGTCACACCGTCCTGACGAGCCGTTGCATGAACAGATGGCGTTGTATCCAGTAGAGGAATTTTTCTTCGTATTGGTCTCGCCTTATAGCAGCAAGGAATTCTCGTTAATGGGCCTTTATTGGCATAACCATTGACGTGGGGCTCCATCGGACAGGCCAGTCGAAATACATGTATATCACTGTACAGAGAAAAGGTAGCCTTGGCCGCCGTTGTCGGTTCGTTGGCTTAGTGTGTGGACTTTCATTTTGTACTATCGGTGCCGAAGCAGCCGATGACCAGCGTCTGGAAAAACTGCTCGAGGAAGCCACCGCTGAGCGCCATGAGCGTCAATGGCGCTCGGCATTGGCGCTCTATGAACGCGTGCTTAGGCTGGACCCAGATCATGATACGGCGTATCGCGAGCGTACTATCACCCTGTCATTGCAGGGTAGTGCCGGTCTAGCCTGGCATTATTATCAGCAACGCCCGGAGCTTTTCAATGCCGATGAGGCGAGTGGCTTCGAGCAGGACTATATCGCGCGACTCGCCGTATGGGGTAAGTTGCCGAGCAAGCCTTCCAACGATGACATGACCCGCGCCTTGGAGGCTCAAGAGGCGTTTCTGACTCACCGGGACGGTGAAGTGCCGGTGCGTCAACGTTTCGATCACCTTTACATTCTCCACGGTTTACGCCGCCACGAGAAGGTTGTCGATGGCTATCGGAAACTGACGGAGGATGACATCGATATCCCACCTTATGTCTTGCGCATTGCCGGCGACTCCTTGTTGGCCATGCGGGAGCCTGAAAGTGCCGTTGAGGTGATGGAACGGGTCGTCGATGCCGACGTGGCGACCGCCGATGACCATGTCCTCCTGGCCTATGCCTATCTGGAATCCGGGCGTTGGCAAGAAGCGCTTCGGCATCTCGAACTCGAAGCCGAAGAGGAACGTGCCTGGTTGTGGGAGAGGAAGGCCCGACAGCCGCATTCCAACTGGAATCGCTATTTCCTGGATTCGACTCTGGCGATGATCCGCAGTTATACGGGCGATCAACCGGAGGCCCAGGAGCGCCTGGAGACAATGGCGGGCATCGGGCCTCGCAATGCGGGGGTGCAGGCCAATCTAGGTAACCTCTATCTCCAGCGTGGCTGGGAGGACCAGGCGTTGACGCGCTTTCAGATTGCGACCCGCCTCGATCCGAGCTTGCCGGATGGCTGGGTTGGTCAGGTCGATGCCCTTGCGGAGAAGCAGCGGGTGGGCGAGGCTCGCCAGGCGATGCAGCAAGCGATACGCCTGGCAGCCGGCTCGCCGCGGGTAGAACAGATGCGGCGAGACTGGCGGACCCGTACCGGCTGGCGTGTCAACGTCTCGACCGTGGCGGGACACAGTGACGCGCCGAGCGGCGCGAACTCACCAACGGGCTCCGATGAGCAACGCCACCATCTTGCAGCATGGTCGCCCTTGCTGGGAGATCGCTGGCGGCTTGGCCTCCTGGGAAGCGAGCAGGCCATCGACTTCCACGGTGAACGCGTGCATGACACTCGCGGTGGGTTGGGCCTGCGTTATGCCCGGGATCGGCTATCGCTCGAGTCTCGTCTCGAGCGCAGCGACGATGCCTTTTCCCGCGATACGGCCTTCATGTTCGAACTGGACTGGCGCATCAACGAGACTCTGGACACCAGGGTGCGTTATGCCACGCACAGCCGCGAGGGCTCCCTGCAGGCACATGCTTCGGGCATTACTGCCGACCAGGCCCAGGTCGGCATCGACTGGTCGCCGAATGAGCGTCGTACCTACCAGGCTTCCGTTACGCAGATGGACTACTCGGACGGCAACCGTCAGGAAAGTCTATCGCTGAGTGGGTGGCATCGCTTGATGGATACCCCCGATGAGGCTCTCGGCCTGAGCCTCGAGCTCCACGCGGACCAGGCCAGTGATCCCGACACTGCTTATTTCAGTCCCGAGACCAGCGCTTCCTGGGAGCTCGGTGCGCTCTGGGAAGCGCGCACCTGGCACCGCTATGAACAGCACTTCATCCAGGATTTCGGCGTTAGTGTCGGTCAATCCTGGCAGCAGGAATACGGCGCGGACTGGGTTCCGACGCTGAGCTACCGACATCGATGGGGGATCGGAAACGGCCGGGATCTCCAGTATGGCGTGTCCTGGTCACGCCCCGTCTACGACGGTACACGTGAGACCCATCTTAGCTTCGATATTGGCATCACCTGGGGAGAACAATGATGGCGGCTATCATCGCCAAGTGTTGGAAATCCACGATGCTTTTTCTGGGTCTGGCCATGATGACATGGCCTGCTGTCGCGGCATCTGCTACTGGGCAGAACGTGTTGACGATCCTTTGTTATCACGATATTCGCGACCAGGTAGCCGATAGTGGCGATGCGGACCTCTATGCGGTCAACACCGAGCGTCTGGTCTCCTTCTTCGATTGGCTTCGGGAAAGCGAATTTAACGTCGTCAGCCTGGACCAGGTGGTCGCGGCCTCCGAAGGGGAGAGAGCGTTACCAGAAAACCCGGTGCTGCTGACCTTCGATGATGGTCTGAAAAGCGTCTACACCAAGCTGTTCCCGCTACTTCAAGCTTATGACTATCCCGCCGTAGTGGCAGTGGTCACCAGTTGGGTGGAAAACTCGGACACTGAAGTGGAGTACGGGGCAGAGATATATACCGAAGATGATTTCATGACGTGGGATCAGATTCGTGAAATAAGCGATTCTGACCTGGTGGAGATCGCCTCTCACTCCCACGACATGCATCGTGGTGTGCTAGCTAATCCCCAGGGTAATACCATGGCGGTGGCGGTAACCCGAGAATACTCGATGGGAGACGGGCAGTACGAGGATGATGATGTCTATCGGCAACGGGTACGTGAGGATTTGGCGCGTAGTGCCGAGTTGATCGAGGCTCACACTGGCAAGGCGCCGCGTGCCGTGGTGTGGCCCTATGGCGAATACAATCGGATTACCAACGAACTGGCTGAGGACGTCGGTATGCCAGTCACTTTCGGCCTGCAGGGAGCGTCGCAGCCATTTCATGAAGGCATGCCGTTGGCAGGATTGGAACGCTACCTGATTTCCGATAATCCATCCCTTTCTGACCTAGCCGGCAAGATGAGGTTGCCGGTACCACCTACAAAGCGCATCGTCCAAGTCGATCTGGATTACGTCTATGATAAGGACCCGAAGCAGCAGCGGCGAAATGTCGATGCACTGATCAGTCGCATGTACCGGCTACAGCCGGATTATATCTTTCTGCAAGCCTTTGCCGACCCAGATGGCAATGATGCCGCCGATGCGGTGTATTTCCCCAACCGTCATATGCCGATGCGTGCTAATCTGTTTAGCCGCGTGGCATGGCAGCTCTATACACGCGCCGATGTTGAGGTTTTTTCTTGGATGCCGGTGTTGGCATGGCAATTGCCGGATCCCCAACAACGTGAAGCGCTTTCATTACCAAGCCCCGAGCCGGGAGAAGTATTCAGGCTTGATCCGACCAATGTCGAGGCGAGGCGCATCATTGCTGAAATTTATGAAGATCTCACGGCGTCCAGCTGGGTATATGGCCTGCATTTTCATGATGATGCCCAGCTGCGCGAGACGGAGCTACCTGCTCTCCACCCCGGTGACCCGCTGGCTCGGAGCCAATATCTGATCGATTTTACCCAGGAACTGAAACATGCAGCGGGGCGCAACCGATCCAAGTTGAAGACGTCTCGCAACCTTTATCCCATGCCGGTACTGAAACCAGAGAGCCGTAACTGGTTTGCCCAGGATCTCGATCAGTTCTTGGCAGCCTATGATTATATCACGTTGATGGCCATGCCTTGGCTTGAAGGCAGCAATACCCCTAAACAGTGGCTCGAGTCGTTGGTCGATGCCGTACGCCATCATCCGGGGGCGATGGATAAAACGATCTTCCAGCTCCAGACCGTTGACTGGCGTACGAACAGCCGAACTCCCGGAGATGAGCTACCTGATTTGATGAGCTTCCTGGAGTCTCTGGGCGTACGTCACCTCGGTTACTATCCGGATGATTTTATCCTCGATAGGCCTCCGTTGCCTGAGGTTCGGCCAGTGATATCTCGCGACAATTTCCCTTACCTGAAGGAATAGACCCATGGTCGGTGACGTGATCGAGGCTATGCAAGCATTTGCCTTTCTCTATCCTGCGGTCATGGCGATTTTCTGGATGGGAGGAGGACTCTACTATTTTATGCGAAATGAGCGGAATGCTGGAAACGTGGATGCGCCTCCCTTGATCGAAAATGCGCCGCTGGTTTCCATTCTAGTGCCTTGCCACAATGAAGGGGATAACATTGACGAGGTGATCGAGACGTTGTTACTGCAGCACTATCCCGATTTCGAGATTCTTCTGATCAATGATGGTAGTACCGACAATACCGCCGAATACCTGGACCGCTTGTCTGCACATCATGAACAAGTGCGGGCCATGCACCTGGATCGTAATCTCGGAAAGGCGAATGCCCTGCGCATGGGAACCTTGGCAGCCCGCTCGGAATTTTTGGTCTGCATCGATGGTGATGCCTTGCTGCACCCCCATGCCGTGACCTGGATGGTGGCACCGATGCTGGAGGACGCCCGGATCGGCGCCGTGACGGGAAATCCCCGTATCCGTAACCGTTCGACCCTGCTCGGCAAGCTTCAGGTCGGGGAATTCTCCTCGATCATCGGTATGATCAAGCGCACCCAGCATGCTTACGGCCGATTGTTCACCATCTCCGGTGTGATCTGTGCATTTCGCAAGCAGGCTTTGCACCAGATCGATTACTGGTCCACCGATATGCTGACCGAGGACATCGATGTCAGTTGGCGGCTGCAGATGGCCAAGTGGAGCCTCCGTTATGAGCCCCATGCGCTCTGTTACATCCTGATGCCCGAGACCCTTAAAGGGCTCTGGAAACAGCGCTTGCGCTGGGCAAGAGGGGGTTCTGAAGTGGTGTTGCGCTACTCCCGTCGCATCGTGATGCCCGTCCAGTGGCGCATGTGGCCACTGTATTGGGAGTATCTGACGAGCTTGGTATGGGCCTATGTCATGGTTGGTCTCATGTTGCTGTGGGGTGTCGGCCTGTCCGGCGTCTTGCCCGAGAATTGGCCGTTGGCTAGCCCTTTTCCCCGTCTCTATGGTTTGTTGTTGGCACTCATCTGCCTCGGGCAGTTCTTCATCAGCATGCTCATCGACTCTCGATACGAACCCAAGGTAGGGCGCCATTACTACTGGTTGATCTGGTACCCACTCGCCTACTGGATCATCAGCCTTTTCACGACGCTTGTTGCCTTCCCACTGACACTGTTTCGCCGGCGCGGCAAGCTTGCAACCTGGTCCAGCACCGATCGAGGATACAAACCATGAACGCTATCATTGCGTTACCACGACGCCAGAAGACCGCCATCATGATGGGATATAGCTTTTTCACACTCTGTGCCTGGTTGGGGTATGGTTACCTGCTGTTTCCCATGGTCGTGCTCATCATCGAGTGGCTCGAACTGCACGGATGGCACTCGTCATCGGCATTCCGGGTACCGCTCCAAGGAGGCGGTAGTCTGTCGATTCTACTGCCGATGGCGGGCAGTGCCCTGGTCGCTTTCGTCTGCTGGGCGGAGTGTAGGCGGCTGCTATTGCGCTGTCGTAAACGGATGTACCAAGGCGAGCCTCTGTCACGGGAGTTACTTGCCAAGGCCATGAAGGCGTCGCCGGAGCTTGCCATGGCCATGATGCGGACCAAGAGGGGCATACTGCATATGGATCAACATGGCATGCCGTTGAGATTGGCTCAAACGGTTTACCAGCGGGAAGCCACACCCGACGATCCGAGTGAGGTCCTGGTCTCCTGAACGATGTTCATGTCTTGGGAGGATGGAAGATGGTTCGGGTGGCTGCTAGTCTACCACCTATCTTCGCAAGTGCTGTTTTGATGCTATCGGTTGCATTGTCGGCCGGTTGTTGTATAGACCTCGAAATCAAGACGTCCAGCCAGCATCGGAATCGGCGGGAGTCATGGCGACGAATGAAGACGGTAGCGTATATATGTTCTTGACCATGGAATCATGACCATGCCCCTGAGATTGGTTCACCCCCAGGGGGGAGGGGCCGAAGTTGTCAACACCGAGTCTTCACTCGTGGAAATTTCCGAGATTGCGTTTGTCAGCGCAGGGACGGTATGCCGGGGGAGACTCTTTGCGCCACGCGGAGGGGAGGGGAGAGCCACTCTGGTAATGGCGCATGGCCTGGGCGGAACTCTGGGCGCCGGCTTGGTCGGCTTCGCCGAGCGCTTGTCGCAGGCTGGCATCAGAGTGGTCGCTTTCGACTACCGCTTCTTTGGTCAGTCCAACGGCAAGCCACGTCAATTGGTGTCCATTCAGGATCAGCTTACCGACTGGCAAGCGGCCTTGACCTTCGCCCAGCGTCTTGACCCGAAGGCTCCCCTGGTATTGTGGGGGACCTCCCTGTCGAGTGGCCATGTGCTGACACTGGCCTCCGAACTACGCAATATCGCGGCCGTGATCGCTCAGAATCCCATGGTAGACGGACGGGCGTCGATACTCGCCCAATGTCGAAGCGTGGGCCTTTCTCAGACGCTAAGCGTCGCGAAAGCCGGCCTGGAGGATCTGGCTCGGGGATGGTTCGGACGTGACCCGCTGGTTATCCCCATTGCCGGCGAACCGGGGCGTCTCGCGGCCCTGACTACCCCAGGGGCACTGTCAGAACTCCAGTCCATTGCCCCGGAGCACTTCGTCAACGCCATATCCCCCAGGGTATTACTCTCTCTCGGGTTCTATCGTCCGGTCCGACGCGTTTCTCGAATTCGCTGCCCGGTGCTCCTGCAGTTATGCTTGCATGACGCTGTCACGCCAGTTGAAGCCGGTTATCGAGCTGCCGCCAGGATTGGAGCCCTCGCGACCGTCAAGACCTATGATGTCGGTCATTTAGATATCTATCGTGGTCCCGCCTTCCAGGACGTCGTCATGGATCAACTCAATTTCCTGGGAGCTCATCTTCCCGGTTCATGCGCACAGTAAGATGCGGATGGATGGGCGCCACTGACATGTCTGGCCATATGGTTGGCCAGACATTTTTACTTGCAGCGGATTCCTGACACCGAGTGGTAGAAGTGAACTATTCTGACATTCAGGGGGGGGAGCGGAATGTCAAGAAGATTTTACGGAGTATGCTGTAGTCTGTAGCTGACATTTCGAGTGACTCTAGGGTGCGGTAAGCTAGTGTTGATCAGGCTTACAGTACCCTTGAGCCAAAAGGCGGGAGATAAATTGAAGTGAACCCCATGCATATTATCAGGGAAACGCTCGATAATGCGCCCGGCACTACGCAGTGCAGTGATCGACACGCACGGGGCATGGCGTCGTGTATGAGCAAGAAACTACTTTTGGGTACCACACTTGTGATGTCGTTGATGTTGAGTGGTTGCTCGGGGATGGGCGGCGGTGATGGTTTTCCCGATCCGAATGACGCCTACATGCAGGGCGGAACCCTCGAAACATCGCGTGCGATCCAGACGGTTCAGCCTAGCATGACCAAGGATCAGGTCCGGGACTTGCTGGGGAATCCCCATTTCTCCGAGGGGCTGATCAACGTCCGGACCTGGGACTACCTGTTCGATCTCAGTGACCACGGTCATCTGGGCAGCATGATGTGCCAGTTTCAACTGACCTTCGATGGGGCGATGCGCGTCGAGGAGACGCGGTGGCGAACGGCCAAGTGTGCCACGCGCTATTCGACCATCCAGGCCGAGCCGATTGAGAGCGCTGGCATGGTGCAGCACTATCACCTTCCCGTTGCTGGTACGTTCGCGGAGGATGGGACCTTGACCAATGATGGACGGCAGGTGCTGGAAGAGTTTGTACGGGTTCTGCAGCGCGATTTCCTCGACCCCACGCTGGCCATCGGCAGCTATCCGGAACCGGGTCGGTATCGAGTACAACGTCAGGTCGTTCAACGTTTTCTGAAGGCTCGGGGCGGGGTGTCGGCCGACAAGGTGTCGCTCACCTCGGAGACCGTCTCACCATGTCGAGGCATCAACAGCGCCGATGCCTGTAGGGGGGGGCGGGTCGTTATCGGGATTCGTGAGCGTTGAGGGAAGCAACGTTCGGCGACGGCTACGCGTTGGCTTCGTTCTCTGCGGCGTCTTCCTCATCACTCTCATCGGCAAGGTCCGGCTGTACCGGGAACATCAGCAGGAAGTGGGTACCGACGTTCTCGGTGCTCCGGCACTCGATGGTGCCGCCGTGCCGTTCCACCACTGATTTCACCAACGACAGACCCAAGCCATAGCCCGCTGACAGGCTGGCGCCGGAGCTGCGCTGATAGCTGTCGAAAATATGCGGTAGATCCTGTTCGGGAATACCGACCCCCTGATCCTGGAGCTCGAGTGTAATACCGTGTGTTGTCTCCCTGGCCGTGATCGATACGCAGGTATCGGGTGGGCTGTACTTGATGGCGTTATCCAGCAGATTGAACACCGCCCTCAACAGGTAGGCGCGATCGCCCTCTATCGGGCACTCGTCTTCGGCATCGCAGTCGATGGTGATGGACCGCTGTTGTGCTGCCGGCCAGGCTTGATCGACGGCCTCCAGAATCACGTCGGAAAGCAGCACGAAGTCCTCATTCATGGCACCGAACTCGATCTTCGTCAGTTGCATGAAACTGTCCGTGAGCGTCAGAGCGTTGCGCGCCTGCTGCGCCACACGGTCGAGTAAATCGTCTTCGGACAACGGGGATGACGAGGAGCGCTGCAGATGAACCAGGGCCAGGATACTGGACTGCGGGGCTTTCAGGTCATGGGACAGGAAGCGCAGCAGGCTGGCACGCTGCTCTTCCGCCTGTCGTTCGCTGGTGACATCCACTAGTCCGATCAGCCAGCCAACCTCGAAGTCGTCGACAGCGGTAACCAGCTGAGACACCTTGAGATGGTAATGGCGCTCGTCACTGCCCTTGTAGAGGGAGTCGTCGAGCGCTCCGAGTCCATTGCTATCGTCTCCGCCGTCTTGCCCGGCGATGGCCCGCCCCTCCGGGATCATGACATCCAGCAGGTCTTGGATCGTACCTCTGTCGTCGATTCGGTAGCGCTGGAGCAGTTGCTTGGCCTGGGTGCTGGGCAGAATGATATGGCCTTGCATATCCACCACCAGGGTGGCGATGGGCAGTGAATTCATCGAGTCGGTAATGAATCGGCGCGTGTTCCGGATGCGAGTGATGGCACGCTCGAGGGCACGGAGACGCTGATGTAGAACGAGCCCCCACTCCTTCGTCTGCTCGGGAGCTGGTTCCGGAACGATGCTGGGTTCATCCTCGAGGCGTCCGATCTCCTGTTGGAACCAGCGCAACGCCGTGGTCTGGCTACGCCAACTGATGAGAATGCAGGCCGCGAGAACCGAACAAAGGCTGACCGTCGGGGGCCACCACCAGCCAGCGGCCAGCAATCCCCAGGTACAGAGCAGTACCATGACCAGGACGGCGAGTGTCAGCTTGGCCATGTACCGGAACTGGAATACCCAGACCAAAGCCATGAAGAGCAGCAAGGGGAGCGTGGAGAGCGCCGAAGATGCCCAGGCGGGAAGGTCCTGAATGATGTCGCCTTGTAGTAGCCCGCCCAGCAGGTTGGCCTGTATCTCGATGCCTGGCATACCCCCGTCGGCGCCACCGAAAGGGGTTGGATGGCGATCCCCCAGGCCCTTGGCCGTGGCGCCGATCATGACGATGCGACCCTCCAACAAGGAGCGGGGCAGTCGCCCTTCGAGGATATCGACGTAGGAGACGCGAGGATAGTGGTATGTTGGGCCTCGGTAAGGGATGCGGACGTCGATGTCGCGGTTGTCACCGGCCAGGAGGCGTCGAGTGGTATCGGAGGGTGTCGTGTGATTCCACGCTACCAGGTCCTCGTAGAGTCGCAGCGTCAGTTGGGGGGTGTGATTTTCCCGCAAATGAATACGGCGTACGACACCATCGAAGTCCGCCCTGATATCGATATGACCGATGCCGCCAGCCGCATTGCGGAGAGGGGCGATCGGTGGCAGGCGACTGGAATCCGCTGAGAGTCCATTGTTCTGCACATGGATCACGGGCAGGAAGGCATGACCATGACGCTCCAGAGCCCGGGCCAGGCGCTGGTCCTGGTGTGGCTGGCGTGCGGGTTCGGCAAACACCACATCGAATAGCACGGCGCTGGTGTCGGCATCGGCCAGGCGATCCAGCAGGCCCGCGTGTACGTCGCGCGGCCATGGCCACTGGCCTAACGCTTCCAGACTGCGTTCATCGATGGCCGCGATCAGAATATCGTCACTTGGCGACAGTGTCTGAGTCGTCAGCAATCGGTCATAGATATAAGCATCGGTGAACCAGGAGCGTTGCCCTGCCCACCAAGAAAGCACCACCAATAGGATGCCGATCAATAGCCAAGTTTGGGTCAGACCACGAAAAAGACTATGGCTGGCGTGCGGCACCTTGCCTCCCGGAGGCCACGACGGTGGAGTCCACGGCATCATTCCCGATACCCGATACCTGCAATCGCCAGAAGAAGTCCTCCGTCGGCAGATTGCGCAGGGTGACCCCCTGGCTCCCCGAGAATGACCGGCTCATGAAGGGGTCATTGAATGTCTCGTCTTCGGATAACTGTAGGCGATATTCCAGGCTAGGGATATCGGTCCAGTGGAAGACGTAGCCACCCTCGGTGGTCTCCAGGCTTGCGTTTACCGGACGATGCAAGACCAGTTGGCGGTCGTAGAGTCCCTCGAAGCCCTGGGCGTCGACCGCAGAACCGCGCGCATAGTAGAAACCTTGAGGGACCGCCTCGAAGGTAATGGAGCGTGAGTCGCCACGCTGCTCGCGAAAGATGGTCTGGAAGTCGGGGTCTCGTGCCAGTTGCACTCGATAGGTTTCGGCACCTGAGACGGCTGACAAGTCAACCTGCAAGGGTTGATCGAAGGGAGAATCGTCTTCCTTCAGAACGGGAGCGGGGAGAAGGTCGGTAATCTGGGCGGGGGACGTTGAGCTCGAGCGTGCCCCCTGACCGGCGGATACGCTGGTGGTGCGTTCTCCTTGGCTCAAGGCCACTTCGCCTTCCAGGGTACTGACGCGCGTGCCGTCATCGGCATATGTTACCCGAAAATGTGTACCCCGCACCCCGACGATCCCTGTCGGGGTGTCGATGCTCAGCACCTCGCGATGGTCGCGTTGCACCGGTACCCGAGCTTCCAGTTCGCCACGTTCAAGATAAAGGCGAGTGCTACGACGATCCTGTCGCTTCAGGACCGCTCGAGAACTGGAGGGCAATACTACGTCCTCGCCATGGGGCAGGCGCAGCGATACGAAGGCATGGCTCGTGGTTTCCACGGTATCGCCGGGGACAAGAGCCATGTCCTCGCGCAGCGAGATACGTTCGCCACTGTCCTTGACCAACCAGGCGGTGCCTTCCCGATGTCGAACCTCGGCGGTCAGATCGGGCAGGGGCGGTAGATCCAGAACGTCACCGGGCTGTATATGGCGAGGCTCCCTCACCCGATTGGCATCTCGGACGATAGGCCATTCCCTGGCTTCACCGCGGTAGCGTTCCGTGATCTCCCAGAGCGTATCGCCTGGTTGCACGCGATAGCGCTCGGACGAGATGTCATTATCGGCGTGTGCCGCCGAAACGAGCAATATGGCGGTAAAACAAAGCCCCGTCAGGCCATATCGATACCACTTGTTCATCTTTTCACTCCTGTGCTCGACATCGCATGAAGGAGATAGGTCATCGTGAAAGTATGTCTAGCATACGCTAAAGCGCGTCGAAACGTAGCCTGTAAGTGACACTTGTTCATTGTTGCTTGGGATGGTTGGTAGTGACTAACTGTTTTTTGAATTATGAAGCCTTGTTGTGGGGCTTTGTGGTTTTTTTACAGTGTAGATGTTTTTTTGGTGCGTTGTTCTTTATTATTTTTTTTATGTCAGTGTGCTATTAAATTCTAAGGTGTGATTATAAGGTTTTTTGTTGCTTATGTTTTTAAGGTTTTTAATGATTGTTTTGGTGGTGAGTCATTGATGAAGAAGGAGAGAGTTTGTGAATTTAGATGAATAGTTTTTTGCTCGGTCTTGGTCATGAAATTATGTAACAGCCGGTTCTTGAGAGTGCTGGCTGTGCTAGCGTCTTTCTCCGAAATTATCCGTCTCTACGTTTTATAGGGAAATCAGACCCGAGCCTTTGGCGGGCGTGTTTATTAAATGCAAGCCGAGATACCAGGTAAGGCGTCTGCAACATGCAAATGGCTTATCGGCGTCAACGACAGAAGGACGCTGAGTAGTCGGAGGAATCGTAATGAATAAAGTGTTCCGTCTGGTCTGGAATCGGCATGTCGGGCAACTGGTCGTAGCCTCCGAGGCGGCGCGGGCGCGTCGCAAGGATGGAGGGGCAACTGGCTTGGTCGGCTCTTTGCATAAATCGGCGCTGGCGGTGCTGTTCAGTATGGCCGCCGTCGGGGGTGCTGTTACCGTCAGTCCGGCGTATGGTGTTCAGCTTGGTGGTGGCATCGACTGTACTACTGATGATGGTAAAACGAGGCTCGCCGTTGGCACGGATGCCAGGGCTTGTTGGGACTTCGCTACCGCCATTGGTAGTGAGTCAAAGGTCAATGGAGAATATGGTACGGCGCTTGGCAGGTCGGCATTTGCTAAAAAATCTGCAACTGGGTTGGGGGTTAACGCCACTGCCTGGGATTACGCGGTGGCCGTGGGGAGTCAATCGGAAGCGAATCCATATGGCGTAGCCGTTGGGCGGTATGCGGATGCAGGTGATAGCGCTGTGGCCGTTGGTCGTAATGCCAGTGCTGTTAGTGATGCTATTGCCGTTGGTCGGGGGAGTACTGTCACCAGCGAGGGTTCAGTGGCAATTGGTCAGGGTAGCGATGCGGGAAACGTTACGTTGATCAATGAGCAGCTTCCTGCTGATGTCTATCAGCGCGGTGTGGCGCTGGGGAAGGGGGCGAGTGCTGTTGGTTCGGTAGCGCTGGGGCATAATGCTAAAGCGGGAAAACCGGAGGAGGCGAATTCGGGGGCGTGGGTAGGAACCGCGATAGGTGCAGGGGCGCAGGCGCTGGCTCATCGGGGGATTGCTATCGGCTCTGCGCGTAACAGAAATACGTATGCGAGCGGTACAAATGCCGTTGCCATGGGGAACGCAGTAAAAGCCAGAGGTAATAACTCAATTGCCATTGGTAATAGCCAAGCTCCCGAGGATGATGGTACCTGGACAAACTTCACACGCCACCGCGCTGATGGTGTTCGGGCGGTGGCGTTAGGGTACTCTTCACAAGCAGATGGTGATAACTCGATAACTCTAGGTGCTTGGGCGCGAGCTACTGACCATTCTTCCATGGCCCTCGGCAGAGAGGCGACGGCCAACAATGATGGTGCCATGGCTCTGGGGTCAGAATCACAGGCTTCCGGTTATCGGGCCATTGCTCAGGGCGTGCAGTCCACCTCAACTGGCAATTCTTCCATTGCTCAAGGCAGAGAGGCTAAAGCTGATAATGATGGTGCCATAGCCTTGGGACCGGCGTCCCAGGCCTCTGGTTATCGAGCCGTTGCCCAAGGGGCGTACTCTGCCGCCGGTGGAGAGAGAGCCATCGCCATTGGGGCTGGTGCTGAGTCTTCGCATACCGATAGCGTGGCTCTTGGCTCTGGCTCAGTAGCTGATGGTGGTGGCCTTGCCAATGCGCCTTATCAGCCCGTTGATGTTGACGGCAATCTGATGGCGGTAGCGGCCCCGACCGCCAGCAGTGAAGTCTCAGTGGGAGACGTTGGCGGTGAACGGCGTATTACCAATGTAGCCGCCGGCTCGGCGGATACCGATGCGGTCAACGTTTCGCAGTTGGCCGCCGTGGATACCAAGGCGGATTATGCTAGCCAGGGCTGGAACCTTTCCGTAGCTGGCGGTGGTAGTACCAATGTCGCTCCGGGCGGTACTGTCGATTTTGTTGCCGGAAACAATGTCGACATTGTGCGTAATGGCAATCAGCTGACCTTCTCGGCAGCTGGTGGCACTGGTGGCGGCAGTGTGCACTACTACAGTGTCAATGATGGTGGAACCCAGCAAAGCAACTACTATAACGGTGGAGCGGTCGGTGTCGATTCCCTCGCTGCGGGGACAGAGGCCTATGCGCAAGGGGCATCGTCCACTGCCGTCGGTGATAATACATACGCCCAGCAGGAGGGGACGGTAGCGATCGGACGGTCCGCTGGTGCTTATGGCACTAATCACGATGCCGGACAGGATACCTACTTGTACGATCGGGGTAATCCCTATCACTACCAGACTGGCAATGGCGAAGATATCGGCGAAGATGCGCCGCGACTCTTTCCTGATCGCCCCGGGCGTGCTGTCTCCATTGGGAAAAACACTGAGTCACGCGCGGGTGGCGTTGCGCTGGGTTCCGATGCTTATTCGCATAACTTTGGGGTTGCGCTGGGGGCCAGCGCCAAGGTTGATAAAATCGCTGGCATGGCGATCGGCCCCTCTGCGTGGGCAGGCGGTAACACCAGCCTGGCCATCGGCCGTCAATCCGCCGCGGTGGAAGATTTCGCGCAAGCCTTGGGTAACCAGGCAGCAGCCAAGGGGCGCGGTTCTTTCGCGGTGGGCCACTCTGCAGTGGCGGAAGGCAGTCGATCAATTGCGATTGGTACCGCCGATCTCGATAGCGCCGGAGATACGGATCACCAGTCCGGTGTGTTGTGGGCGGAGCAAGGGCGTACTGAAGCTCTGGGGCAGGATGCTGTTGCGATTGCTAGTGGTGCGGTCGCAAGTGCGGATGAAACGATCGCGATCGGTACCGATGCCATTGCAAGTGGCATCCAATCGATATCCATCGGTACCGCTAACGAGGTTTCCGGCGATGCTTCCGGTGCCATCGGCGAACCTAACATTGTCACGGGAGCCGGCTCCTACGCGTTAGGCAACGACAATACCATCGATGCCGACGAAGCAGGCGCCTTCGGTAACCGTAATATGCTGGCCGGTACTGCCGATGGCAGCCGTATCATTGGTAACGACAGCAATGTCGATGTAGCCGATGCCTTCGTGATGGGCAACGGTGCGGATGTCACGGTAGCCGAAGGGGTATCGCTCGGTAACGGTTCGATTGCCGACACCGGGGCAGGCATCCAGGGCTATAACCCGATCACCGGCGCCGCTGATGGACTGGATCCGGCCATCGCCGCTACAGCTAGCACCACCGGAGCGGTGGCGGTCGGGGATGCCTATAATGGCGTCTATCGCCAGATTACCGGTGTCGCTGCTGGTACCGAAGACTCTGATGCGGTCAACGTGGCACAGCTTAAAAGCGTCAGCGACGTGGCCAACGCCGGCTGGGACATCAGTGCCCAGGGCGAAAACGCGACCAATGTGGCACCGGGCGAGACCGTCGACCTGAACAACGACGACGGCAACATCGTGGTGAGCAAGACCGCCGACAGCGATGACGTGACCTTCGACCTGGCCGACAACGTGACCATCGGTGATAGCCTGACCGTCGAGGGCGACACCCATCTGGGTGACAACTTCGAGGTGGTCAACAACGAAGTCCACTACGATGGCCCGATCACCGATGAAACCCATGTCGTCAACAAGGAGTACGTTGATGGGGTGGAGACGCACTACTACAGCGTCAACGACGGCGGCGTGCCAAAGGGTAACTACGACAATGATGGCGCCACGGGCCTGGATTCCATGGCGGCTGGTGTGAATGCCAGTGCCGTCGAAGCCGGTGGTGTGGCGATCGGCAAGAACGCCACGTCCCTGGATCGCAATGCGGTCGCCATGGGCCTCAACGCCGAAGCATCGCACTCGGCCAGTCTCGCCTTGGGGCAAGATAGCGAGGCGTCTGGACAGAACTCCATTGCCATGGGTATCGACGCCAAGGCGACCGGCATCGATGGCATCGCTATTGGTAATGCGACGGATGCCGTGGAAAGCAGTACAGCACTGGGGGATCGGGCGGCGGCCGACCTTCTGGGCTCCGTGGCGATCGGGCAGCAGGCGCATGCGACCGATCAGGACAGCGTCGCGCTGGGTAGCTTTACGCAGACCTCGGAGGCCGTTGGCACCAGCAATGTCACGATCGACGGCATGACCTATGACTTTGCCGGCACCGATCCACTGGCGACAGTGAGTGTGGGTAGCGATAGTTATAAGCGCACCATCACCAATGTGGCGGCGGGGCGTGTCTCGGAGTTCAGCACCGATGCCATCAACGGTTCTCAGTTGTTCGCCACCAACAAGGCGATCGAGAACGTCAGCGAAACTGCCAACGCCGGCTGGAACCTGAGCACTCAGGACGGCGCGGCTAGCAACGTGGCGCCGGACGGCGAAGTCAACCTGCGTAACGCGGATGGCAATCTGGCGATCAGCCAGGTGACCAATAACGGTCGCGAGGAAGTTACCTTCGACCTGGCCGACAACGTGACCATCGGCGACAGCCTGACCGTCGAGGGTGATACCACGGTCAACGGTGACACCTACCTGGGCGACAACTTCGAGGTGGTCAATAACGAGGCGCACTACGATGGCCCGATCACTGAGGACACCCATGTCGTCAACAAGAAGTACGTCGATGACTCGGGCGACGAGCTGATCGCCGAGGGCTTGAACTTCTCGGGCAACGAAGGCGAGACAGTCCACCGCGACCTGGGCGAGACCCTGGCGGTGACCGGCGAAGCCACCGCGGGCGACACCTACAGTGGCGCCAACCTGAAGACGGTGACCGATCCGGCAACCGGCGAGATCGCGCTGCAGATGAGCGATCAGCCGCAGTTCGGCGACGTGACCATCAACGAGGGCGACAGCGGCAAGATCACCGGCCTGGCCCCCGGCGAAGATGGCACCGACGCGGTGAACGTCGATCAGCTGGAAGAGGTCAGCGACGTGGCCAACACCGGCTGGGACATCAGTGCCCAGGGCGAAAATGCCAGCAATGTGGCACCGGGCGAAACCGTCGATCTGAACAACGCCGACGGCAACATCGTGGTGAGCAAGACCGCCGACAGCGATGACGTGACCTTCGACCTGGCCGACAACGTGACCATCGGTGACAGCCTGACCGTCGAGGGCGATACCCATCTGGGCGACAACTTCGAGGTGGTCAATAACGAAGCCATCTATAACGTCGAGCCGGACCAGATCACCAACGACTACGAAGTGGTCAACAAGAAGTACGTCGATCAGTCAGGTGACGACATCGTCAACACCGGCTTCAACATCACCGCGGACAACGCCGATCTGACCGATCCGGCGGCGACCGAGGACAATGTCAAGTTGGGCGAGACCGTGGCCTACACCAGTGAGGACGGCAGCATCGTCACCACGGTGAAGGACAACGAGGTCGACCTCGCGCTGGGCAGCGACCTGAGCGTGGGTGGCCCGGGTGCCGACGGTGAAGACGGCGAGGATGGCTACATCGGTGTGGATGGCAAGGACGGCGAGACCGGCGTTGGCATCGACGGCTCGGACGGCTCGATCGGCCTGACGGGTCCGGCAGGCGCCGACGGCAAGTCGCCGGAGCTGACCATGCGCCCGACCATCGAGCCGGGTGA
>NZ_JAVXUS010000006.1:0-145494 GCF_032334135.1 Halomonas sp. I1
GGTACTAATGGCCCGTGAGGCTTGACCATATAACACCCAAGGAGTCTGGATGACAGACGACGCCGGGTACGCGAGAGACGTATTGTCAGCAGGGTTACATTGACTTTTTTCGCCTGACGACCATAGCGAGTGGGCACCACCTGATCCCATGCCGAACTCAGCAGTGAAACCGCTCAGCGCCGATGGTAGTGTGGGAGTTCCCATGCGAGAGTAGGTCATCGTCAGGCACTTACATCAAAAAAATCCCCCGGGCCTTCCCGGGGGATTTTTTTATGTCCGAACGAACAGCCCGTGGTGCAGGTAGCGGTAAGGCGAATTTCCGGCATTGGGTCTGTTCCGATAGAATGTGGGTTTTCCTTGGTTGGGGCCTGTGCATGACCATCGGAGACCTGATCCGCTTGCTGAGCGATGGCGAGTTCCATTCCGGCGAACAGCTTGGGGAACGGCTGGGTGTTTCCCGGGCGGCGGTGTGGAAGCAGTTGCGTAAACTCGAGTCGCTGGGCATTTCCATGGAGGCGGTGAAGGGGCAGGGGTATCGCCTTGCTGAACCCCTGGAACTGCTCGATGGTCGTGCCATTGTGGCGGGGTTGCCGCGAGAGGCCAGGCGTTGTGTAACGCGTTTGTTCGTCGAGGAGGTGCTGCCTTCGAGCAATCAGTACCTTCGCGAGCGTTTCGAGCAGGGAGCCGGCCATGGCGAGGTTTGCCTGGTCGAGCAACAGAGTGCTGGCAAGGGGCGCCGTGGGCGGACCTGGGTGACCCCCTGGGGGCGTACCCTCATGCTGTCGGTGGGATGGCGCTTCGAGTCCGGCATCGCTGCCCTGGAGGGGTTGAGCCTGGCTGTCGGTGTCGCGTTGTCCCGCGTGCTGGAATCGCACGGTGTGGCACCGCTGCTCAAGTGGCCCAATGATGTGCTGTTGGAGACGTCGGAAGGCGCACTAGGCAAGCTGGCCGGCATCCTGGTGGAGATGAGCGGTGATGCGGCTGGCCCCTGTGAAGTCGTGATAGGTATCGGCATCAATGTCGACCTGTCCGCTGCGTTCCGAGAGGGTATCGAGCAACCGGTGTCTGCGGTCCGCGACCAGGCGCCGGATCTTGCGCGTAACCAATTGGCTATCGAGCTGCTCGCTCAGTTGATGCCGCTGCTGGCCGATTTCGAGCACCAGGGGTTTGCGGCTTGGCAGAGCGCATGGAATGCCCGTCATGCCTTTGCGGAGCGGGAGGTGGAGGTCATTCTGGGGGACCGGCGCGAAATTGCCATCGCCGAGCAGGTGGATGCATCGGGCAACCTGTGGGTCAGGCAGTCTTCCGACCGATGGAAGCTCTCTGGAGGCGAGATCAGCGTGCGGGGCCGTGTATGATTCTCGATCTGGATATCGGGAATACGCTATCGAAGTGGCGGCTCAAGGATGCCGACAGCAGTGAGATACGCTCTCGCGGTGCGGTCTGGACCCGTGAAGAATGGCGTCCGGGGGCGGATATCCCGGACCTGGATGTGGTCGAATCGGTGCGCATCTCCAGCGTGGCCCGCCAGGCAGTGCTTGCCCGAACGGTGACCCTGTTGAGACACCGGGTCGGTGGCGTGCATGTGGCCCGCTCCACGCCCGAGGCGCTGGGTGTGACCAATGGTTATGAAGACCCCGTGCGCCTGGGCGTCGATCGCTGGATGGGCGTACTGGCGGGCTACCAGCTGGCGGGCGGATGCTGTTCGGTGGATTGTGGTAGTGCCATCACCATGGACTTCGTGCTGCCTGGTGGCCGACACCTCGGCGGGTATATTCTGCCTGGGCTGCGCCTGATGAAGGAGAGTCTCCAGCTTGGCACCCGCAACGTGGCCATAGATCCGGACAGTGAGGCCGATGAGTTGCTGGAGCCGGGTGTGCGTACTGTCGAGGCGGTCAATCATGGTATCTACATGGCGGCGGTAAGCGCGGTGAATCGCATCTACAGCGAGGTGTGTGACCGACAGGGCGTCGCATTGCCGCTTCTGGTGACCGGCGGGGATGCCCGTGTCGTCTCCCGAGGTATTCAGGCCCCCCATGCCGTATGGCCCGACATGGTCTATGGCGGACTCGAGGCTTGCTTTCCCTTGACGGCGGCCGAGCGTGCCGGGCGAATGTCGGGGGCGCCAGTGGTGCCACGGCCGGTGGCGCTGGAAAAGATTCGCGCCGGCCTTGCATTCTCCATGCTGCTTTGACAGAATGCGTCGCGTTCCGGAGCGGCAATCCCCTGTGGGTAGGGATGTCCCGTCAGGATGATTGAGAAAACAATCACTTGACACGGAGAGCTGGAGCTGTAAAATGCTCCGCCAGTTGGAGGGGTTCCCGAGTGGCCAAAGGGAGCAGACTGTAAATCTGCCGCGAAAGCTTCGGAGGTTCGAATCCTCCTCCCTCCACCAGGTTTCTGCCGTGCTCGCCGGGCGAGAATGGCGCAAGAGTGGGCAGGCGGGCATAGTTCAATGGTAGAACCTCAGCCTTCCAAGCTGATGATGCGGGTTCGATCCCCGCTGCCCGCTCCAGTTTTTGGCATTTGATGCCGATTGTTAGTGCTCATGTAGCTCAGGGGTAGAGCACACCCTTGGTAAGGGTGAGGTCGACGGTTCAAATCCGTCCATGAGCTCCATTGCGAAAAGGCGAGCGAGCGCTCGCCTTTTCTTTTTCTCTCGGGAGTGAGCGTGCCGGGAGGGGTTGCCAGGCGAGAAGGCTTTCGCTATCATGGCGCCCGCTGTCGCTCGGGGTCGCTGCAAAGGCGGGCCTTGAAGGCATACAGGCCAGTAGCTCAATTGGCAGAGCAGCGGTCTCCAAAACCGCAGGTTGGGGGTTCGAGTCCCTCCTGGCCTGCCAGTCTTCCCCAGGCTGGCAATATCCCGTATACTGTCTTGTTTTCGATTGCTGCCCCTGAGGAGTCTCGTGGTCATGAAACATAACGCCGAGGTGCAGGAGTCGCGCCACGACGGGCTCAAGTGGGCGGTTGTCGTTGTTCTGTTGGTTCTGGCCGTGGTCGGCAATACATACTTTGCCGACATGGCTCTACTTTATCGTGTGCTCGGTGTCGTCGCGCTCAGCGTGGTGGCGGCGCTGGTGGCGTTGACCACCACGAAGGGGCGCGAGCTGCTCGAGCTGGCCCGCAATGCGAAGAAAGAGATTCAGCGCGTTGTCTGGCCGACTCGTCCCGAAACCATCCAGACGACCGCCATCGTGCTGGTCGCCGTGCTGGTGGTGGGGCTGATGCTGTGGCTCATCGACACGCTTCTTGGCTGGGCGATGTCCGGCGTCATTGGTTAGGAGTCCGCATGTCCAAGCGTTGGTACGTCGTACACGCCTATTCCGGCTTCGAGAAGCATGTCATGCGCTCGCTCAACGAGCGCGTGAAGCTGTATGGCATGGAAGATCGCTTCGGCGAGATTCTGGTGCCGACCGAAGAAGTCGTCGAAGTGCGTGACGGCAAACGCCGCAAGAGCGAGCGCAAGTTCTATCCCGGCTACGTCCTGGTCGAGATGGAAATGGCCGATGAGACTTGGCATCTGGTCAATGAAACCCCGCGTGTCATGGGGTTCATCGGTGGTACCAAGGAAAAGCCAGCACCCATCACGCAGCGTGAGGCGGACGCCATCCTGAGTCGTGTCAAGGATGGCACCGAGCAGCCGCGGCCGAAGACCATGTTCGAGCCGGGGCAGTCGGTGCGTGTCATCGATGGGCCTTTCGCCGATTTCAATGGTGTGGTCGAGGAAGTCAATTACGACAAGAGCCGCCTGCAGGTCAGCGTGCTCATCTTCGGTCGCTCCACGCCCGTCGAGCTGGAATTCGCTCAGGTCGAGAAAGAGTGACCCGAGCATGAACGTGGCGGTCGCCGTGGCGGCCGCTTGATCCGGGGAGCCGCAAGGCGTTACTACCCATCTGGAGATTTATCATGGCCAAGAAAGTACAGGCTTACATCAAGCTGCAGGTCGCAGCTGGTAAGGCCAATCCGAGCCCCCCCGTGGGTCCCGCGCTGGGTCAGCACGGCGTCAATATCATGGAATTCTGCAAGGCCTTCAACGCCGAAACGCAGAATCTCGAACCGGGTCTGCCGACGCCGGTCGTCATTACCGTGTATTCCGACCGCAGTTTCACCTTCGTCACCAAGACGCCGCCCGCGGCCGTCCTGCTGAAGAAGGCGGCTGGTATCAAGTCCGGCTCTGGTGAGCCGAACAAGAACAAGGTCGGTACCGTGACCCGTGAACAACTCGAAGAGATCGCCCAGGCCAAGGAGCCGGATCTGACGGCCGCCGATCTCGACGCCGCGGTGCGCACTATCGCTGGTAGCGCCCGTAGCATGGGCCTGAACGTGGAGGGTCTCTGATCATGGCCAAGCTGACCAAGCGTGCAAAGCTGTTCCGTGAAAAGGTCGACCCGAGCAAGGCGTACAGCCTGGATGAGGCCGTCGAGCTGCTTTCCGAACTGTCCACGGTGAAGTTCAAGGAATCTGTCGACGTTGCCATCAACCTGGGTGTCGATCCGCGCAAATCCGACCAGGTCGTGCGTGGCGCTACCGTCATGCCCAATGGTACTGGCAAGGACGTGCGTGTTGCCGTCTTTACCCAGGGCGCCAACGCCGATGCCGCCAAGGAAGCCGGTGCCGATATCATCGGCATGGACGACCTGGCCGAGCAGGTCAAGAAAGGCCAGCTCGATTTCGACGTGGTCATCGCCTCGCCGGATGCCATGCGTGTCGTCGGCCAGCTGGGCCAGATCCTCGGTCCGCGCGGCCTGATGCCGAACCCCAAAGTCGGCACTGTGACGCCTGACGTCGCGACCGCGGTCAAGAATGCCAAGGCCGGCCAGGTGCGCTTCCGTACCGACAAGAATGGCATCATCCACACCACGCTGGGCAAGGTCGACTTCGATGCAGCTGCCATCCGGGGCAACCTGGAAGCACTGATCGCCGATCTGAAGAAGCTCAAGCCGAGCACGTCCAAGGGTGTGTATTTCAAGAAGGTCTCCCTGTCCACCACCATGGGCCCGGGTGTGACCGTCGACCATTCCGCGCTGGTCTGAAGCGCGGCGCAGTAACAGGCAAGAAACTTTGCGGTCCCCGTGTGCTGTTTCGACAAGAGCCGGCGGGGCACCGTCAAAGACCGCAGGTGCCGCTTCTGCACGAAGCGGCTTAATCATCCTCCATGGAGGCCTGCGCAGATGGTGTGGCCGCCAGTCAGCTGGTGAGCACCATCACCCAGGACCCTCGTCGCTTGCGGCGAGGGAGATGGTAACCACCGGAACGCTCTTGTGAGGTTCCGGCACGAAGGAGTGATCACTGTGCCACTAGCACTTGAAGGCAAGAAAGCGATCGTTGCCGAGGTCAGTGAAGCGGCCAAGGATGCTCTCTCCGTCGTTGTTGCCGATTCTCGTGGTGTCTCGGTCGGCAAGATGACCGACCTGCGCAAGCAGGCTCGCGAGAATGGCGTGCAGATCCGTGTTGTGCGCAACACTCTGGCACGCCGCGCCCTGGAGGGCACTCAGTGGGAGTGCCTGAATGAAAGCTTCGTGGGTCCGACCCTGCTGGCCTTCTCCACCGATCATCCGGGCGCCGCCGCTCGTTTGTTCAAGGAGTTCGGCAAGTCAGAGAAGAACTTCGAAGTCAAGGCGCTGGCCTACGAAGGCGAGTTCATTCCGGCAAGCGATCTCGATCGCCTGGCAACCCTGCCGACCCATGACGAGGCCATCGCCAAGCTGATGTCCGTCATGAAGGAAGCGTCCGCCGGCAAGTTGGTTCGTACCCTTGCTGCGCTGCGTGACCAGAAGCAGGAAGAAGCCGCCTGAGCCAAGAGCTCGGGCGCGTCATGCGAATCGAACATTGAATCACCGAGTCGTCGAATCATCGAGGCTCCCGCAAAGTTAGGAACGTGAAAATGGCACTGACCCAAGAAGACATCATCAACGCCGTCGCCGACATGTCCGTGATGGAAGTCGCCGAGCTCATCGAAGCGATGGAAGAGAAGTTCGGCGTGTCCGCCGCTGCTGCTGTCGTGGCCGGCCCGGGTGGTGGCGAAGCCGCTGCCGAGGAAGAGCAGACCGAGTTCGACCTGGTGCTGACTGGCGCCGGCGAGAAGAAGGTCAACGTCATCAAGGCCGTCCGCGAGATCACCGGCCTTGGCCTGAAGGAAGCCAAGGGCGCCGTCGATGGCGTGCCGGCGACCCTGAAGGAAGGCATGTCCAAGGAAGATGCCGAAGAAGCCAAGACCAAGCTGGAAGAAGCCGGCGCTTCCGTGGAGCTCAAGTAACCCTTGGGCCTACGGCTTTACGCGCGGCGTAAGCTTGTACGGCTGGTGGCGGTACACCCGCTGCCGGCCTTTTTCTGTTGTCGCTAACCGGTGCTCCTTAGGAGCGCCGGTTGGCCGAATTCCGATGGCGAGCCTCTTCCGGGGGCTCGCCGTCAGCGCCTGACGGAGCCGACCCCGTCGGGTGGCGCCGACACGCATCGGTCACCCATGGTGAACAAGCTGGGGAATACAGATGGCTTACTCATACACTGAGAAAAAACGCATCCGCAAGGATTTCGGCAAACTGCCCCAAGTGATGGATGTGCCTTACCTGCTGGCCATCCAGCTTGATTCCTATTACGACTTTCTCCAGCAGGACCGCTCACCCGAAGAACGTCTCGACGTCGGCCTGCATGCCGCTTTCCGCTCCGTCTTCCCGATCGAGAGCTTCTCCGGCAACGCCGCTCTGGAATACGTCAGCTACCGTTTCGGCACGCCGGCGTTCGACGTCAAGGAATGTCAACTGCGTGGCGTCACCTACTCGGCCCCCTTGCGCGTCAAGGTTCGCCTGATCATCTACGACAAGGATTCGTCGAACAAGGCAATCAAGGACATCAAGGAGCAGGAAGTCTACATGGGGGAGATCCCCCTGATGACCGAGAACGGTACCTTCGTCGTCAATGGTACCGAGCGAGTCATCGTCTCGCAGCTGCACCGTAGTCCGGGTGTCTTCTTCGACCATGACAAGGGCAAGAGTCACTCCTCCGGCAAGCTGCTGTATTCCGCCCGGGTCATTCCCTACCGCGGTTCCTGGCTGGACTTCGAGTTCGATCCCAAGGACAACGTCTTCGTGCGCATCGATCGTCGCCGCAAGCTGCCGGCAACCGTTCTGATGCGCGCGCTGGGCATGAGCGCCGAGGAGATCCTCGACGAGTTCTTCGAGACCAGCACCTTCCACATCGAGAAATCCGGCTTCTCCGTGGACCTGGTGCCGTCGCGCCTGCGCGGCGAAACCGCGACCTTCGACATCAAGGACGGTGATGGCAATGTCATCGTCGAAGAAGGGCGTCGTGTTACCCAGAAGCATATTCGCCAGCTCGAGAAGAGCGGCCTCGAGCGCCTCGAAGTGCCGATGGACTATCTGTTCGGCAAAACCCTGGCGAAGGATCAGGTCAACCCCAACACGGGGGAGCTGATCTGTCCCTGCAACACCGCGATCACGCCCGAGCTGCTGGAAAGCCTGGGGCAGGCCGGCATCACCACGATCGAGACGCTCTACACCAATGACCTCGATTGCGGCCCGTTCATCTCCGATACGCTCAGGCTGGATACCACCGGTTCCCAGCTAGAGGCGCTGGTCGAGATCTATCGCATGATGCGTCCCGGTGAGCCGCCCACCAAGGAGGCCGCCGAGACGCTGTTCAACAACCTGTTCTTCACCGAAGACCGCTATGACCTGTCCGGTGTCGGTCGCATGAAGTTCAACCGCCGCCTGCGTCGTGATGCCGACACGGGATCCGGGGTGCTCGATCAGCGGGATATCCTCGATGTGCTGGGTGAGTTGATCAACATCCGTAACGGTTTCGGCGACGTCGACGACATCGACCACCTGGGTAACCGCCGCATTCGCTGCGTCGGCGAGATGGCCGAGAACCAGTTCCGCGTCGGCCTGGTGCGCGTCGAGCGTGCCGTCAAGGAACGCCTCTCCATGGCCGAGAGCGAAGGCCTGATGCCGCAGGATCTGATCAACGCCAAGCCGGTGGCCGCGGCGGTGAAGGAGTTCTTCGGCTCCTCCCAGCTGTCGCAGTTCATGGACCAGAACAACCCGCTGTCCGAGGTGACCCACAAGCGCCGCGTCTCCGCCCTCGGCCCGGGTGGCCTGACCCGCGAGCGGGCCGGCTTCGAGGTGCGCGACGTTCACGCCACCCACTATGGCCGCCTGTGCCCGATCGAGACACCGGAAGGTCCGAACATCGGCCTGATCAACTCGCTGGCCACTTACAGTCACACCAATAGCTACGGCTTCCTCGAGACGCCGTATCGCAAGGTGACGGACAGCCAGGTGACCGACGATGTGGTACACCTCTCCGCGATCGAGGAGGGCGACTTCGTCATCGCCCAGGCCTCGGCCACCGTGGACGAGAGCGGCCGCCTGGTCGACGATCTGGTGCAGGTCCGCCACCGTGGCGAAACGACCTTCATGCGCCCCGAGCAGGTCACCCTGATGGACGTCTCGCCGCGTCAGGTGGTGTCCGTGGCGGCGGCATTGATTCCGTTCCTCGAGCACGATGACGCCAACCGCGCCCTGATGGGGGCGAACATGCAGCGTCAGGCCGTTCCGACCCTGCGTGCCGAGAAGCCGCTAGTGGGGACCGGCATGGAGCGTTTCGTGGCGCGCGACTCCGGCGTCTGCGCCGTGGCGCGTCGTGGCGGGGTGATCGACTCGGTCGATGCCAAGCGTATCGTGGTGCGGGTCAACGAAGATGAGATCATCGGCGGCGAAGCCGGTGTCGATATCTATAACCTGACCAAGTACCTGCGTTCCAACCAGAACACCTGCCAGAACCAGCGTCCGATCGTGCGTACGGGCGATGCGGTAGCACGCGGGGACATCCTGGCCGACGGCCCGTCCGTCGACATGGGCGACCTGGCGCTGGGTCAGAACATGCGCATCGCCTTCATGCCGTGGAACGGTTACAACTTCGAGGACTCCATCCTGCTCTCCGAGCGGGCCGTCCAGGAGGACCGTTTCACGTCGATTCATATCCAGGAGCTGACCTGCGTCTCCCGCGACACCAAGCTGGGTGCCGAAGAGATTTCCTCGGATATCCCCAACGTGGGTGAGTCGGCGCTGTCCAAGCTGGATGAGGCCGGTGTGGTCTACATTGGTGCCGAGGTCGGCCCGGGCGACATCCTGGTCGGCAAGGTCACGCCCAAGGGCGAGACTCAGCTGACACCGGAAGAGAAGCTGCTGCGCGCGATCTTCGGCGAGAAGGCGTCCGATGTGAAGGACACCTCTCTGCGTGCGCCGACCGGCATGAAGGGCACGGTCATCGATGTCCAGGTGTTCACCCGCGATGGTGTGGAGAAGGATTCCCGGGCACTGTCCATCGAGCAGATGCAGCTCGATGAGGTGCGCAAGGATCTTCAGGAAACCTATCGTATCGCCGAGGACGCCACCTTCGAACGCCTCAAGCGGACCCTGTCCGGCCAGGCGGTCAACGGTGGGCCCAAGCTCAAGAAGGGCGACGTGCTCTCCGACGAGTACCTCGAGGAGTTGCCGCGCCAGCAGTGGTTCAAGCTACGCATGCAGGACGAGTCGCTCAATGAACTGCTGGCCCAGGCCGACGAGCAGCTCGAGAATCGTCGCAAGGAAATGGACGAGCGTTTCGAGGACAAGAAGCGCAAGCTCACCCAGGGCGACGACCTGGCCCCCGGCGTGTTGAAGATCGTCAAGGTCTACCTGGCCGTGAAGCGTCGCATGCAACCGGGCGACAAGATGGCCGGCCGCCACGGCAACAAGGGTGTCATCTCGGCGATCATGCCGATTGAGGACATGCCCTTCGATGACAATGGCGAGTCCATCGACCTGATCCTCAACCCGTTGGGTGTGCCATCGCGGATGAACGTCGGGCAGATTCTCGAGACCCACCTGGGTATGGCGGCCCGTGGCCTCGGCGTCAGGATCGAGGAGATGCTGCGTGAAGCTCGGGACCAGCAGGTCGGCGAGATCCGTGAGTTCCTGGGGCAGGTCTACAATACAGCCAGCAGCACCCGGGTCGAAGAGCTGGATTCGCTGTCCGATGACGAAGTCATCGCCCTGGCGAAGAACCTCAAGGCGGGCGTGCCGATGGCCACGCCGGTCTTCGATGGCGCCCGCGAGCATGAAATCAAGCACCTGCTGGACCTTGGCGGTCTGCCCGAGTCCGGTCAGATGACACTCTACGATGGCCGGACCGGCGAAGCCTTCGACCGCCCGGTCACCGTGGGCTACATGTACATGCTCAAGCTCAACCACCTGGTGGATGACAAGATGCATGCGCGTTCCACCGGTTCTTACTCGCTGGTCACCCAGCAGCCGCTGGGTGGCAAGGCGCAGTTCGGTGGTCAGCGTTTCGGAGAGATGGAGGTCTGGGCCCTGGAAGCTTACGGCGCCGCCTACACCCTCCAGGAGATGCTCACCGTCAAGTCCGACGACGTGGAGGGCCGCACCAAGATGTACAAGAGCATCGTGGATGGCGACCATGCCATGCAGGCGGGCATGCCGGAATCCTTCAACGTGCTGGTGAAGGAGATCCGCTCGCTGGGTATCGACATCGAACTGGAGAGCTGAGGCTGCCGTAACGGCGCTTCGCAGTATGACGGTCCGCGGGGGCGTGTGCGCCCCCGCCCATGACAACTCCGCAACGGAGCCGACCCATGAAAGATTTGGTGAAAGTCCTCAAATCGCAGTCTCAGTCCGACGAGTTCGACGCGATCAAGATTACCCTGGCGTCGCCGGACATGATTCGCAGCTGGTCCTTCGGCGAGGTCAAGAAACCCGAGACCATCAATTACCGTACCTTCAAGCCGGAACGCGATGGCCTGTTCTGTGCCAAGATCTTCGGTCCGGTGAAGGATTACGAGTGCCTGTGCGGCAAGTACAAGCGCATGAAGCACCGTGGCATCATCTGCGAGAAGTGCGGCGTCGAGGTCACCAAGGCCGCCGTTCGTCGTGAGCGGATGGGCCACATCGAGCTGGCCAGCCCGGTCGCTCACATCTGGTTCCTCAAGTCGCTGCCGTCGCGCATCGGCATGTTCCTGGACATGACCCTGCGCGATATCGAGCGTGTGCTCTATTTCGAGAGCTTCATGGTCGTCGACCCCGGCATGACCACGCTCGAGCGTGGCCAGCTGCTCAATGACGAACAGTATTTCGAGGCACTCGAAGAGTTCGGCGACGACTTCGACGCCCGCATGGGCGCCGAGGCGGTGCAGGCCATGCTCAAGGACATCGATCTCGATGAAGAGATCGAACGTCTGCGCGAGGAGATTCCGCAGACCAACTCCGAAACCAAGATCAAGAAGCTGTCCAAGCGCCTCAAGCTGCTGGAAGCCTTCCAGGGCTCCGGCAATGATCCGGCCTGGATGATCATGGAAGTGCTGCCGGTGCTGCCCCCGGACCTGCGTCCGCTGGTGCCGCTGGATGGCGGTCGTTTCGCGACCTCGGATCTCAACGACCTCTACCGTCGCGTGATCAACCGTAACAACCGCCTCAAGCGTCTGCTCGATCTCAATGCGCCGGACATCATCGTGCGCAACGAGAAACGCATGCTGCAGGAAGCGGTCGACGCCCTGCTCGACAACGGTCGTCGCGGTCGGGCCATTACAGGGTCGAATAAACGGCCTCTCAAGTCCCTGGCCGACATGATCAAGGGCAAGCAGGGCCGCTTCCGCCAGAACCTGCTCGGCAAGCGTGTCGACTACTCAGGCCGCTCGGTCATCACTGTCGGTCCGACCCTGCGTCTGCACCAGTGCGGCCTGCCGAAGAAGATGGCGCTGGAGCTGTTCAAGCCGTTCATCTATTCCAAGCTGCAGGCCAGCGGCCAGGCGTCCACCATCAAGGCCGCCAAGAAGATGGTCGAGCGCGAGCTGCCCGAGGTCTGGGACATCCTGGCCGATGTCATCCGTGAGCATCCAGTGCTGCTCAACCGGGCACCGACGCTTCACCGCCTGGGCATCCAGGCCTTCGAGCCGCTGCTCATCGAGGGCAAGGCCATCCAGCTTCACCCGTTGGTCTGCGCCGCCTACAACGCCGATTTCGACGGTGACCAGATGGCGGTTCACGTGCCGCTGACCCTGGAGGCCCAGCTCGAATCGCGTGCCCTGATGATGGCCACCAACAATGTGCTGTCACCGGCCAACGGCGAGCCGATCATCGTACCGTCCCAGGACGTGGTGCTCGGGCTGTACTACATGACCCGCGAGCGCATCAACGACAAGGGCGAGGGCATGGTGTTCTCCGGCCTGGACGAGGTCGAGCGCGCTTTCGGCACCCAGAGCGTTTCTCTGCACGCCCGTATCAAGGTGCGTCTCGACGAGGTCATCATCGAGGAAGAGGGCGCCGAGAAGACCTACAGTCGCAAGATCTACGACACCACCGTGGGTCGCGCACTGCTGTACCGGATTCTGCCCGAAGGAGCCCCCTTCTCGCTGGTCGACCAGCCGATGAAGAAGAAGGCGATCTCCAAGCTGATCAACGAAGTCTATCGTCGTGCTGGTCTCAAGCCCGCGGTGATCTTCGCCGACCAGTTGATGTATACCGGCTTCCGCATGGCCACCTGGTCCGGCGCTTCCATCGGCGTCAATGACTTCGTCATCCCGGATGCGAAGGCGGAAATCGTCGAAGGTGCCGAGGAAGAGGTCAAGGAAATCGAGGATCAGTTCTCCTCCGGTCTCGTGACCGCGGGCGAGAAGTACAACAAGGTCATCGATATCTGGGCGCGCGCCAACGACCAGGTCGCCAAGGCGATGATGACCGGCATCTCGAAGGAAAGCGTGATCGACCGTGAGGGCAATGAGGTCGAGCAGGACTCCTTCAACAGCGTCTTCATCATGGCCGATTCCGGGGCCCGGGGCAGCGCGGCGCAGATCCGTCAGCTGGCCGGCATGCGTGGCCTGATGGCCAAGCCGGATGGTTCGATCATCGAGACGCCGATCGTTGCCAACTTCCGTGAAGGCCTGAACGTTCTGCAGTACTTCATCTCGACCCACGGGGCGCGCAAGGGCCTGGCGGATACGGCACTCAAGACCGCCAACTCCGGTTACCTGACCCGCCGCCTGGTCGACGTGGCGCAGGACATGGTCATCACCGAGGCGGATTGTGACACCGAGAATGGCCTGACCCTGCACCCGGTCATCGAGGGCGGCGATATCATCGTTTCCCTGGCGCAGCGCGTGCTGGGTCGTGTGGTGGCTCAGGATGTCGTCGACCCGAACACCGAAGAGGTCCTGATTCCGCGCGGCACACTGCTCGACGAGAAATGGTGTGCAGAGCTCGACACCATGGGTGTCGACGAGATCGTGGTGCGCTCGACCATCACCTGTGGTACCAGCCACGGTGTCTGCTCGGCCTGCTATGGCCGCGATCTGGCGCGGGGCCATCAGGTCAACGTCGGCGAGTCCGTGGGCGTCATCGCCGCCCAGTCCATCGGCGAGCCCGGTACCCAGCTGACCATGCGGACCTTCCACATCGGCGGCGCGGCCTCTCGTGCTTCCGCCGTGGACAGCGTTCAGGTCAAGCACGGCGGCAAGGTCCGGCTGCACAACATCAAGCACGTCGAGCGCGCCGATGGCAAGCTGGTGGTGGTGTCCCGCTCCAGTGCCCTGGCCGTCGCTGATGGACATGGTCGTGAGCGCGAGTACTACAAGCTGCCCTACGGTGCCGAACTGTCGGTCAAGGATGGTGATGAGGTCGAGGCTGGCCAGGCCGTGGCCAAGTGGGATCCGCACACCCACCCGATCGTCGCCGAGGCCGAAGGTCAGGTGCAGTACGCCGATATGGATGAGGGCGTCACCATCCACCGCAGCGTGGACGAGATGACCGGCCTGTCGTCCATCGAAGTGATCGAGTCGGCGGCACGCCCGATGGCCGGCCGCGACAAGCGCCCGATGATCCTGCTCGCCGATGAAGCCGGCAAGCCGGTGACGGTGACGGGTTCCGACACCCCGGTGCAATACCTGCTGCCCGGCAAGGCGGTGGTGACCGTGGACAACGGCTCGCGCATCGGTGTCGGTGAGGTCGTCGCCCGGATCCCGGTCGAAGCCACCGGCAACAAGGACATCACGGGTGGTCTGCCGCGCGTTGCCGACCTGTTCGAAGCGCGCAAGCCCAAGGAACCGGCGATCCTCGCCGAGGTCAGCGGTGCCATCAGCTTCGGCAAGGAGACCAAGGGCAAGCGTCGCCTGACGATTACCCCCGAGGATGGCGAGCCGTTCGAGATGCTGATCCCGAAATGGCGTCAGATCGCGGTCTTCGAAGGCGAAACCGTCGAGAAAGGCGAGGTCATCTCGGATGGGCCGAGCAATCCGCACGATATCCTGCGCTTGCTGGGCATCGCCGAGCTGGCCAAGTACATCGTCGCCGAGGTGCAGGATGTCTACCGCCTCCAGGGCGTGGGCATCAATGACAAGCACATCGAGGTGATCGTGCGTCAGATGCTGCGCAAGGTGGAGGTCACCGACGCCGGCGACTCCGACTTCATTCCGGGCGACCAGGTCGAACTGGTGCGCGTGCTCGAAGAGAACGCCCGCCTGGCGAAAGAGGACAAGTTCCCGGCCAAGTACCAGCGCCTGCTGCTGGGTATCACCAAGGCCAGCCTGGCGACCGAGTCGTTCATCTCCGCGGCTTCCTTCCAGGAGACCACGCGGGTGTTGACCGAAGCGGCGGTCACCGGCAAGCGCGATTATCTGCGCGGCCTGAAGGAGAACGTCGTGGTGGGGCGTCTGATTCCGGCCGGTACCGGCTTGACGCACCACGCGGAGCGGCGCCGCAAGCGGGAAGATGCGGAGCGACTGCTCCACCCGTCTGCCCAGGACGTCGAACAGGAGCTGGGGGCACAGCTCACGGCGCTGGACTCGGACGACGACGATATCTGATGCGGCCACCATCGGCGTGGCGCCCGTGTGACGGGCGCCACGCTTGACGGGCAGCCGTTTCAGCCATTAGAATGCGCAGCCTTTAACAGTGGGGCGGGTGCGCTCGCACCATTGGTAAAGCGCGCAAGACAGGAAGCGAACGGCTACTCGCTTCCGCCAAGGCAACCCATTTGGAGCAATAAATGGCAACGATCAATCAGCTCGTGCGCAAGCCGCGCAAGCGCCAGGCCGCCAAGAGCGACGTGCCGGCGCTGCAGGCTTGCCCGCAGAAGCGCGGCGTCTGCACCCGCGTTTATACCACCACACCGAAGAAGCCGAACTCGGCCCTGCGTAAGGTCTGCCGTGTGCGCCTGACCAACGGCTATGAGGTGGCTTCCTACATCGGTGGTGAAGGCCACAACCTTCAGGAGCACTCCGTGGTCCTGATTCGTGGCGGCCGGGTCAAGGACCTTCCGGGTGTCCGTTATCACACCGTGCGCGGTGCTCTGGATACCTCCGGCGTTCAGAATCGTAAGCAGGGCCGTTCCAAGTACGGCACCAAGCGTCCGAAGGCCTGATCGAGGCGTTCGACGCAGCGGCTACGGCCACCGAAAGTTTCATAGTCACGGTCTGATAAGAGTAAGGTCGAGCGCCATTGCGTCGTCTCGGGTTTACCTGAAGGACCCTTCGAACGAGGGCTTATCATGCCTAGAAGAAGAGTTGCGGCCAAGCGCGAGATTCTGCCGGATCCGAAGTTCGGATCCGAGCGCCTGGCGAAGTTCATGAACCACCTGATGATCAGCGGCAAGAAGTCCGTAGCTGAGCGTATCGTCTATGGTGCGCTGGACAGGGTTGCCGAGCGTAGCAAGGAAGAGCCGCTGGAGATCTTCGACAAGGCGCTGGAAACCATTCAGCCCATGGTCGAGGTCAAGTCTCGTCGTGTCGGCGGGGCGACCTATCAGGTGCCGGTCGAAGTGCGCCCGTCCCGCCGTCAGGCGCTGGCCATGCGCTGGATGGTGGATGCCGCTCGTCGCCGCGGCGAGAAGACCATGGTGCAGCGTCTGGCTGGCGAGATGCTGGATGCCGCCGAAGGCAAGGGTTCGGCCGTCAAGAAGCGTGAGGACGTGCATCGTATGGCAGAGGCCAACAAGGCCTTCTCTCACTATCGGTTCTAAGTTCAGCGCTTCTAAACCGCATCGCCAACCAACGGGAGTTACATCGTGGCTCGCAAGACTCCGCTCAAGCGTTACCGCAATATCGGTATCGTAGCCCACGTCGACGCCGGTAAGACGACTACTACCGAGCGTATCCTGTTCTATACCGGCCTTTCTCACAAGGTCGGCGAAGTCCATGATGGTGCCGCCACCATGGACTGGATGCAGCAGGAGCAGGAGCGTGGTATCACCATCACCTCCGCGGCGACCACCTGCTTTTGGCAGGGCATGGACAAGCAGTTCGATGAGCACCGCATCAACATCATCGATACCCCGGGACACGTCGATTTCACCATCGAGGTGGAGCGTTCCCTGCGCGTGCTCGACGGCGCGGTGGTGGTGCTGTGCGGCAGCTCCGGCGTGCAGCCCCAGACCGAGACCGTCTGGCGTCAGGCCAACAAGTACGAAGTGCCGCGCATGGTGTTCGTCAACAAGATGGACCGCGCCGGTGCCGACTACTTCATGGTGCTCGACCAGCTCAAGAGCAAGCTGGGCGCCAATGTCGTGCCGATCCAGCTCAACTGGGGCGCTGAAGACGAGTTCAAGGGCGTCATCGATCTCATCCGCATGAAGGCCATCCAGTGGGATGAAGGCAACTTCGGGATGAACTACGAGTTGGTCGATATTCCGGCCGACCTGGCAGAGACCGCTCAGAAGTATCGCGAGCAGATGGTCGAGTCTGCCGCCGAGGCGTCCGAAGAGCTGATGGACAAGTATCTCGAAGAAGGGGATCTGTCCGAGGAAGACATCAAGGCTGGTCTGCGTCGCCGCACTCTCGATAACGAGATCGTGCTGGTCACCTGTGGCTCCGCGTTCAAGAACAAGGGCGTGCAGGCGGTGCTGGATGGCGTGATCGAGTACATGCCGTCGCCCACCGAGGTCAAGGCCATCGAAGGTGAGCTGGACGACAAGGACGGTACCGTCGCGACCCGTGAGGCCGACGACAGTGCGCCCTTTGCCGCCCTGGCCTTCAAGATCGCCACTGACCCCTTCGTCGGTACCCTGACCTTCATTCGCGTCTACTCCGGCGTGTTGAAGTCGGGCGACAGCGTCTACAACTCCGTCAAGGAGAAGAAGGAGCGTGTCGGCCGTATCGTCCAGATGCACTCCAACTCCCGCGAGGAGATCAAGGAAGTGCTGGCCGGCGATATCGCCGCCTGCATCGGCCTGAAGGATGTCACCACCGGCGACACCCTGTGTGACCTGACCGACAAGATCGTTCTGGAGCGCATGGAATTCCCGGATCCGGTGATTTCCGTGGCGGTCGAGCCGAAGTCCAAGCCTGACCAGGAAAAGATGGGCACGGCGCTGGGCAAGCTGGCTCAGGAAGATCCGTCCTTCCAGGTCAAGACCGACGAAGAGACGGGCCAGACCATCATCTCCGGCATGGGCGAGCTGCACCTCGACATCATCGTCGATCGCCTGCGTCGCGAGTTCAAGGTCGATGCCAATATCGGCAAGCCGCAGGTGGCGTACCGCGAGACCATTCGCCACAGCGTCGAGCAGGAAGGCAAGTTCGTCCGTCAGTCCGGTGGCCGCGGTCAGTATGGTCATGTGCACCTGCGCATCGAGCCGTTGACGGCCGAGGACAAGGGCGACGACGAAGACATGCACTTCAAGTTCGCTTCTGAAATCGTCGGCGGCGTGGTTCCGAAGGAATACGTGCCCGCTGTCGAGAAGGGAGCCTATGAGCAGCTCCAGAACGGTGTCATCGCGGGCTACCCGATGATTGACGTCAAGGTTACGCTGTTCGACGGTTCCTACCATGACGTGGACTCGAACGAGACCGCGTTCAAGGTCGCCTCTTCCATGGCGATCAAGGAAGGCGCACCCAAGGCCAAGGCCGTGTTGCTCGAGCCGGTGATGAAGGTCGAAGTCGTGACACCCGAGGAGTTCATGGGGGATGTCATGGGTGACCTGAACCGCCGCCGAGGCCTGGTTCAGGGGATGGATGACACGCCCGCCGGGAAGGTCATCCGCGCCACCGTTCCGCTGGCTGAGATGTTCGGTTACGCAACAGACCTGCGTTCTCAAAGCCAGGGCCGCGCAAGCTACACCATGGAGTTTGCGGATTACGAAGAGGCGCCGTCCAGCGTCGTTGAAGCCGTCATCAATCAGAACGGTTAACCGTTAGCTAACGTAAAGAGGTCATAGCAGTGGCTAAGGAAAAATTCGAACGTTCCAAAACGCACGTCAACGTCGGCACCATCGGTCACGTCGACCATGGCAAGACCACGCTGACTGCGGCCCTGACTCGTGTGTCCGCGGAAGTCTTCGGCGGTGATGCCCGTGCGTTCGACTCCATCGACAACGCACCGGAAGAGCGCGAGCGCGGTATTACCATCGCCACCGCTCACGTCGAGTATCAGTCCGAAGAGCGTCACTACGCTCACGTCGACTGCCCGGGGCACGCCGACTACGTCAAGAACATGATCACCGGTGCCGCCCAGATGGACGGTGCTATCCTGGTCTGTTCTGCCGCCGACGGCCCCATGCCGCAGACTCGCGAGCACATCCTGCTGTCTCGCCAGGTCGGCGTGCCGACCATCGTCGTGTTCCTGAACAAGGCCGACATGGTCGACGACGAAGAGCTGCTCGAGCTGGTCGAAATGGAAGTCCGCGAACTCCTCAACGAGTACGACTTCCCGGGCGACGACTGCCCGATCATCACCGGTTCCGCCCTGATGGCGCTGGAAGGCAAGGATGACAACGGCATGGGTACCACCGCCGTTGCCAACCTGATCAAGGCTCTGGACGCCTACATCCCGGAGCCGGAGCGTGCCATCGATCAGCCGTTCCTGATGCCGATCGAGGACGTCTTCTCCATCTCTGGTCGCGGTACCGTGGTCACCGGTCGTGTCGAGCGCGGTGTCGTCAAGGCTGGCGAGGAAGTCGAGATCGTCGGTATCCGTGATACCGCCAAGACCACCGTTACCGGTGTCGAGATGTTCCGCAAGCTGCTCGACGAAGGTCGTGCCGGCGAGAACATCGGCGCCCTGCTGCGTGGCACCAAGCGTGACGACGTCGAGCGTGGCCAGGTCCTGGCCAAGCCGGGCACCATTACGCCGCACACCAAGTTCGAGGCCGAGGTCTACGTTCTGTCCAAGGACGAGGGTGGTCGTCACACGCCGTTCTTCAAGGGCTATCGTCCGCAGTTCTACTTCCGTACCACCGACATCACCGGTACCTGTGAACTGCCGGAAGGCGTCGAGATGGTCATGCCGGGCGACAACGTCAAGATGGTCGTCAGCCTGATCGCTCCGGTCGCCATGGATGACGGCCTGCGCTTCGCCGTTCGCGAAGGCGGTCGTACCGTCGGCGCCGGTGTCGTGGCCAAGATCATCGAGTAAGCGCTACGCTTCTCGCTCGATCGAAGGGGGCTCCGGAAGGGGCCCCTTTCTGCGCACCGTGATGAGGGTTTGACTCTCGTTTTTGGTGCGCCTATAATGCGCATCCTTTGAATGCGTGGGTTGACGGCTCGCGCCGTCAAGATCCATTGGAGTTTAGGGCAAATGCAGAACCAGAAGATTCGCATTCGGTTGAAGGCTTTCGACCATCGCCTGATCGACCAGTCCGCTGCGGAGATCGTGGATACCGCCAAGCGTACCGGCGCCCAGGTCCGGGGTCCGATCCCTCTGCCGACCAATCGCGAGCGCTATACCGTGCTGATCTCGCCGCACGTGAACAAGGATGCTCGTGACCAGTACGAGATTCGTACGCACAAGCGGGTGCTCGATATCGTCGAGCCCACCGAGAAAACCGTTGACGCCCTGATGAAGCTCGACCTCGCCGCTGGCGTGGACGTGCAGATCAAGCTCGACTGATACCACACTAGACACTCGCGGCCCAGCGTTCCTCACACGAATCATCGAGGTCCAGCAGCCGCCACGCCGGGATGGCGTCACACAACGTGCTAGTGGAATGCTCTGGAAAGGGCAGCCATAGCGGGTGATAGCCCCGTACACTAAAGGAGACTAAGCATGACTATCGGTTTGGTCGGTAAAAAGGCCGGGATGACCCGTGTCTTTACCGAGGACGGTGCCTCCGTGCCCGTGACCGTTATCGAGGTTGAGCCCAACCGCGTGACGCGTGTGAAGTCCGTCGACTCCGACGGTTACGCTGCGGTTCAGGTGACAACCGGCTCCCGCAAGGCCAAGCATCTGTCGAAAGCCCAGGCTGGGGAATTCGCCAAGGCAGGTGTCGAGGCCGGTCGTTCGCTGATGGAGTTCCGCCTGGACGAAGGCGCCGAGGCTCCGGAAGTGGGCGGCGAGCTCACCGTATCCCTCTTCGAAGCTGGTCAACGTGTCGACGTGACCGGTACCTCCAAGGGTAAGGGTTATCAAGGCGCCGTGAAGCGCTGGAATTTCCGTACCCAGGACAATAGCCACGGTAACTCCCTGGCCCACCGTGCACCGGGTTCCATCGGCATGTGCCAGACCCCGGGTCGCGTATTCAAGGGCAAGAAGATGGCCGGTCAGATGGGCAACGCCCGCTGCACCGTTCAGACCCTGGAAGTCGTCCGTGTCGATGCCGAGCGCAATCTGCTGCTGATCAAGGGTGCCGTACCCGGTGCCACCGGCAGCGATGTCATCGTGCGCAGCACCGTCAAAGCAGGCTGAGGGGAGTTAACCGATGAATCTGAATCTTGCAGGCGCCGGTGCCGGCACCGTCGAAGTGTCCGACGCTACCTTCGCCAAAGAATTCAACGAAGCGCTCGTGCATCAGGTTGTCACCGCCTATCTGGCCGGTGGTCGCCAGGGCACTCGCGCCCAGAAGAACCGCTCCGATGTGCGTGGCGGCGGCAAGAAGCCGTGGCGCCAGAAGGGCACCGGTCGTGCCCGTGCCGGCACCATTCGCTCGCCGATCTGGCGTGCCGGTGGCGTGACCTTTGCGGCCCGTCCGCAGGACCACGCTCAGAAGGTCAATCGCAAGATGTATCGTGCGGCCATGCGTTCGATCCTGTCCGAGCTGGTTCGTCAGGAGCGCCTGGTGGCCGTCGATGCCTTCGGCGTCGAGAGCCCCAAGACCAAGCAGCTGGTCGCCAAGCTCGGTGAGCTGGGTCTGGAGAAGGTGCTGATCGTCACCGAAGAGGTTGACGAGAACCTCTACCTCGCCGCCCGCAACATCCCCAACGTGGATGTGGTGGACGTCGCCGCCGCCGACCCGGTGAGCCTGGTCGCCTTCGACAAGGTACTGGCCACCGTCTCCGCTCTGCGCAAATTCGAGGAGAAGCTGGCATGAACCAGGAACGTGTATTCAAGGTGCTGCTGGGTCCGCACGTGACCGAGAAGGCCGCCATGGCCGCCGAGCGCAACCAGTACGTGTTCAAGGTGGCGGACGACGCGACCAAGCCCGAGATCAAGGTCGCCGTACAGGAACTGTTCGGCAAGAAGGTTGACCGCGTTCAGGTGCTGAACATCAAGGGCAAGACCAAGCGCAGCGCGAACGGTCTCGGTCAGCGCAAGGGTTATCGCAAGGCGTACGTGACACTGGCCGCCGGCGAAACGCTTGAAGACTTCTCTGGCGCCGAATAAGGGCAGGAGTACGGATCATGGCAATCGTCAAGACTAAACCCACATCCGCCGGTCGTCGCCACGTCGTCAAGATCGTCGGCGAGGAACTGTACAAGGGCCGCGCCTACGCGCCGCTGCTCGAGAAACAGTCCAAGTCCGGTGGGCGTAACAACAACGGTCGTATCACCACCCGCCACGTGGGCGGTGGGCACCGTCAGCATTATCGGATCATCGATTTCAAGCGCACCAAGGATGGCGTTCCGGCCATCGTCGAGCGTCTGGAACACGATCCGAATCGCAGTGCTCATATCGCGCTGCTCAAGTACCTGGACGGCGAGCGTCGTTACATCATCGCCCCGCGCGGCGTGAGTGCCGGCGACCGTCTCGAGTCCGGCGTCAACGCGCCGATCAAGAAGGGCAACGCCCTGCCGCTGCGCAACATCCCGCTGGGTTCCACCGTGCATTGCATCGAGCTCAAGCCCGGCAAGGGTGCTCAGATCGCGCGCAGTGCCGGTACCAGTGCGCAGCTGGTCGCCCGTGAAGGCAACTACGCCACCCTGCGTCTGCGCTCCGGCGAGATGCGCAAGGTGCTGGCCGAGTGCCGTGCGACCCTGGGTGAAGTGAGCAACACCGAGCACAGCCTGCGTCAGCTTGGCAAGGCCGGTGCGAAGCGCTGGAGAGGTGTGCGCCCGTCTGTTCGCGGTGTGGCCATGAACCCGGTGGATCACCCCCATGGTGGTGGTGAAGGCCGCTCCAGCGGTGGTCGTCATCCGGTGTCTCCGTGGGGTATCCCCACCAAGGGCCACAAGACCCGCAAGAACAAGCGCACCGACAAGCTGATCGTCCGTCGCCGCAAGGCCCGGAAGTAAGATCCAACGCCAAGACATCAAGAGGTAACGGCTGTGCCACGTTCACTGAAGAAAGGTCCTTTTATTGACCTTCACCTGTTGAAGAAGGTTGAGGTTGCAGTGGAAAAGAACGACCGCAAACCGATCAAGACCTGGTCGCGTCGTTCGATGATCCTGCCCAACATGGTCGGGCTCACCATTGCAGTCCATAACGGTCGCCAACACGTCCCGGTGCATGTCTCCGAGGAAATGGTTGGCCACAAGCTGGGCGAATTCGCTGCCACCCGCACGTATCGCGGTCATGCGGCGGACAAGAAAGCCAAACGGTAAGCCGAGAGAGGATTAGAGATGGAAGTCACAGCAAAGCTGCGTGGCGCTCGTTTATCCGCCCAGAAGGCCCGTTTGGTGGCTGACCAGGTGCGCGATAAGCCGGTCGCCGAGGCGCTCGACCTGCTGACCTTCTCCCCGAAGAAGGCCTCAAAGCTGGTCAAGAAGGTGCTGCAGTCCGCCATCGCGAATGCGGAAGAAAACAACGGCATGGATATCGACGAGCTGCGTGTCTCGACCATCTGCGTCGATGAGGGCATGACGCTCAAGCGCATCCGGCCGCGGGCCAAGGGCCGTGCGGACCGTATCCTGAAGCGCACCTGCCACATCACCGTCAAGGTAGCCGAGAAGTAGGAGTCGACCAGATGGGTCAGAAAGTCAATCCGACAGGCATTCGCCTGGGTATCGTCAAGGACCATACCTCGGTCTGGTATGCCGAGCGCGGCGCCTATGCCGACAAGCTGAACAACGACCTCGAAGTGCGTCGCTTCCTCGAGGAACGGCTGAAGAATGCCTCGGTGAGCAACATCATCATCGAGCGTCCGGCCAATAACGCCCGTATCACCATCCATACCGCGCGTCCGGGTATCGTGATCGGCAAGAAGGGCGAGGATGTCGACAAGCTTCGTCGTGACCTTGCTCAGATGATGGGCGTGCCGGTGCACGTCAACATCGAGGAAGTCCGCAAGCCGGAACTCGACGCCAAGCTCGTGGCACAGAATATCGCCGGCCAGCTCGAGCGTCGTGTGATGTTCCGTCGCGCGATGAAGCGTTCCGTCCAGAATGCCATGCGCCTGGGCGCCGGCGGTATCAAGGTGCAGCTCTCCGGCCGTCTCGGCGGCGCGGAAATCGCCCGTACCGAGTGGTACCGCGAGGGTCGTGTGCCGCTGCATACCCTGCGTGCGGACATCGACTTCGCCACCTACGAAGCTAAGACCACCTACGGCATCATTGGTGTCAAGGTCTGGATCTTCAAGGGTGAAATCCTCGGGGGCATCGAGGAGGTCCGCGCCAAGGCCAAGCAGTCCCAAGGCGCGCCCTCCAAGAAGAAAGGTTCCAGGTAAGGGGAGAGCGAATCGATGTTACAACCCAAGCGTCTCAAGTTCCGCAAGGTGCAGAAAGGTCGTAATCGCGGCCTCGCGCATCGCGGCAACAAGGTAAGCTTCGGCGAGTATGGCCTCAAGGCCACTGGCCGGGGTCGTGTCACCGCCCGTCAGATCGAAGCTGGTCGTCGTGCGATCACGCGTCACGTCAAGCGTGGCGGCAAGATCTGGATCCGGGTCTTCCCCGACAAGCCGATTTCCAAGAAGCCGTTGGAAGTCCGCATGGGTAAGGGCAAGGGCTCCGTCGAGTACTGGGTCGCACAGATTCAGCCCGGCCGTGTCCTGTACGAGATCGAAGGCGTATCCGAGGAGCTGGCTCGCGAGGCATTCGGCCTGGCCGCACAGAAGTTCCCGGTCTCCACCACCTTTGTGAAACGGACGGTGATGTGATGAAAGCCCAGGAAATTCGCGAGAAGTCAGCAGAACAGCTCCAGGAGCAGCTCTTCGAACTCCTCCGTGAGCAGTTCAACCTGCGCATGCAGAAGGCCACCGGCCAGTTGAGCCAGACTCATCTGCTCAAGCAGGTTCGTCGGGATATTGCCCGTGTGAAGACTGTGCTCAACGAGAAGGCAGGTGTCTGAGATGGCCGAAGCAAAGAAAGCCCGTACGCTCACCGGCAAGGTGGTGAGCGACAAGATGGACAAGTCCATCGTCGTCATGATCGAGCGTCGTGAGCGCCACCCGATCTATGGCAAGTACGTCAAGCGCTCCACCAAGCTGCACGCCCACGACGCGACCAACCAGGCCAAGGCCGGTGACACGGTGTCCATCGAGGAGTGCCGTCCGCTGTCCAAGAACAAGGCTTGGACGCTGGTCGAAGTCGTCGAACAGGCCAAGGGTTGATCGGCTAACGCCAGTCAAGCCTGCGCAGTCAGATTAGGTTTGGAGAAAACCGATGATTCAGACTCAGACAATGCTGGATGTCGCCGACAACAGCGGGGCGCGCCGGGTGCAGTGCATCAAGGTGCTCGGTGGTTCGCACCGCCGTTATGCCCGCGTCGGCGATATCATCAAAGTCACGGTGAAGGAAGCCATTCCGCGTGGCCGGGTCAAGAAAGGCCAGGTCCTCAAGGCGGTGGTGGTCCGCACCCGTAGTGGCGTCCGTCGTAACGACGGCTCGCTGATTCGCTTCGATGGAAATGCGGCCGTTTTGTTGAACAACATCAACGAACAGCCGGTCGGTACCCGGATCTTTGGGCCGGTGACCCGTGAGCTTCGTAACGAGAAGTTCATGAAGATCATTTCCTTGGCGCCTGAAGTGCTGTAAGGAGCGAGGCGGATATGCAAAAGATCAAACGTGACGACGAAGTGATCGTCATCGCCGGCAAGGACAAGGGCAAGCGTGGCACGGTCAAGCGCGTCCTCCAGGACGAACGCTATGTCGTGTCCGGTGTGAACATGATCAAACGTCACACCAAGCCCAATCCCATGGCGGGTAATCAGGGCGGTATCGTCGAGCGCGAGGCTCCGATTCACGCGTCCAACGTTGCCATCTTCAACCAGGAGACCGGTAAAGCGGATCGCGTCGGCTTCCAGGTTCAGGAAGACGGTACCAAGGTACGTATCTACAAGTCGACGCAAGCGCAGATCGACGCTTAACGCGAGTCGGGTAGCAAAATGGCGAACTTGAAAGAACGTTATCAAAACGAGGTGGCGGCTCAGCTGCAAGAGCAGTTCAGCTACGCCAACGTGATGCAGGTGCCCCGGATCACCAAGGTGACTCTGAACATGGGCATCGGCGACGCGATCAGCGATAAGAAGCTGATCGACAACGCCATCGGCGACCTGGAGAAGCTGTCCGGTCAGAAGCCGCTGGTAACCAAGGCACGCAAGTCCATCGCGGGCTTCAAGGTGCGTGAAGGCTGGCCGATCGGGATCAAGGTGACCCTGCGCCGTGAGCGTATGTGGGACTTCCTCGATCGCCTGGTGAATATCGCGATCCCCCGCGTTCGTGACTTCCGTGGTCTCAACCCGAAGTCCTTCGACGGTCGTGGCAACTACTCCATGGGGGTGCGTGAACAGATCATCTTCCCGGAGATCGAATATGATAAGATCGATCGGATCCGTGGTCTGGATGTCACCATTACCACCACCGCCAACACCGATGAAGAAGGTCGTGCGCTGCTTGGCGCGCTGAACTTCCCGTTCAAGAGATAAGGGTGGGATCATGGCAAAGAAAAGCATGGTAGAGCGTGAGGCGAAGCGCGCCAAGCTGGTGGAGAAGTACTCCGCCAAGCGCGCCGAGCTCAAGGCGATTATCCAGGACGTGAACGCTTCTGACGAAGAGCGCTTCGATGCACAGCTCAAGTTGCAGCAGCTGCCGCGTGACTCCAGCCCGGTGCGCAAGCGCAACCGCTGTCGCGTCACCGGCCGTCCGCACGGCTACTACAACAAGTTCGGCCTCGGCCGTAACAAGCTGCGTGAAGCCGCCATGCGTGGCGACGTGCCCGGGCTCAAGAAGTCCAGCTGGTAACGCCACGTAGAATCATCAGGAGCGCAACGTAAATGAGCATGCAAGACACTCTGGCGGATATGTTTACCCGTATCCGCAATGCGCAGATGGCCACCAAGGAGACGGTTTCCATGCCGTCTTCCAAGCTCAAGGTCGAGGTGGCCCGCGTGCTGAAGGAAGAAGGGTACGTCACTGACTATGACGTCAGCGACTCGGCCAAGCCCGAGCTGAACGTGACCCTCAAGTACTTCGAAGGCAAGCCGGTCATCGAGCATCTGCAGCGGGTCTCCAAGCCGTCCCTGCGCAACTACAAGGGCAAGGAATCTCTGCCCAAGGTTGCCGATGGCCTGGGTATCGCGATCGTCACCACCTCTCAAGGGGTGATGACAGACCGTGCGGCTCGCCAGGCTGGTGTCGGTGGTGAAGTCATCTGCACCGTATTCTAGGAGTTTGGAATGTCCCGCGTAGCCAAATATCCGGTTAAACTGCCCAGCGGCGTCGAGATCAAGCTCGATGGCGATCAGCTGTCCGTGAAGGGCGGCCAGGGCACGCTGTCCATGGCCGTGCACCCCGACGTGGCGATCGGCCAGGAAGACGGTCAGCTGTCTTTCAAGCCGAGCGAGTCCGCCAAGAGCTGGGCAATGGTCGGCACTACCCGTGCCCTGGTTCAGAACCTGGTCACCGGTGTGTCCGAGGGCTTCACCCGGACCCTCGAAATCAACGGCGTCGGTTATCGTGCCCAAGCCAAGGGCCAGACGCTCAACCTGACACTGGGCTTCTCCCACCCGGTCGACTATGAACTGCCCGAGGGTGTCACGGCGGAAACGCCGAAGAACACCACGATCGTGCTGAAAAGCGCGGACAAGCAGAAGCTCGGCCAGGTCGCTGCGGAAATCCGTGCCTTCCGTCCGCCCGAGCCCTACAAGGGCAAGGGGATTCGGTATGGTGACGAGCAGATCCGTCGCAAAGAAGCCAAGAAGAAGTAAGGCAGGGTTATGAACGCGAAGAAAGAATCTCGTCTCCGTCGTGCCCGCCGCGCTCGTGCCAAGATCCGCGAGCTGGGCGTGCATCGCCTGTGCGTCAATCGTACCCCGCGCCACATCTATGCGCAGATCATCTCGCCGGATGGTGGCAAGGTCCTGGCCAGTGCGTCCACGCTGGACAAGGCCCTGCGCGAGGGAGCGACCGGCAATGTCGACGCTGCCAGCAAGGTCGGCGAAATGATTGCCGAGCGCGCCAAGCAGGCTGGCATCACCCAAGTGGCTTTCGATCGCGCCGGTTTCAAGTACCACGGCCGCGTCAAGGCCCTGGCCGACGCCGCTCGTGAAGGCGGCCTGGAATTCTAAAGGGTTTTACGATGGCGAAGAACGAACAGCAAAACGGCGATCTGCAGGAAAAGCTCGTGCAGGTCAACCGTGTCGCCAAGGTGGTCAAGGGGGGGCGAATCTTCGGCTTCACCGCCTTGACCGTCGTGGGCGACGGTAACGGTCGTGTCGGCTTCGGTCGCGGCAAGGCTCGTGAGGTCCCGGTGGCCATCCAGAAGGCCATGGACCAGGCGCGCCGCAACATGGTCAAGGTCAACCTTTCCGGCAATACCCTGCAGTATTCCGTCAAGGCCCGTCACGGCGCCTCCAAGGTGTACATGCAGCCGGCTTCCGAAGGTACCGGGATCATCGCTGGCGGTGCCATGCGCTCCGTGCTCGAGCTGGCCGGTGTCCACGACGTTCTGGCCAAGTGCTACGGCTCCACCAATCCGGTGAACGTGGTACGGGCGACTGTCAATGGCCTGACCGCTCAGCGGTCGCCGGAAGACGTGGCTGCCAAGCGCGGTCTGTCAGTCGAAGCGATCACGGGGTAAACACCATGTCAGCAACGATCAAGGTTACCCAGACCCGCAGTACCATCGGCGTGCTGGCCAAGCACAAGGCCACCATGAATGGCCTCGGCCTGCGTCGTATCGGTCACACGGTCGAACTGGAAGACACCCCTGCCGTGCGCGGCATGATCCACAAGGTGAATTACCTTGTGCGTGTTGAGGGAGAGTAATCCATGAAACTCAATAGCCTGAGCCCGGCACCGGGCTCCAAGCACGCCGAGAAGCGCGTCGGCCGTGGCATGGGCTCCGGTCTGGGCAAGACCGGTGGCCGTGGCCACAAGGGTCTCAAGTCGCGTAGTGGCGGTAGCGTGAAGCCCGGCTTCGAGGGCGGTCAGATGCCGCTGCAGCGTCGTCTGCCGAAGTTCGGTTTCACCTCTGCCAAGGCCCTGGCTTCCGAGGAAGTCCGCCTGGCCGAACTGGCCCGGGTCGAAGGTGGCGAGGTCACCCTGGAAACCCTCAAGCAAGCCAACGTGCTCAAGGATGCCACACGGTATGCCAAGGTGATCCTTTCCGGCGAACTGAACCAAGCGGTTACCGTCCGCGGCCTCAAGGTCACCAAGGGTGCCCGTGCCGCGATCGAAGCTGCTGGCGGCAAGGTAGAGGACTAAATGGCCAAGTCAGGAAACATGCCGGCGATGGGCAGCGGTCTGAGTGAACTATGGGCGCGTCTGCGCTTCGTGCTCCTCGCCATCGTGGTCTACCGTATCGGTGCCCACATCCCCGTTCCCGGTATCAATCCTGACCAGCTTGCTGCCTTGTTCAGGGAGCAGCAGGGCACCATCCTGGGCATGTTCAACATGTTCTCGGGCGGTGCCCTGGAGCGCATGAGTATCCTCGCCCTGGGCATCATGCCCTACATCTCGGCGTCGATCATCATGCAGCTGCTGACCGCCGTCTCGCCCCAGCTCGAGCAGTTGAAGAAGGAAGGCGAGGCCGGGCGTCGCAAGATCAGCCAGTACACGCGCTATGGCACCGTGCTCCTGGCGCTCATCCAGGCCACCGGCATGTCCGTCGGCCTGGCGAGTCAAGGGATCGCCTATACGGCCGATTTCAGCTTCTATTTCACCGCCATCGTGACCTTCGTCTGCGGGGCGGTGTTCCTGATGTGGCTGGGCGAGCAGATCACCGAGAAGGGTATCGGCAACGGCATTTCGCTGCTGATTTTCTCGGGGATCGTCGCTGGGTTGCCGGGTGCCGTGGGGCAAGCTTTCGAGCTGGCCCGCAACGAGGGCGCCTGGAACGTGCTGCCGCTGTTGGCCCTGTCCGCGCTGGGCATCGCCACCGTGGCCTTCGTGGTATTCATCGAGCGTGGCCAGCGCCGCCTTACGGTGAACTATCCGCGTCGTCAGGTCGGTAACAAGATGTATGCCGGCCAGAGCAGCTACCTGCCGCTGAAGGTGAACATGGCGGGCGTGATTCCGGCGATCTTTGCCTCGAGCATCCTGCTGTTCCCGGCATCGCTGGGGCAGTGGATCGGTGCCGGGGACGGCATGGAGTGGCTGCAGCGGGCATCCCAGGCCCTGGGTCCTGGTCAGCCGCTTTACATCTTGCTTTTCGCGGCGGCGGTGGTATTCTTCTGCTTCTTTTACACAGCGCTGGTCTTCAACCCCAAGGATGTCGCCGACAATCTCAAGAAGTCGGGGGCCTTCCTGCCGGGTATCCGTCCCGGTGAGCAGACCGCTCGCTACGTCGACAAGGTCATGACGCGCTTGACCTTGTTCGGTGCTCTCTACATCACTGCGGTTTCCCTGATGCCCCAGTTCCTGATCGTGGCCTGGAACGTGCCGTTCTTCTTCGGCGGTACCTCGCTGCTGATCGTGGTCGTGGTCATCATGGACTTCATGGCCCAGGTGCAGTCGCACCTCATGTCGCATCAGTACGAGTCGGTGATGAAGAAGTCGAACCTGAAAGGCTACGGCAGCGGCGGCATGATGCGCTGAAGGCGCCGTCGACCGATTTGACGCGCCGCGAGCCGAATTTGGAGAAAGAACGATGAAAGTTCGAGCTTCCGTGAAGAAAATGTGCCGCAACTGCAAGATCATTCGTCGCAATGGCGCCGTGCGCGTCATCTGCAGCGAGCCGCGGCACAAGCAGCGCCAGGGCTGAGTCCCTGGGCTGTCATGAACCGGGTGCCGGCATGCCCCTTGCCCTCTGGTAGGGAAAGGGGTATGCTGTTGCGCCTTTTGTAGATGATTAAACGAGCAAGCCGCTCAGAAAACGCCGACTGAATCGGCGTGCGGAGTGAAGCGCTAGGCGCACGGCGCGCAGGAACCAGAGCCTATTGGTATAGGTGAGGATTTCGAGCACCGCGCAACGAAGCGATTCGCCCGGGCAGCCATTCAAGCGGTTTTTCGCAAACTTCGGAGTAAGCTGATGGCCCGTATTGCAGGCGTCAATATCCCGGACAACAAGCATGCGGCGATCTCGCTGACCTATATCTTCGGGATTGGCCGTACGCGCGCTCAGGAAATCTGTGTCGCGGCCGGCATCGCACCGACCACCAAGGTTCAGGAACTGTCCTCTGAAGAAGTGGACACCCTTCGTGCCGAGGTCGGCAAGCATACCGTTGAAGGCGATCTTCGTCGTGATGTGACGCTGAACATCAAGCGTCTCATGGACCTGGGTTGCTATCGTGGTCTGCGTCATCGTCGTGGTCTTCCGCTGAACGGTCAGCGTACCAAGACCAATGCGCGTACCCGCAAGGGCCCGCGCAAGCCGATTCGCAAATAACACGCACGTTCTGGCGTAACGACAGGAATAGACATCAACATGGCTAACCCGCGTAGCAACCGTAAAAAGGTTAAAAAGCAGGTAGTGGATGCCGTCGCGCATATCCACGCCTCTTTTAACAACACGATCATTACGATCACAGACCGCCAGGGCAATGCGCTCTCCTGGGCGACTGCCGGTGGTTCGGGTTTTCGTGGTTCTCGCAAGAGCACCCCGTTCGCTGCTCAAGTGGCAAGTGAACGTGCAGCGACTGCTGCAGCCGAGTATGGTGTGAAAAACGTCGACGTGCTGGTCAAAGGCCCCGGTCCGGGTCGTGAATCCGCCGTGCGTGCACTGAATGCCGCCGGCTTCCGCGTGCAAAGCATCACCGACGCGACGCCCATTCCCCACAATGGCTGCCGTCCGCCGAAGAAACGCCGCGTTTAAGGAGACAGATTCATGGCTCGTTATATTGGACCGAAGTGCAAACTGTCTCGTCGTGAAGGCACCGACCTCTTCCTCAAGAGCGGTGTCACTCCCTTCGAGAAGAAGTGCAAATCCGAGCAGATCCCGGGTGTGCACGGCCAGCGTCGTCAGCGTATTTCCGACTACGGCTTGCAGCTTCGCGAGAAGCAGAAAGTACGTCGCATGTACGGCGTGCTCGAAAAGCAGTTCCGCAACTACTACAAGGAAGCAGCCCGCCTGAAGGGTGCGACCGGTGAGCTGTTGCTGCAACTGCTTGAATCCCGACTGGACAACGTCGTCTACCGCATGGGCTTCGGCTCCACGCGTTCCGAGGCACGTCAGCTGGTCAGTCACAAGGCGATTGCCGTCAATGGCAAGACCGTCAATGTGGCGTCCTACCAGGTCAAGCCGGGGGATGTGGTCTCCGTTCGCGAGAAGGCCAAGAACCAGGCCCGCATCCAGAATGCCCTCGGCATCGCCGCCAACCGTGGCGACGTGGCCTGGGTCGAGATCGATGCCAAGAAGATGGAAGGCACTTTCAAGGCTCTGCCTGAACGCGGTGACCTGTCTGCCGACATCAACGAAAACCTGATCGTCGAGCTGTACTCGAAATAAGCGGCCGGGCCGCGCCGCTTCCCGTTGACGGGAAGCGGCTTTCAGAACCGAGTATCCGTTTGGCAGCCTGAAAGGTGTTCATATGCAGCGTTCAGTGACAGAGTTTCTCCGTCCTCGCGATATCAAGGTCGAAGAGATCAGCGCACACCACGCGAAGATCGTGCTCGAACCCTTCGAGCGTGGCTTCGGCCACACGCTGGGGAATGCACTGCGTCGCATCCTGCTCTCGTCCATGCCCGGCTGTGCCGTGGTAGAGGCCGAGATCGCCGGTGTTGACCATGAGTACAGCGCGATCGAGGGTGTCCAGGAAGATGTCATCGAAATCCTCCTGAACCTCAAGGACGTGGCGATCAAGATGCATAGCCGCGACGAGGCGGTGCTCTCGCTGAACAAGCAGGGCCCGGCCGTCGTGACTGCGGGAGACATTGCCATCGACCATGATGTCGATATCGTCAATCCCGAGCATGTCATCGCCCACGTCAACGAGGGTGCAGAGCTGAAGATGCAGCTCAAGATTGCACGTGGCCGCGGCTACGAACCGGCCGACGTGCGTGGCGATGCCGACGACGAGTCTCGTGCCATCGGCCGCCTGCAGCTGGATGCGACCTTCAGCCCCGTACGTCGGGTTTCCTACTCCGTCGAAGCGGCGCGCGTCGAACAGCGTACCGACCTCGACAAGCTGATCATTGATCTGGAAACCGACGGTACCCTGGATCCGGAAGAGGCGATCCGTCGCAGCGCGACCATTCTGCAAGAGCAGTTGGCCGCGTTCGTCGACCTGGAAGCCGACAAGGAACAGGAAGTCGAGGAGGAAGAGGATCACATCGATCCGATCCTGCTGCGCCCCGTGGACGATCTCGAGTTGACCGTTCGCAGCGCCAACTGTTTGAAAGCCGAGAATATCTATTACATCGGGGACCTGATCCAGCGCACCGAGGTGGAGCTGCTGAAGACCCCGAACCTCGGCAAGAAGTCCCTGAACGAGATCAAGGACGTGTTGGCCGCCCGCGGTCTGTCCCTCGGCATGCGGCTGGAGAATTGGCCGCCCGCTAGCCTGAAGGACGACAAGGCCTCCGCGTGAGCGTCGACTCGAGTCCCAGTTTGGTAAGGAATCACAACCATGCGTCATCGTAAGAGTGGTCGTCACCTGAATCGTACCAGCTCACATCGTCAGGCCATGTTCAAGAACATGTGCGTGTCGCTGGTCGAGCACGAAGTGATCAAGACAACCCTGCCCAAGGCCAAGGAGCTGCGTCGTCATATCGAGCCGCTGATCACCCTGGCCAAGCAGGACAGCGTCGCCAACCGGCGTCTGGCCTTTAGCCGTACCCGCTCCAAGGAAACGGTCGGCAAGCTCTTCAATGAGCTGGGTCCGCGTTATGCCGAGCGCCCGGGTGGTTACGTCCGTGTGCTGAAGTGCGGTTACCGCACCGGCGACAACGCCCCCATGGCCTATGTCGAACTGGTCGACCGTCCGGTCGTCGAGGAAGCCGCCGAGGACTGATCCTCGTGCCGCGACCTCAAGGTCCGACAGCAAAACCGGCTCCCCTCGGGGAGCCGGTTTTTTTAGTTTGAAGCTTGAAGAACGGCGCTGCGCGCCTGGAAGCTGGAATACGAGCTACGAGCTACGAGCTACGAGCTACGAGCTACGAGCTACGAGCTACGAGCCCGAGTCGCGACTTTGCGCTGCTCGTGGCTCGCGTCTCGTCACTCGTTTGAGCTTCGCGCCCGGCTCAGGCCTCCGCGCTGCTTGTGGCGCGCGGCTCGCCGCTCGTGGCGCGTTCGAGCATCGGTTTGAGGAAGCGGCCGGTGTGCGAGGTGCTGTCCTTGGCGACCTGTTCCGGGGTGCCTTCGGCGATGATGCGGCCGCCGCCGGAGCCGCCTTCGGGGCCCATGTCGATGAGCCAGTCGGCGGTCTTGATGACGTCCAGGTTGTGCTCGATCACCACGATGGTGTTGCCGTGGTCGCGCAGCCGGTGGAGCACCGTCAGCAACTGGCGGATATCCTCGAAATGCAGGCCGGTGGTCGGCTCGTCGAGAATGTAGAGCGTCTTGCCGGTGTCGCGCTTGGCCAGTTCGCGGGCCAGCTTGACCCGCTGGGCTTCGCCGCCGGACAGGGTGGTGGCGCTCTGGCCCAGGCGGATGTAGGACAGCCCCACGTCCATCAGCGTCTGCAGGCGTCGGGCGATGGCCGGCACCGGCGAGAAGAATTCCAGGGCCTCCTCGACGGTCATCTCGAGCACTTCGTGGATGCTCTTGCCCTTGTAGGCGATCTCCAGGGTTTCGCGGTTGTAGCGCTTGCCCTTGCAGACATCGCAGGGCACGTAGATGTCCGGCAGGAAATGCATCTCCACCTTGATCATGCCTTCGCCCTGGCAGGCCTCGCAGCGGCCACCCTTGACGTTGAAGGAGAAGCGCCCCGGCTTGTAGCCGCGTGCGCGGGCCTCCTGAGTACCGGCGAACAGTTCGCGGATTGGCGTGAAGATGCCGGTGTAGGTGGCCGGGTTGGAACGCGGCGTGCGGCCGATGGGGCTCTGGTCGATGTCGATGACCTTGTCCAGCGCCTCGAGCCCTACGATCTTTTCGTAGGTAGAGGGGCTCATGGCGGTCGCTCGGTTGAGCTCCCGGGCGGCGATGGGCATGAGCGTCGAGTTGATCAGCGTCGACTTGCCGGAACCCGAGACGCCGGTCACGCAGACGAAGAGCCCCAGCGGCAGCGTCAGGGTGACGTCCTGCAGGTTGTTGCCGGAGGCTCCGGACAGCACGACCTGCTTCTCCGGATTGCCGGGGATTCGCCAGGGCGGTATCTCGATGCGGCGCTGCCTGGCCAGGTACTGCCCGGTCAGTGACTCTGGTGTCGCCATGATGTCGTCGGGCGTGCCCTGGGCGACGATGCGACCGCCATGCACGCCGGCCCCGGGGCCGATGTCGAGCACGTGGTCGGCGGCCCGAATGGCGTCCTCGTCATGTTCGACCACGATGACGGTATTGCCTAGGTCGCGTAGTCGCTCCAGGGTCTGGAGCAGGCGATCGTTATCGCGCTGGTGCAGGCCGATGGAAGGCTCGTCGAGGATGTACATGACGCCCACCAGGCCGGCGCCGATCTGGCTGGCCAGGCGGATGCGCTGGGCCTCGCCGCCGGAGAGCGTTTCGGCGCTGCGCTCCAGGTTGAGATAGTCGAGTCCCACGTTGACGAGGAATTCCAGTCGCGCGCGGATCTCGTTGAGGATCTTTTCGGCGATTTCCCCCCGGCGGCCGGGCAGCGATAACCCCTGGAAGTAATCCAGCGATTCGCCGATGGGCAGGCCGACCACGTCCGGCAGGGTGCGCTCATCGATGTAGACGTGGCGAGCTTCCTTGCGCAGTCGGCTGCCCTGGCAGGCGGGGCAAGCCTGGGTCGAGATGTAGCGGGCGAGCTCCTCGCGTACCGCGCTGGATTCGGTCTCCCGGTAGCGGCGCTGCATGTTGGGCAGCACGCCCTCGAAGGGGTGTTCGCGGGTCACCTTGCGGCCCCGGTCGTTGACGTAACTGAAGGCGATGTCGTCGCCACCGCTGCCGTGGAGGACGAGCTCGCGCTCGTGGCGCGCCAGGTCCTGCCAGGCGGTTTCCAGAGTGAAGCGGTAGTGATCGGCCACGGCCTGGAGCTGATTGAAATAGTAGACGCTGCGCCGGTCCCAGCCCTTGATCACGCCTTCGGCGAGCGACAGTTCAGGGTGGCTGATCAGCTTGTCCGGCGCGAAGAACTGCTGGACGCCCAGGCCATCGCAGGTGGAGCAGGCACCGGCCGGGTTGTTGAAGGAGAACATCCGGGGTTCGAGCTCGGCGATGGAATAGCCGCACACCGGACAGGCGAAGCGTGACGAGAAGGCGATATCCTCGGCCTCGCCGTCCATGAAATGCACCACGGCGGTGCCGTCGGCCAGCCCCAGGGCCGTCTCGAAGGACTCGGCCAGGCGCTGTGACAGACCGTCGCGGACCTTGATGCGGTCGACCACCACGCTGATGTCATGCTTCTTGTTCTTGTCCAGCGGGGCGATGTCGTCGAGTTCGAGCACCTGGCCATCGACCATTGCACGGACGAAGCCCTGGGCGCGCAATTCGGCGAGCAACTGCAGATGCTCGCCCTTGCGGCCACTGACCACCGGCGCCAGCAACATCAGCTTGCTGCCTTCGGGCAAGGCCAGCACCTGGTCGACCATCTGCGAGATGGTCTGGGCCTCGAGGTCTTCGCCGTGTTCCGGGCAGCGCGGCGTGCCGGCACGGGCATAGAGCAGGCGCAGGTAGTCGTAGATTTCGGTAATGGTACCGACGGTGGACCGCGGGTTGTGGGACGTGGACTTCTGCTCGATGGAGATCGCCGGCGACAGCCCCTCGATATGGTCGACGTCCGGCTTTTCCATCATCGACAGGAACTGGCGGGCATAGGTGGAGAGCGATTCCACGTAGCGTCGCTGGCCTTCCGCGTAGAGCGTATCGAAGGCCAGCGACGACTTGCCGGAGCCCGACAGGCCGGTGACCACGATCAACTTGTCCCGCGGCAACTCGACGTCGATCTGCTGGAGGTTGTGGGTGCGCGCACCCCTGACCAGAATCTTGTCCATTCCCACCTCGCGAGACGCGGCAAAAGGCCGATTATACGTGGCCGCTCATGGCCCCGGCAAAGCCTCGGCTCGCTTCGGCTTCCCCCAGGTGGTGACGAAACGCTAGAATATGCGGTCCATTCAAGGGCGCCAGCCCGTTCACGGAAACGCGATTCCTATGCGAAAGGTCTCTGGACTGCTGTTGGCTTCCGAGCGTCGTGCCATCACCGGCCTGGCGGGGCTCTATGCCTCGAGGATGCTGGGGTTGTTCATGGTGCTGCCGGTGCTGGCACTGCATGCGGAAGACCTCAGTGGTGCGACACCGTTGCTGGTTGGCCTGGCACTGGGCATTTACGGCCTGACCCAGGCCGCCCTGCAGATCCCGTTCGGTCTGGTCTCGGATCGTATCGGCCGCAAGCCGGTCATTGCCTTCGGTCTCTGTCTGTTCATGGTTGGCAGCATGGTGGCGGCTCAGGCCGACAGCATTGCCGGCATCATCATCGGGCGCTGTCTGCAGGGGAGTGGCGCCGTGGCCGCCGCCATCATGGCGTTGCTGGCAGATCAGACCCGTGAGCAGGTGCGCACCGCGGCCATGGCCACCATCGGGCTATCCATCGGCGTGGCGTTTGCCGTGGCCATGGTCCTGGGGCCGCTGGTCGCGTCCCGGTTCGGGCTGGCCGGCGTATTCTGGTTCACCGCCGGACTCTCCGCGGTGGGGCTGGCTGTGCTGTGGAAGCTGGTGCCGCCGGCGCCGCGGCGTGGCCATCATCGTGATGTGGGGCTGGACCGTGGACAGCTCGCCGGCATTCTCGGGCGGGTCGATCTGTGGCGCATGGATGTCTCGATCTTTTCCCTGCATCTCATCCTGATGGCGATCTTCGTTGCCGTGCCGTTCCGCCTGGTCGATGCCGGGATCGAAAGCGCGCAACAGGGCTGGGTGTATCTCGGTGTCATGGCGGTGGCCTTCATCGCCATGGTCCCCTTGGTGATCGTGGCCGAGAAGCGGCGCCAGATGAAGGTCATGTGCCTGGGGTCGATTGCCGCGATCACCCTGAGTCTGGTCGGCCTGGCCGGTTTTGCCGAGGGCCTGCGCGGCCTGCTGGTGTGGTTGCTGGTCTTCTTCACGGCGTTCAATCTGCTCGAGGCGACCCTGCCGTCGATGCTCAGCAAGCTGGCGCCGGCCGGCGCCAAGGGAACGGCCATGGGGCTCTACTCCACCAGTCAGTTCCTGGGCGCTTTCCTGGGCGGCGTGCTGGGGGGGTGGCTGTCTCAGCAGTGGGGGCTTGCCGCGGTGTTCGTAGGATGTGCCATGCTGGGAGGCGTCTGGCTGGCACTGATGGCCGGCATGACACCGCCACGACATCTTTCCAGTGAAGTGGTCGCGCTGGACGAGCGACATCGCGACGATGCACTGGATACCCTGATGGCGAAGTTTGCCGATGTCGCAGGCGTCGAGGATGTCTTGGTGGTACCGGAAGAGCGACTGGCCTACCTCAAGGTCGACCGTCAGCGTCTCGATGAAACGGCCCTGGCGGAACTGGTCGCCCGGGGCAGGGAGCAGGACGGTGCTTGAACCCACCGGGTCGTGAGACCCTGACATGATGGCGGTGCCGGTACGCCGGCGCCAAGGAATCCGCAGCACTACGTATTCATAAGGAGTCAACCATGGCCCGTGGCGTCAACAAGGTCATACTCATCGGCAACCTCGGGCAGGACCCGGAAGTGCGCTTCACGCCCTCCGGTACCGCGGTGGCCAATCTCAACCTGGCAACCACCGATACCTGGACCGACCGTCAGAGCGGTCAGCGTCAGGAGCGCACCGAGTGGCACCGGGTGGTGATGTTCAACAAGCTGGCCGAGATTTCCCAGCAGTATCTGCGCAAGGGCTCCAAGCTGTACGTCGAAGGGCGCCTGCAGACCCGCAAATGGCAGGATCAGAACGGCCAAGATCGTTACAGCACCGAGATCGTCGCCAACGACATGCAGATGCTCGACTCGCGCGGTGGCGACATGGGCGGAGCTCCACAGGGCGGCTTCGGTGGTGGTCAGCCTCAGCCGCAGCAACAACCTCAACAACCTCAACAGCCGCAACAGGGCGGTTTCGGCGGTCAGCCGCAGCAGGGCGGCAGCTATGGCGGTGGCCAGCCGCAGCAGCGTCCCCCGCAGCAACCGGCCCCGAATCAAGGTGGCCAGCAGGGTGGCAACTACGGAGCGCCCGATCCGGGCAGCTTCGATGATTTCGATGACGAGATCCCGTTCTAGGGGATGCTGTCCTCCCCACGTAACGCCCCGCTTCGACGGGGCGTTTCGCTGTCTGGGGGTACCCGGCATGGCGCGTCAGCCCCTCCGCGCGTTCGGCATGCCGGAGCCGCTCAGGTCTCGGCAATCCGCTCGATCAGCGGCCGCCAGTCTGGGCTGACGGCCAGGCCGAAGGCTTCACGAAGGGTATGCTCCAGGCCGTCGGCATCCAGCAGGGTGCGCGTCTGTTGGCCGTCGATCGTGCGCACCGTGAGTCGTCGATCCGCCAGGCTGTAGCGTGCCTCCGGGGTGCTGAGTGCCACGGTCAGGTGATGGCGGAAATGCGACGCCGGGTGCGCGGCGGTGTACCAGTTGGGCAATGCGTAGTCACTGTCGAGTTGCGGTGTCGGCGCGAGCTCGTAGAGGGAGTGCCAGCGGTCGTCGATCCACACCTGCAGCCGCCAGCCATCGCCGAAGGGCAGGACCCGGTAGAGGCCATGGGAGGTCGGTTGTGGCGCGCTGGACGTCATGTCGAGCGGTGTCGTGGGCATGTTGCCGCCGAAGCCGACATCGACCAGCCAGGGGGTGTCGCCCAGCCAGACCCGGAGGGCCATATGGGTCGGTAGGCCGGGGGCGCTGCCGGCCGGGGCCTGCCAGAGCACTCGCGCGATCAGGCCGTCGACGCGAAAGCCGAAGGCTTCAAGGGCGCGCTTGAAGAGGTTGTTGTGCTCGAAGCAGTAGCCGCCGCGCCGGCCGTCGATCAGCTTGGCATCGATGCGCTCGGGACTCAGGTCGATGGTCTTGCCCAACAGGACATCGAGATTCTCGAAGGCGATGGCGGCGGGATGGTGTTCCTGCAGCGCCGTGAGTGTGCGGAGGCTTGCCTCCCTGGGGCCCCGGTAGCCGATTCGTTCGCAGTAGGCGTCCAGGTCGGTCGTGGCTGTGGCCTCGCCATCGAGGACCGAGATGACGCGGGATACCGCAAGCGAGGCGGGGGCCTCGAGCAACGGGGTGTGCGAGCCGAGTAGCTCGAGGGCTCGGTGGCGCTCGGCTCGAGGAGTGTCGGGGGCATGGATGCCTACGTCGAACCCGGGGTTGGCAAGGTGCGCAACCGATGCTTCTTCGCCCGTCGCGACGCCGAGTTCGGTCAGCTCGTCACGCAATGCCTCCAGCGTCCGGGGCGCATAGCCCAGCAACAAGGCCCGTTTCGTTGTCGTGGCGCCATGTCGGTTCTGGGCTCGAGGCTGTGTGACGGCCCCATCATGCTGCTGGGTGCGATCACCAGGATTGAGGGATGATGACATCTGGCGTGTCTCCTTGGTCGTGGGTCGAGAGAACACGTCAGGTTATAGGTCCTCAAGTATAGTTGAGGTCAAGGCCTTGCCGAGACGCCGGTCTGCCCCTTGAAGCGGGTGCCGAATGCCGGACTATCATCGAGGGAGTGGCCGCGTGTGGTCGGGAGATCGTGTAAAATACGGAGCCCTGGACCGCCAAAGCGTCGATCGTCAGGGCGCGTGACGCGACGCGGTCGCCCCATGGCCGAGTAAGGAGCCGCCGTGAAGCTGCTGATACTGGATGCCGGTCACTGTCTGAGCCTGGCGCTGGCTCGAGAGAGCAATCGGCGCAGTGATGTCGAACTGGTTATCGAGCCCGGGCTGGACCTGTCGCCCGAACGCCTCGATGAGGTGGTTCCCGATGCGCTGATCATCCCGCCGCTGTCGCACCCGATCAATGCCGATCCGGCCTCGGTGACGGCGCATGCCGAGGCGGTAGAAGCCTGTATGCGGGCCTGTCGCGAGCGCGACGTTCCGCTGGTCTGGTGTGTTTCCGATCAGCTCTATGAAGAGGGCTTCGAGGGGCCCATCGATGAACATGTGATTCCCGAGCCGCGGGATGATGGCCTGAGACACCTGGTGCGCACGGGAGACCGTATCCGCGCCGAGCTGCCCCGCCATCTGATCGTTCGTCTCGGCCCGCTCTTCGCCCTCGAGGGCAGTCATGCCTGGCTCGGCGAGTTGCTCGACAGCCTGACGGAAGGGGACGAACTGCGCGCCGCCGCCGATGTGATCTTCTGCCCCACGTCCTCCGATGCCGTCGCCATGGCGTTGATCGGCATGCTGCAGCAACAACATTGTGGCGCCAATGCCTGGGGCAGCTATCACCTGGCGGGCACGGAACCGGTCAGTGCCTACACCTTCGTCTCGATGGTCCGTACCCAGCTGGCCACGCGTCTCGAGGGGCGCGGCGAGTCGGTCGAGCTGGGTAGCGTCAAGGCACTGAGCCATCATCATGACCAGCCGCTGCGCCGGGTGCTCAATTGCCGTCGTGTCCTGGAGGCCTTCGGCGTGCATCAGAAACCCTGGCGACTCGAGGTGGGCCGCATGCTGGACCTGTGGTGCCTGGCGAGGGACGAAGAAGAGAGTACGACAGGGGAGCCCGGGAAGGCATGAATGTCATTCGCAGCACGGTTTTCTACATCGGCTACTTCCTGGCCATGCTCATCTGCGGGGTGTTGTTCCTGCCGCCTTCGCCTTTCCTGCCACTGGCGCATCGCTATCGTCTGCTCAACCTCTATAACCATTTCATCATCGCCTGGTTTCGGCTGACCTGCGGCGTGCGTTACGAGGTTCATGGGCGTGAACGTCTGCCCGATGGCCCCTGTGTCCTGCTGGCCAACCACCAATGCGAGTGGGAAACCGTCTATCTACAGTTGCTCAAGCCGCCGGTCTGCACGGTGCTCAAGAGGGAGCTGCTCAATATCCCGATCTTTGGCTGGGGGTTGCGGCTGCTGCACCCCATCGCCCTGGATCGCAGCAAGCCGGCCCGTGCCATGAAGCAGGTGCTGACCCAGGGCAAGCAGCGTCTCGAGGAAGGGCTCTCGGTGCTGATCTTTCCGGAGGGAACCCGTGTCGAGCCCGGGCAACGGCGGCGCTACAACAAGAGCGGTGCCGTGATCGCCTGTCGGGCCGGCATGCCGGTGGTGCCGGTAGCCCACAATGCCGGTGAGCGCTGGCCGGGGCGTCACTGGGTCAAGCGCCCGGGGCGTCTGACAGTGGTGGTCGGTGAGCCTATCGAGACCGTCGGGCGCACCGCGGAAGAGGTGCTGGCCGAAACCGAGGCCTGGATCGAGGCGCAGCTCGCCGAGATCTCCGAGGTGCCGCGGCCGCGCAACGAGCGCCAGGCGGTTGATGGCGAAACCCAGCCGAGCTGATTTTCCCGAGAACGCAGCCGGGAGGCGCCTGGCACGAGAAGGGCGCCTCTGGGACGCCCTTGACGGTCTGCCTTGCAGGTGACCGGTGTCAGTCGTGGTATCGCTGCAGCACCAGACAGGCGTTGGTGCCACCGAACCCGAAGCTGTTGGATAGCACGCGCTCCACTGGCGTGTCGCGGCGCTCGGTGACGATATCGAAGCCTGCGGCCTGCTCGTCGAGATTTTCCACGTTGGCCGAGGCGGCGATGAAGTCGTTTTCCATCATCAGCAGCGAGTAGATGGTTTCCTGCACCCCGGTGGCGCCCAGCGAGTGGCCGGTCAACGACTTGGTGGAGCTCATCGCCGGCGTGGTATTGCCGAATACCTCGCGCACGGCCTGGAGTTCAGCCACATCGCCCACTGGCGTGGACGTGCCGTGGGTGTTGATGTAGTCGATGTCGCCATCCACGGAAGCCATTGCCTGACGCATGCAGCGCACCGCGCCTTCCCCGGATGGGGCGACCATGTCATGGCCGTCGGAGGTCGCGCCGTAGCCCACCAGCTCGGCATAGATCTTGGCGCCGCGGGCCTTGGCATGCTCCAGTTCCTCGAGTACCAGCATGCCGCCGCCACCGGCGATGACGAAGCCGTCACGGGCCTGGTCATAGGGGCGAGAGGCCTGCTCGGGGGACTCGTTGTACTGGGTCGACAGTGCGCCCATGGCATCGAATAGGCAGGACAGTGTCCAGTGCTCTTCTTCGCCGCCGCCGGCGAAGACCACATCCTGCTTGCCGAGCTGGATCTGTTCCATGGCATTGCCGATGCAGTGTGCCGAGGTGGCGCAGGCCGAGGAAATCGAATAGTTGACGCCCTTGATCTGGAAGGGCGTGGCCAGGCAGGCGGAGACGGTGCTGCCCATGGTGCGGGTGACGCGGTAGGGGCCAACGCGACGCAGCCCTTTTTCGCGCATGACATCGGCGGCCTCCACCTGGTTGGCACTGGAGGCGCCGCCGGAACCGGCAATCAGGCCGGTACGCTCGTTGGAGACTTGTTCCGGGGCGAGGCCCGAGTCCTCGATGGCCTGGGCCATGGACACGTAGGCATAGGCTGCCGCGTCGCCCATGAAGCGCCGCAGCTTGCGGTCGACCAGCGTCTCGAGGTCGATGTCGACGACGCCCGCGACCTGGCTGCGGAAGCCCCGCTCGGCGTAGTCGTCCTTGAAGCGAATGCCCGAGCGTCCCTGGCGCAGTGCCTCGAGAACGTGTTGTGCGTCGTTGCCCAGGCAGGACACGATGCCCAGGCCGGTGACTACCACTCGTCGCATGGAAGCCTCCTGTTCAGAAATTCGCGGTGGAGGTGAACAGGCCGACACGAAGGTCGTTGGCCTGATAGATGTCGCGGCCATCGACGGAGACGGTGCCGTCGGCCATGCCGAGGATCAGGCGCCGGGTGATGATGCGCTTGATATTGATATGGTAGGTGACCTTTTGGGCCTCGGGCAGGATCTGGCCGGTGAACTTGACCTCTCCGCAGCCTAGCGCGCGCCCTCGACCGGGATGGCCCAGCCAGCCCAGATAGAAGCCGACGAGCTGCCACATGGCATCGAGGCCAAGACAACCCGGCATCACGGGGTCGCCGGGAAAATGGCAGTCGAAGAACCACAGGTCCGGGTGAATATCCAGCTCGGCGATCAGTTCGCCCTTGCCGTGTTCGCCACCCGCTTCATGGATGTGCGTGATGCGATCGAGCATCAGCATGTTGGGCGCCGGCAATTGGGCGTTGCCGGGGCCGAACAACTCGCCACGGCTGCATGCCAGCAGTGCTTCGCGATCAAAGGAATGTTGCTTGGTCACTGAATCGTTCCGAGAGTCGAGATTACTGTATGCCGTTTTACGGCATGCGACCGCCAGGCGGCACCGCCTAGTCTACTGTTCGCGTTCGTCGAATGCACGCCGAGCGGGCATTGAGCTTTTCCCCTTGCCTTGGGGTACAGTGATTCGCTTTGCGGTCGATAACCATAGCATGCCATCGGTTTGACACCGGAGGCGACATTCATCAGACAGTCGGCGCCGAGACTATGTGGCCTGTTTTCACCTTGAATCGACCGCTGCCATGGCTTGCCGTGGCAGCACTGCTGATGACCCCCTGGGCTCCCGGCATCCCGTTGCGACTGGGGGCCGTGTCCTTGATCGGTCTCGGCATATGGGATGCCTGGCGGCAGGTGCGTGTTTCACAGCGACGAGAAGCGCTCGGCCGAGAAGCCCTGGCATTGACCGAAGAAGGCATGATCGTCACCGATGCCGAGCACCGCATCCTGACCGTCAATCCTGCTTTCACACAGATTACCGGCTATACCCCCGAGGAGGTGAACGGCCTCAATGCCACATCGCTGGCCGCCCCTCGGCACGACAAGGCCTTCTTCGAGCGACTATGGCAGACGGTGCAGGCCAGCGGCCTCTGGGAGGGAGAGGTCTGGCACCGCCGTAAGCAAGGCGATGAATATCCCGAATGGCTGAAGCTCAAGGCCATCACCGACTCGCGTGGGCGGGTCCGCCACCATGTCTGTCTGTTTTCCGACATCTCCACCCGCAAGGCCCGCGATCGTGACCTGCGCCGCATCGGCTTCGAGGACCCGCTGACCGGCTTGCCCAATCGCCGGCGTCTGCACGACCTGCTGGGGTCGCGAATTCGCCATTTGCTGGCCGGGGAGAGCCTGGACATGGCGATCATCGATATCGATGGCTTCAAGGCCGTCAACGATGGCCTCGGCGTCGAGCTCGGCGATCGGTTGCTGGCGCGTATCGGCCGGCGACTGGCGGGGCATGTGGCCGGAGGCATAGTGGGGCGCCTGGGAGGAGATGAGTTCATGGTCATCCGCACCACGACCTTCGATGACCATGATAGCTGGGTCTCGGGGCTCCAGTCCCACCTGGGCGAGCCCTTCGAGCTCGATCGCCACTCTCTGCGGCTCGGAGTGACCATCGGCAGCTGTCGAGCGCCAGAGGATGGCCAGGGGGCAAGTGTCTTGTTCCAGCGGCTGGAGTCGGCGCTTTTCACTGCCAAGCGCAATGGGCGCAATCATGCCCAGCGGTTCCGTCCGGCGCTGGATGTCCAGGACAGCCCACAGCTCGGCATGGTCAACGAGCTGCGCAATGCCTTGGCGACCGGCGGGCAGCTGGAATTGCATTACCAGCCCCAGTACCGCCTCCATGATAGCGAAATGATCGGGCTCGAGGCCCTGCTGCGCTGGCGCCATCCCCAGGATGGCCTGATTTCGCCCGGGGATTTCATTCCGCTGGCTGAGCGCCATGGCCTGATGGCCTCGCTGGGCAACTGGGTGATCGACCAGGCACTGGCACAGCTGGCGCATTGGCGGGATCAGGGCATGCCGACCGTACCGGTCTGGATCAACATCTCTGCCCTGCAGTTGTTCCAGGGTGACCTTGAGGCAGCGCTGTCGTCCGGGTTGGCGCGCCATCGTATCCCGGCCAGCATGCTGGGCCTCGAACTCACCGAGTCGGTCCTGCTCGATGAGCGGGCCGGCGATATCGCGCCACGCCTGGAAGGCCTGCGGGAGCGTGGTCACCCGGTCGCGATCGATGACTTCGGGACGGGGTATTCATCACTCGGCTACCTCAAGCAGTTGCCGCTGGACAAGCTCAAGCTCGACCGCACCTTTGTGCGGGCGCTTCCTGATGATCGCGCTGACGCCGCCATCGTCGGTGCGGTGATGGCCATGGCACAAGGGCTATCTCTCGATGTGGTCGCCGAAGGGGTGGAAACCGAGGCACAGCGGGATTTCTTGCTGAGAGCCGGTTGTGGGCAGGTGCAGGGATTCCTCTATGCTCGGCCGCTGACGGTGGAGACGCTGGAGGCAGGCTGGCGCGACGCCTCGCGCTCAGTGGCTCGACCGAAGGGGGCGAACTCGCCCGCCGAGGCGATGGCATAGCCAACGGCACAGCAGCAGCCAGACCAGGGCTTCCGCGATCAGAAGCCAGGGGGCCAGGCTCACGCCCGCCAACCGCGCCCCGGTATAGTAGGAGAGGGGGGCTCCGGTGGCGCCGCAGAGCATGGCCAGCCAGGGATGCCGCCAGAGCCACGCCAGACCATGCTGCACCACCCCGCCGAATAGTGGCCAGAGGAGCCACAGCCAGAGAGGCAGGGGGCCGAGTCGAAGGTCGGACGAGGTGAAGCCGAAGCCGCCGGCCAGTACCAGTCCACCGTCGATGACCAGGCCGGCAACCGCAAATCCCGCCAACCATCGCCACTCACCGGGCCGTGCCAGCCAGCGCAGGTGTGCGGCCATCAGCACGGCGACCACTGCCAGGCCGACCTCGCTTCCGCCGAGGACACAGGCGAACCAGCCGAGCTGAAAACCGGCCAGGTTGGCCATGAGGCGCCAGTTCACGGCGCCCCCGTCAGCGGGGAAGGGCGTGCCCCTGGCTTGGCCAGCAGCAGTTGGCAGGTGCCGATGGTGCGTTCCAGGAAGCCCCCCTCGCAGTAACCCAGATAATAACGCCACATGCGGATGAATCGCTCGTCATAGCCCAGGCGACGGACCGTCTCGATATTGGCCTCGAAGCGATGACGCCACTCGCGCAGAGTTCTGGCGTAGTGCAGGCCTATCTCATCCAGCGCCAGCAGGTTCATCGAGGTGCGTCGGGCGAGACTCTCGAGGATGGCATGGTGGGAAGGCAGGAAGCCGCCGGGGAAGATGTAGCGCTTGATGAAATCCATTTCGCGACTCGCCGCCTCGAAGCGTTGGTCGCGGATGGTGATGGCCTGGAGCATGGCGAGGCCATCATCGGTCAGCAGGCGGTCCAGGGTGGCCAGGTAGGTATCCAGGTACTGGCGGCCAACGGCCTCGATCATTTCCACCGAGACCAGCCGGTCATAACGACCCGTCAGCTCCCGGTAGTCTTGCTTGAGCAGGGTGACGCGATCCGTCAGCCCTTCCTCGGCCAGGCGCCGGGCCGTGTGGGCATACTGCTCTTCGGAAATGGTGGTCGTGGTGACATGGCAACCCCGGGTGCGAGCGGCGTGGATGGCGAGCCCGCCCCAGCCGGTGCCGATTTCCAGAAGTCGGTGGTGCGGCTGAACATCGAGCCTGTCGAGCAATAGGTCGAGCTTGTGGGTCGACGCACACTCCAGGCTGGCGTCGGGATGCGGGAAGACGGCGCTGGAATACATCCAGTGATGGCGGTCGAGGAAGGTCGCGAAGAGATCGTTGCCGATGTCGTAATGAGCGGCGATGTGGCGACGCGCCCCGCCGAGCGTATTGCGCCGCAAGCCATTGGCGAGGCGCAACAGCCACCGGCCGAGAGACGCCGTACCGTTCTCAAGGCCACCATTGACCCGCTCCAGGTTGGCGGCCAGCAGGCGTACCAGGGTCACCAGGTCGTCGGTATCCCAGTCGCCATCCATATACGCTTCGGCCGCCCCGATGGTGCCCCCCAGCGCGAAACGTCGCCAGGCACGCGGGTGGTGTATCCGGAGAGTGGCACAACGCTCACCTGCCTGCCCCAGGTGCTGGCATTGCGTGCCCTCGATGAGCGTGAGGCGACCACCTTCCAGGCGCGCCAGCTGGGGGATGAGGCGCGACCGACACCAGCGCGACACTCGATATTCCTTGTGTTTCAGGCTGTTGACGTCGAGGGAGCGAGGCGTATTCACGGGGGAGTCTCCTCATGGTGGGAACGGGAATACGATGGGATGCGTTTCAGCCACAGGCGCAGTGCCTCGAGATGAATGCCGGCCAGGGTCTTCAGGGGCATCAAGGGGTGCCGGGCCAGAGTGGCGAGCAGTGCTCGGCGGGTCGCCGGTCGTGCGTGAAGTGCCAGGGTGGCGTCGAGGTGACGGGTGCCGCCCTGCCAGATATCCATGTGCAGGTTCAAGGCATCCCCCGGGGTGTTGAAGCGCCATTGATACTGCATATCCATCGGCAGGAAAGGAGAAACATGCATGGCCTTGGTGAAGACCGCCCGATGGCCATGGCGCTCAGGGTCGACGGCGCAGGCATAAGTGGTGCGATCCCGCCAGGGCGTGTTGGTCACCTCGCCGAGCACGGCGCACAGCCGATCATCGGCATCGAAGGCGTAATACAGTGAAATGGGATTGAAGCCCACCCCGAGCGTGCGCAGCTGGGTGAGCAGGCAGATCCGGCCTGGCGGTATCTCTCCGAGCTGGCGGCGCAGCTCCTCCCGTACGGCCTGTTTCAATGACGGCTCGGAAGGGGCCAGGTAGTCCGCACGCCGAAAACGCACCAAGGCCGGTCGTCGCGCGCTGAAGCCGGGTACACCGTCGAAGAGCTCGGGGAGCTCATCGAGGTCGAGCCAGGCCATCCACAGTCGATAATGGAAGGCATGAGGGCGGGGGACGAAGCGGCGATGCCGTACCCAGCCTCGATAGAGTCGGGATCGCGGTGCGGTCAGCATATCGGCCCTCCGAGCGTGGGCTCTTCTACGCCCATGGCCCTGGCCACGCGCAAAGCGCTCCAGACGCCGTCTTCGTGGAAACCGTTGCGCCAGTAGGCACCGCAGAAGTGGGTGCGCCAGGCCGTGCCGGAGATCTCGGCATGGCGGTGCTGAGCGGCCTGGCCGGTCAGGGTGAAACGCGGGTGGGCATAGGTGTAACGTCCGATGACCCGGTCCGGTGCGATATCGGCGTCGTCGTTCAGCGTGACGCAGAAGGTGTGCGGTGACGTGAGGCGCTGCAGGATGTTCATGTTGTATGTCACCGACGTCCGCGCCTGGTCGCCGCGTTCGTCCAGTCGATAGTTCCAGCTGGCCCAGGCACGTCGGCGACGTGGCAGCAAGCGCGTATCGGTATGCAGCACCACGCTGTTGTCCTGGTAAGGCATGGCGCCGAGGACATCCCGTTCGGCTGGCCGGGCATCCTCGAGTAGTGCCAGGGCCTGGTCGGCGTGGCATGCCAGCACGACCTGGTCGAAGGTCGTGTCCCCCTGTGGGGTGCGCAGCCGGACGCCCCGGGCATCACGACGCAGCCCGAGGACTGGTGTATCGAGGTGGATGCGCCTGGCATAGGGGGCCGTAAGCGCCGGTATGTAGCAGCGCGAACCGCCCGTCAAGGTGTACCACTGGGGGCGGTCATTCACCGACAGCAGGCCGTGGTGGTGGAAGAAGCGCACGAAGAAGGACAGCGGAAAACGGCGCAGGTCCTCGATGCTGGCCGACCAGATCGCCGCCCCCATCGGCAGCAGATAACGGCGCTGGAAATCGGCACCGTACCCGTTGGCCTCCAGGTAGTCGCCGAGGGTCAAGTCCGCGGGCAATCGTGCGGTGGCCAGATCCCGTGATGACTGGCGGTTGAAGCGCAAGATGTCGCGCAGCAATCCGAGGAAGGCGGGGCGCAGGGCGTTGCGCCGTTGGGCGAAGAGGGTATTCAGGGTATGCCCGTTATATTCGAAGTCCCGGCGGGTCTCGTGGACCGAGAAGCTCATCTCGGTAGGTTGAATCGACACCTCCAGTGCCTTCAGCAATCGCTGGAAATGCGGGTAGGTCCGATCGTTGAAGACAATGAAACCGGTGTCGATCGCATGGGTGTGTCCGTCGAAGTCGACATCGACGGTGGCGGTGTGTCCACCGAGTCGTGAATCGGCCTCGAACAGCGTGACCGAGTGGCGGCGGGACAGGTACCAGGCGGCGGCCATACCGGCGATGCCGCTGCCGACCACGGCAATGCGTTGGTCCGCGGGTGTGGCATCGCGCAGCGTCATGGGTGTTGCTCTCCCGTATCGTCATCGCGGGTCAGGCGCAGCCCCAGACGATAGCGCAGTCGCGACGGCAGGCGGCCCAGCAGCTTCAGCAGCAGCGTGAAACGACGCGGGAAGTGGACATCCAGCCGTCTGGCGTCGAGCCCACGAAGGATGGCGTCGGCGGCGGTCTCGACATTGACTCGCATGGGCATGGGAAAGTCGTTGCGGTCGGTCAGGGGCGTTGCGACGAAGCCGGGATGGATGATGCTGACGCCGATGCCTTCGCGGTGCAGGTCGAGGCGAAGCGACTCGAGGAAGTGGCTGAGTGCCGCCTTGGAGGCCCCGTAAGCCTCGGCGCGGGGAAGCGGTAGATAGGCGGCGGCGCTGGAGGTGGCGGCCAGAAGAGGATGGCCGCCTTCCGCACGTGCGCGTCGCAGCAAGGGCAGAGCGGCCTCCACGCCATACAGGGTGCCGAAGAGGTTCGTCGTGAAGACCCGCTCGATCAGGGCGGTGTCGAAATGACGGGCGTCCAGATACTCACAGGTGCCGGCGTTGAGGATCACCAGGTCCAGGGCGCCGAAAACCGCGTCCAGGCGGCGTCCGGCTGCCTGCACCGCGTCATGATCGGTGATGTCCAGAGGCAGTGTCAGGGCGTTGTCGTATCCGGCCGCCAGGTCTGCCAGCTCGGTCTCGCGCCGAGCGCTCAAGGCCACCCGGTGGCCCTGTTCGAGCAGGCGTCGGGCCAGGGCAAGCCCGATGCCGGATGTGGCGCCGGTCAACCATATGCGTCGCCGCGGTGGCAATGACGACATGTCCGTCTCCTGTCGCAGATCCCGTGGGGGTATTTCATGGGTACGTTGGAGACGTGGTGCCGGTTTCAGTCTCCTGCGCGCCGCTTTATCAGGCGTATCGTCGGCCCCAGTAGCGGCAGGTGCTCGTAGAGCAGTTCGCCGACATCGAAGTAGTCGCGGTGGCGGCATACTCTGCCGGAGGCATCGTCTGCGAAGACCAGGCGCGAACAGCCTTCGACATCGATGCGCTTGCCTCCTGCCAGGCGCGGGTGCTTCAACGACATCGTCCATACCAGGAAGGCGTCGTCGCCTAGCCGCTGTCCTTCATGGAACGTGAAGCGACACTCTGTGACGTTTTCGTACAAAGCAGAAAAGTACTGTTGTAGCGCCGTTATTCCCGTTATCCGATGCAGTGGGTCACGAAATTCGATGTCATCAGTGTAAGCCTTGTACAGCTTATTTGTACAATGTTTGTCCAGCTTATGGAAGACGTCACAGAACTCGGCCAACTGGGGATCCTGGATCATGGCGAGCCACCTCGAGCGAATGGTGTCAGCGTGTCAGGCCCTTGAAGGCCTCGAGTGCCCTGGCGCGAGCGGTGCGATGTTCGACGACCGGTGCCGGGTAGTCTCTGGCCGCGCGCTGCTCGGGCGAGGGGTCATGTCGGTCCTTGGCGGGCAGGTCGGCCAGTTCCGGTACCCAGTTGGCGATGAAGCGCCCGTCGGGGTCGAAGCGACGCGACTGGGTCGTGGGGTTGAAGATCCGGAAATAGGGTACGGCATCGGTACCGGTGGAGGCCGCCCATTGCCAGCCGCCGTTGTTGGCAGCGAACTCGCCATCGACCAGGTGTTCCATGAAGAAGGCTTCCCCCTTGCGCCAGTCGATGAGCAGGTGCTTGGCGAGAAACATGGCGGTCACCATGCGCAGTCGGTTGTGCATCCAGCCGGTGGCACACAACTGGCGCATGGCGGCATCGACCAGCGGGTAACCGGTGCGGCCTTCCTGCCAGGCCTGCAAGCCGGCCTGGTCGTCCCGCCATGGCAGCGCCTCGGTGTGCGTCTGGAAGGCGCGGTGGCGGCATACGTCGGGAAAGCCGACCGCCACGTGCTGATAGAACTCTCGCCAGATCAGTTCGCCGACCCAGGTTGTGAGGCCGGCATCGCCCTCGGCGAGTCCCCCGTCGTTCTCGGCGAGCACCGCCTGCATGCATTGGCGATGCGATATCATGCCCAGTGCCAGATAGGGAGAAAGGGCACTGGTACCGGATTCGGCGGGGAAGTCCCGGCGCCCGGCGTAATGTCGACCGCGAAAGCGCAGGAAACGCTCCAGGCGATCGGCGGCGGCGTCCTCCCCGGCTGGCCAGTCTCCCGGAGCGGCGGGAGAGCGGTCGAGTCTCGGGGGCTCGGGGGCCGGGTCGCTGTCGGTGGGCGGGCGGCCCTGTATCCCGGGCGTATCGCGCAGTGCGAGGCGTTCGGGCGTCAGCTGGCGATGCCAGGCCTTGGCGAAAGGCGTGAAGATGCCATAAAAATCGCCCTTGCCGGTGAGCAACTCCCCCGGGGCAAAGGCCACGCCATCATGGTGTCCGACAGCGGTGAGCCCGGCGTTGTCGAAGGCGGATGTGACGCTGATATCGCGCCGGGCTTCGTTGAGCGGGTATTCGCGATTGAAGTGCAGGCGACGGGCGCCGGTCTCGCGAGCCACTGCCAGCAGGACGTCGGGGGCGCTGGCGAAGTCGTCGATATCGCGGTGCAACAGGGGGATGCCTAACCCGTGCAGGGCATCCCGCAGGGCCAGGACGCCTCGGTGCCAGAAGTCCAGCTTGCTGGCGCCATGACCATGCTCGCGCCATTGCGCCGTGCTGCGCAGGAAGACGGCGACCACAGGGCCTTCCGAGGCCGCGGCGGACAGGGCGGTATTGTCGTGCACGCGAAGATCGTTGCGAAACCAGATCAGGCTGGGTGTCATCGAGGGCTCCCGGTTTCAGGGGGCGGCATGGCCATGGGGCCGGACGGGGTCTGGTTCAGGCCCCTTCGTGCGAGGTCTGGGTCAGCAGGGCATTCAGCCGTGACGCGGCGGCAGGGAGGTCATCGCCCAGGGTGGTGACCCGAGTCTCCGCGAGATCTGTTGCCCGAATGCGCGCGACCGGGCCACACAGCACCAGGGGGACGCCCAACTGGTCGGCGAGGCGGGGCAACTGGCGCCTCACCAAGTCGAGTTTCTCGGCCTTGCCGCTGGTCAGCAGCAGAGCGTCGGCACCGAGTCGCTCCACCGCCAGGTTCAATTCCTGGAGAGGCAACGACGCGTCCAGCAGTTGAACACGGTGTCCCTGTTCGCTGATCAGCAGCGCCGCCAACAGGCACCACAGGGGACTGTCGGCCTCGGGCAGCGGGGCGATGAGGACCTGTGTCTGCCCGGCCTGCGGGTTGGCATGGTAAAGGCGGGTGCCGATGCGAGTGCGCAGGAAGGCCTCCAGCGTCCGACGCTGCAGGGTGGCGCCCAGCCGGTCGTCCCAGCGCTCTTCCAGGCTGCTGAGGACCGGCTGCCAGAGCTTCTCGACGCAGACATTAGCAGGGTAGAGCGCCAGAACCTGGTTGAACAGGTCGTCCAGTCGAGCGGTGTCCAGGGCCTCGATAGCGGCGATCAACTGCTGGCGCTGGCTTGCCCAGTCGTCGACACCGGGGCGGGTGTTCGCCGGAGAATCGGGTTGCTCGAGCAGCTCTCGTACCTGGCTGACCGGGACGCCTCGATGCAGCCACTGGAGGATGCGTTCGACACGCTCGATATCCTCGCGAGCATAGAGCCGGTGCCCCTTGGGGGTGCGATGGGGCCGCAACAGGCCATAGCGGCGCTCCCAGGCCCGCAAGGTGACCGAGTTGACGCCGGTCAGACGCGAGACCTCGCGAATCGGATAACGGGGCGTGTCGCCCGGGGGATTCGCCTTGTCGCTCATGCGGGCCTCATGATGTGGTGATGGATGACATGTGAATTTGGCAATTGTTGTACAAAATGCCGATGATGTACAACTCGTTTGTCTTATTCTCCCGCATGTTCGGCGATCACCGCCGCCAGCGCCTCGATGAAATCGGGATGTTCGCCCACTGGCGGTAGCAGCGTCAGGGCGATGTCGGGATGCCGAGCGCCGAGGGTTTCCACCTGAGCCGGCACATCCTTGCGCAGGTGTCGACCGGCGGCGAAGAACAGCGGCAGGATCTCGGCGCGCTCGATGCCGGCCTCGGCCAGCTCGGCGACGGTCGTTTCCAGCGAAGGCTCGCTGAGTTCCATGTAAGCTAGTCGCAACGGTGTGGCGAGTCGCTCGTCGAGCGCCTGGTAGACGCGCTCGAAGGGGGCCCGCCAGCGCGGGTCGCTCGAGCCGTGGGCCATCAGGATCAGGGCCTTTTTCATGATGGAACCTCCAGCGGGTAAGGGAAACATTGCTTAAATGCCTGCGCGTGCAAATCGCTGTGCTATAGCCGCCATCCTTGGCGGCTACCCTGCGGGCCCGTCTAAAGACGGTTCAAATTCGCTCCTGGCGAATTTGTGCGCGGTGCTCGAAAGCTCGTCTAACTAACTGTTATGTCTCGCTTTCTGTGCTCCGTGCGCCTTGCGATTCACTACGCTCGCCAATTTATGCAGCGTTTCCTAAGGTCGTAACGAAAGGTGGAGCGTTTCGTGTCGAATGCGATGCAAGCGTCACCGTGCCTCGCTAGACTAACAGAGGTGTACAAAGGCTGTATAACACACCGCCACCAAGGAGAGTCCCATGCGTGTATTGATCACCGGCGGTAGCGGGTTCGTGGGGCAGGCGCTCTGTCCGCTGCTGAAGGACAGCGGGCATCGGCCGATGGTCGTGTCGCGAACTCCCGAACGCGTGCGCGAGCGCCTGCCGAGCGGAACCGATATCCGACGTTCGGCGCTCGATTTCGTCGATACGCCTCCGGATGCCATCGTCAACCTGGCGGGCGAGCCGATTGCCGCTCGGCGGTGGAGCGAGACGCAGAAGGAGCGCCTGATCGATTCCCGGATCAATATCACCCATGAACTGGTCACTCTGTGCGAGCAGCTAGCGCAGACGGGAACGGCGCCCCGTGTGATGGTATCGGGCTCGGCCATGGGCTTCTATGGCGATCAGGGCGATCGGGAGGTCGATGAAGAGACGCCGCCCCATGATGAATTCGCTCACCGCCTGTGTCGGCGATGGGAAGAGGCTGCCCAGGACGTCACGGAACACGGTACTCGATTGACCATCCTGCGCATCGGGCTGGTGCTCGACCAGGGAGGCGGCACCCTGCAACGCATGTTGCCGCCGTTCCGTCTCGGCCTGGGAGGCCGCTTTGGACATGGGCGGCAGTTCATGCCCTGGGTTCATCGCCAGGACCTGGTCCGGATGATCATCTTCCTGCTCGAACACGAAGCCCACGAGGGCGTCTTCAATGGCAGTGCGCCGCAACCGGTGACCAATGCCGAGTTCACGCGGCAGCTGGCGCAGCACCTGAAACGGCCCACCTTGCTGCCCGTGCCGGCCTGGTTGCTGGAAAGCGTGTTCGGCGAGATGTCGCGGCTGTTGCTGACCGGTGCCGACATGCGCCCTCGGCGCTTCGAACAGGCGGGTTTCACCTTCCGGTTTCCGACCCTGGCCGAGGCGCTGGACGACATCATCGAGCGAGGGTAACGGCGTCATCCGGCGACATGGGAGAGATCTCCGCCGTGAAAGGGGGATCAGGTGTGGCAGCGCCGTTGCAGAACCTTGACCTCGTCGTCCAGGCCGGGAGCCGGACCATCGACCTCGATATCCGGCGCGATCTCCTGGATCGGCAGCGGCCGCACCGGTGGCGGGGCGATGCCCCATTCACTCAGCCAGGCGGTGAGCTGCGCCGAGGAGCTGGCGTAGACGATACGCCCCAGACCGACCCAGGCATGGGCGGCGGCGCACATCGGGCAGTGCTCGCCGGAGGTGTAGACGGTGGCGGCGGCACGGGTGTCGGGGGGCAGGTGCTCGGCCGCCCAGCGCGCCAGGGCAAATTCCGGATGTCGCGTCGAATCGCCACCGGCGATGCGGTTGCGATCCTCGGCCAGCACCTCGCCATCGGCGCCGACCAGCACGCTGCCGAAGGGCTCGTCGCCGTGGTCGAGCGCCTCGGTCGCCAGCGCCACGCAACGGCGCAGGTGGGTCATGTCAGTATCGTCGAGCATGGCGGCCTCCTTCGGGATCGAGTGGAGCGGGCATGATCGAATCAATATCAAGGATGCTCGTTGAGTTGTCGATCCGGACCTGACCGGACGTCATCAAGCGCCGTACCTGTGAGGTCCGGCGCTCGTGCCTTGCCGTCTAGCGGTCGTCCTGGTCCACGGTGACGATGACACGCACGGCGTCGAGGCGCAGCCGGGTGGCGTCGATGGCGGCATCCAGGGTGGCGCGTTCGTCGCGCAGGGCGGTCAGCTCGTCCTCGCGCACCGAGGGGTTGCGTTGCGCCAGGGCCTCCAGTCGTGCCAGTTCGGCGTCGAGGGTGGTACGCATGCGGTCCTGGGCGGCCTCGACGATGCTCGGCAGTTCGCGTTCGGCCTCGGTCTCGGCGCGGTCGAGCAATTCGCGTAGCTGGTCGTGGCGGCTCTTGATCAGGTCGCGAGCCACCGCCTTCTTGACCTTGTTCAGGTTCTTCGACAAGCCGCTGAAGGAGATCTTGTCGGTGAGGTTGGCGCCGGACTCGTCCAGCAATACGCGAACCGCCGTGGGCGGCAGGAAGCGGTTGAGGTGCAGCCGCTTGGGCGCTGGGCAATGGGTGCGGAAGACCAGCTCGGCCATCAGGCGGCCGCCGGGAATCGAGGGATGCTTGAGCAGCGCCAGGGCGGTGTTGCCCATGGAACCCTCGAGGATGCGGGCCATCATCTCGCGGGTCAGCGGGTGTTCCCAACTGAGGTGCTGGACATCGTCGCGAGCCAGGGCTCGCTCCCGTGAGAAGGTCGCCGAGAAGCCTTCCTCGCCCTTGACCAGTCCGGGCAGGCCATCGAGCATCTGCGGGCTGGGTTGCAGGAGCTGGATATCGCCGCCCAGGTCCTGGCTGTCGATGCCGAAGATGTCCAGGGCCTGGTCGATGTAGCGGCGCAGGGCACGATCGGTATCCAGCTCGTGGATCGACGAGGCGACCGCCTCGGCGCGCTCGTGACGGCAGGCGTTGAGCTCCAGCAGCCGATTGCGGCCGGCGTCACGCTCGGCCAACCGAGACGTGAAGAGACTCCGGGTCTCGTCGATGACTTCTTCGAGCGCTTCTTCATCGAGCAAGGCGTCGGCCAGGGCGTCGCCGAAGGCGGCGTAGATATCACTGCCGAGGCCATGGGGGGCACTGAAGGCGTCCATGCCGTCGCGGTACCAGCGCAGCAGGCGCTCGCCGGGGCTGTTCGCGAACACCGGCACATGCAGCTCGATGGGATGCTGCTGGCCGATCCGATCGAGACGGCCGATGCGTTGCTCCAACTGGTCGGGGTGCAGCGGCAGGTCGAACATCACCAGGTGATGGCAGAACTGGAAGTTGCGGCCTTCCGAGCCGATCTCCGAGCACACCAGCACCTGGCAGCCCTCTTCCTCGTCAGCGAAGGCGGCCGCGGCCCGGTCGCGTTCCACCAATGACAGTCCCTCGTGGAACACCGGGGCATGCATGCCGCCCAGCACGCGGAGCCCCTCGGACAGGCCGATGGCGGTCTCGCGATCATGGGCGATCACCAGCACCTTGTCGTCGCCGAGGTCGGTCAGGCGTTCGAGCAGCCAGGTCACCCGGGGGTCGATCTGCCACCAGGGCTCGGCATTCAGGGGGTCGTTGGCGAGTGCCTGGTACATGGTGTCCAGGTAGACGAGCACCTCGGGGTGGTCGAGGCCGCTCTCGATGAGCAGTTCGTCCAGGTAGTCCTCGTCGCGCTCGAGGCGACGCAGGACACGGCGGTAGGCGGCGGGTGGCTCGAGGTGTTCGACATGCAGGCGACGTTCGGGGAAGCCGCCGACGTGGCGCCGGCTGTTGCGGAACATCACCCGGCCGGTGCCATGGCGATCCAGCAACTGGTCGCGCAGCTGATCCCGGGCGGCATCGCGCTGTGCCGCGTCGCTTTCCGTCGAGGCCAGGGTCTGCAGCAGGGCCTGGCTGTCGCCTTCGTGGATGACCGCGGCGACCCGCTGATGATCCTCTTCTCGACCGGGCAGGCGCTCCAGGGCATCGATGGCCTCAGCGACCTCGATGTAGTGGCGTTCCTCTTCCTGGAAGTCGACCAGGCTGTGGTAACGATCCGGGTCGAGCAGGCGCAGCCGCGTGAAGTGGCTCTCCTGGCCCATCTGCTCGGGCGTGGCGGTCAGCAGCAGCATGCCGGGCACGTTGCCGGCGAGGCGTTCCACACAGGCATAACCGGGGCCGACCCGTTCCTCGGACCACTCCAGATGATGGGCCTCGTCGACGATCAGCAGGTCCCAGTCGCAGGCCTCGGCCTGGGCCTGGCGGTGCGGGTCGGCGAACAGCCAGTCCTGGCTGGCCAGGATCAACTGGCCGGCCTCGAAGGGATTGGCGTCGCCATGAGCCTCGCATTGCTGCTCGTCCAGCAGGGTGACCTCCAGCGAGAAGCGGCGCAGCAACTCCACCAGCCACTGATGGGTCAGGCTGGCCGGCACCAGGATCAGCGCGCGTTCGGCGCGGCCGGTGAGCAGCAGCCGATGCAGGATCAGGCCGGCCTCGATGGTCTTGCCCAGCCCGACTTCATCGGCCAGCAGCACGCGCGGCGACGGCCGACGAGCGACCTCGTCGGCGATGTAGAGCTGGTGGGGAATCAAGTCGACACGGGGACCGGCCAGGCCCAGGGCGGGGTTCTGTTCGACGCGGTGATGGTGATGCAGGGTCCTGAAACGCAGGTCGAACCAGTCGTTGCGGTCGACCTGGCCGGTCAGCAGGCGATCCCTGGCCTGGTCGAACTGCATGGTATCGGCGAGCTTGGCCTCGGGCAGCTCGCAGAGCTCGCCCTGCTCACTCTCGCCGATATAGGTGATCAGGCCATGGGTTTCCTTGCTGTCGTCGACGGTCATGTGCCAGCCGTCGGCGGACTGGATACGGTCGCCGCTACCGAAGACCACACGGGTCAGGGGAGCCTGCCGATTGCTGTAGGTGCGGGTTTCCTGGCTGGCGCCGAAGAGGACGGTGACGCTGCGGTTATCGCAGTTGAGGATGGTGCCCAGGCCGAGTTCGGCCTCGCCGTCGCTGATCCAGCGTTGGCCGGGGGAAAAGTCGCTCATGGTGCCTCGGGATGCTAGGGATCATGTCTCGCGTCGCGGCCGCGATGAATGGGACGGGGCCGCGAGATACAGGGCGCGGTATCTTACAGCAAAGCGGTCCATGGCTTAAGCCTCTCGAGTGGCGTTCAGTGCGACGCCAGCCAGTCGTCCAGGATGGCACGGGTGAGCTCGCCGACATGCTGGGTCACGCCGCGGCCCTCGGCGTCGAACAGCAGGGTGGTGGGCAGTCCCGGCGACTCGCTCTCGACCATCAGGGCTTGTCGGGGGTCGAGCAGGGCATGCTCGAAGGCGAGGTCGTGGTCATCGAGGTAGCGCACCACCGGCAGCAGGTCCTCGCCCTGGTTGACGACCACCACGGTGACGTCCTCGCGGTCGTCGACTTCATCGAGCAACGGCATCTCCCGCCGACAGGGCGGGCACCAGGTGGCCCAGAGGTTGATCAGCACCCGCTCGCCGGTCAAGGATGCCAGCTCGACACGTTCTCCCTCCAGGTTCTCCAGGGTGAGGTCGGGCAACTGACGCAAGGCCATGCCGCCGCCCAGCGGCGCCAGCGCCGTCAGCGCCAGCCACAGCAGCGAGGCGCCGATCGTCAGCCCCGTGGCACCGAGCAGGGCGCCGATGCGGTCGCGCAGCGACCAGAGCGTCCAGGCCAGTGCCGCCAGCAGCCCGACCACGCCCTGGAAACCGGGCTGCCAAAACTTGAGGATGTCCAGTGGCGCTTCGACATAGGCCGCCGGATGCAGAGCGATATGGCCGAGCCGGGCCGCCACCAGCCAGACGATGAGCAGGCCATTGAACCAGCGCACATGGCGTTGCCTGGGGAGCCCCAGCAGGAAGGCGCTGAGGGCCAGCAAGACAAGGGTGACGGCGAGAGCGTAGAGGCGTGGCAGGGGGATCAGCACAGGCCCCAGGGCGATGGCATCCATGGCGTGGTTCAGGCTTCCGGGTCAAGGGTCGGCGCACCGCGCCGGACCGGTTACACTTGGCGGATTCGTTTCGCCAAGCCTACTGCCGGCAGGCGGGGCTGTCATCCAGCGGGAGCACTCATGGCAAAAACGGCCTTCGACACCCTCCGTGCCCTGGCCATCGCCAGCCAGGCCCTAGGCTTCATTCTCATCATTACCCTGGAAACCGTGATGGGCGATGCGGCGCGTGTCTGGCAGGGCTGGACCCTGGCGGCCATGGTGGTGGCCGCCCTGTGGATCGCTCTGGTGCGCCTTTATCGGCGCAACAAGGCGCGCAAGCGGCGTGATATGTCGTGAGGGCGATGCCCGGCGAGCCCTCTCAAGCGTTCAACGGCAGGTAGACATGCTCGTAGCCGATCGAGCCTGCCACGCCGATCAGCAGGACCGCCATGACCCGGTTGAGGGTCTTGAAGACGCGCGGATTCCCGAGGCGTCGGCCGGCCAGGAAGCCCGCCAGGGCATAGCTGCCGGGGGCGCCGGCGGCCAGCACGGCAAGGCCCAGAGAGACGAACAGCAGTGCAGGCCCTTCGATGCCCGCATGAGGAAACTGGAGTGTCGCGATGGGCAGGGTGGCCAGCAGCCCCTTGGGGTTCATCAACTGCATGACGAGGCCATCGCGAAAGCGTAGCCGGGTGCCTCGGGACGTTCCGTCGATGCTGACGTCGGATCGCATGACCTTGAGGGCCAGGTAAGCGATATAGGCGCATCCCAGGGCGCTGATCACCAGCAGGGCATCGCCGCGCACCCAGCGCGCGCCCACCCAGCCGAACAGCAGCAACAACAGCAGCATGGCCGTGCCGACACCGGCGAAGAACCCCAGTGACGAGGTAAAGCGACCGTTCAGGCCGGAATTCAAGGCAAACAGGTTCACTGGCCCAGGCGTGTACATCACGCCAATGGCATAGGCGAGGATCTCGATCATGATGGGGTCCGGTCAGGCTGTGACGTTGCGCTGGTACTGTCTCGGCGTCATGCCGTAGATGCGCTTGAAGCGACGGTTGAAGTGGCTCAGGTCGGCGAAGCCGTAGCGGTCGACCACGTCGTTGAGCGCGTGGCCCGCATCGAGAGCCGTGCGGGCGGCGTTGATGCGGCAGTTGAGCACGTACTGGTGCGGGGTGATGCCGAACTGCCGTCGAAACAGCCGCAGGAAATGATACTTGGAGAGGTGGGCCGCCTGGCTGATTTCCTCGAGGGACAGGTCATGTTCGGCATGGGCATGGATGAACGCCTTCGCCCGCTCCAGCAACTTGTCGGTGCGCCCCGCTGACACCTCCATGTCCAGGTTGCCGGTCCGCTGGACCAGTCGGGCGGCGATCCGGTAGAGCGAGTACTCCTGGTCGATGCGGCTGCCCGTATCGGTATCGATCCGCCGGGCGAGGTCGAGGATCTCGCCACGCAGCGTACCGTCATGGATCAGCGTCTCGGCGGCACGAAAGTGGCTGGCGCCTTCCCGTCCCGCTGCGCTGGCGAACAGCGGCGCGAGTTGTGCAGGGTTCGCGTAGAGCATCACATAGTCGAGGGTATCGTTGCCCCCGGCCTGGCCGTCGTGCACCTCATCCGGATTGAACTCGATGATGGTGCCCGGGCGGCTGCGGTGATACTCGCCACCGCTGAAGAAGTCCTGGCGACCGGCCAGGGTCACGCCGAAGGCATACTCCTCGTGGGCGTGGCGATCATAGCTGAAGTCGCTCATTGCGGCGCGCAGCATGGTGAGCCCTGGCACATGCCGGCTTCTGGTGAAGCGAAACTGGCTCTGTTGCGTCACGGTCGCACCTCCTCGGGCGGCGTCTGTGCCCTTTACGCCACCACTGTAGCGCCACTCGGCCGCCAGGGCTTGGACAGAATTGCGCAACTCACGCCGATTGTCCCGCATGCCGTAAACAGACGGGGCAGTGGCGTCAGGAACGAAGCGGCGACCGGCCGAGGTCATGTGGCCTGTCGACATCGCGCAGCACGCCGGGGTCGTCGACGGGCAGATGATGGCAACGTTCGCGATGGCGTACGAGCAGCTTTTGTGCGCCGTGGTCACCGGCGAGGTTCGACAGTTCGGCCCAGAAGGTGCGGCCGAATAGTACCGGATGGCCCGGTTGGCCATCATGGGTGGGGCGAAGGATGGTGTCATCGCGGGCGTGGGCGAGCAACTCCTCGCTGGTGGCCGGTGCGGTCCAGGGCATGTCGCCGAGCCAGATCGCCAGGGCGCGGCAATGCGCCAGTTCTGGATCGAGGCAGGCGGTGCGAGCGGCATGACCAAGACTGGTACCGAGGCCTCCTTGAATGCTGGAAGGCACACGCCAGTGCGGTACCGATGGCGACAGTCCCAGGGAGGCCGGGGTGTCACCTTCACGCAGGATCAGACGCTGAAGAGGATAGGTGCGCGAGACCGACTCCCGGGTTGCCGCCAGCAAGGGGCGGCCATCGGCGAGGTGGGCGGTGCGCTTGTCACGGCCGAAACGGCGGGAGTGACCGGCGGCCATCACCAGGACTACCACGTCATCGGCGGTCATGGCTGGCGCCCCCGCTCGACGCGGAGGATATCGGCCATGACGGCCAGGGCAATTTCGGCGGGCGTCTTGCTGCCGAGGTCGAGGCCGATGGGCATGCGCAGGCGGGCAATGTCCTCATCGCCGAACCCTCCGGAGCGGCGCAGGCGCTCGGCCCGCGCCGCGGACGTCTGGTGCGAGCCCATCACGCCGATGTAGAAGGCCGGCGTCCTGACCGCCTCGATCATCGCCAGGTCGTCGATGCGCGGATCATGGGCCAAGGCCACCACCGCCGTGCCGCCATGGCTGGCTTCGGGAATCAGGCTGGATGGCAGACGCGGGACGGCCTGAACGCCCTCGATGTCGAAGGTGCGACAGGCCTCTTCCCGTGGGTCGCAGACGATGACCTCGAAATCCAGCGCGCGAGCGAACTCGGCGCAGAAACGCGTCACCGGGGAGATGCCGGCGATGATCAGTCGATGCGTCGGTGCCAGGCGTAGCCGTACGTGGCCGTGGGTGCGTTCAACACGCGGCCCCAGGCCGTCGTCATCGAGCAGACGGGTGGCTCCGTGGTCGAGGGCCACCTCGCGAAGGCGTGACGGAGCGCCGCGCAGAATGTCGCGCATGGCAACGAGCAAGGCCGTGCTGGCCTCGCCGGCCGGGAAGCGCTCGACCAATACCTCCAGCACTCCGCCACAGGGCAGTTGCGGGCCTTGCTCGCCATTATCGCCGTAGCGCACCAGGCGCGGTGCGGCATCGAATTCGCCGCTGGCCAGGCGGGTCAGGAAGTCGTCTTCGACGCAGCCGCCTGACAGCGATCCGGCGTGTTCGCCGTCGCGGGTGGCGGCAAGCAGCGCGCCAGGAGGACGGGGCGACGAGCCGAAGGTCGCCAGCACGGTGCACAGCCAGACGTCGTGCCCCTGGCGTACCCATGACAGGGCCCTTTCCAGGGTGGCGAGATCAAGGGGCGGCATGGGCGTTGTGCTCGCGCAGGTTCGCGACATCCCCCGGAGCGATATCGCCCGGTCGGCCCCCCCAGGTTTCACGCAGATAGTTGCCCAGGTCGGCGAGTTCGTCGTCGCTCAGGTGAGCGGCGAAGCCGGGCATTTCCTGCATGCGGGCGAAGCCGGGAAAGTCGCGGGCTTCAATACCGTCGAGCATTACCCTGAGCAGATTGGTGGGATCCTCGAGGCGCAGGGTGGTGTTGCCGCTCATGGCCACCGCGACCTGCGGCTTGCCCTGGCCATCGCCGCCATGACAGCCGGCGCAGGTGTCGAGATAGGACTGACGCCCGCGACGTGCGGAGTCGCTCAGGGCCTCCAGAGGACGGGGCTCGATGCGCCTGGCCTCGGGCGGAGTGTCGCCGAGCAGGTAGGTTGCCATGGCCGAGAGATCCTCGTCGGTCAGGTATTGGGTGCTGTGATGCATCACCGGAAACATCTCGTTGAACACCGAGCCCTGCGGGCTCATGCCGTGCTTGAGGAAGTGCGCGAGATCGTCGCGGTTCCAGCCGCGGTCGGCCAGTGCCTCGGCCTCGAGGCTGGGGGCGCGGTAGCCGGCCAGGCTACCGCCCTCCAGGTGGCGGTCGAGATCCATGGCGCCGGTCCAGCTGCGGGGCGTATGGCATTCCCCGCAATGCCCCATCGCCTCGACCAGGTATTGCCCGCGTTGCCAGGCGGAGCTCTGTGACGACGATGCGTCCGGCTCCAGGGCATCGGCGTAGATCAGATTCCAGAATGCCACCCCCCAGCGCTGGTTGTAGGGAAAGGAGAGGTCGGTCTCGGGCGCTGCACGGGCAATCGGTTCGCGGCTCATCAGGAACGCATAGATGGCGTCGGCATCCTCGCGACGCATCAGGTGATAGGACGTGTAGGGCATCGCCGGATAGAGCTGTCGCCCGCTCGGTGTCTCGCCCTCGGTCAAGGCATGATAGAAGTCATCGGCACTGTATTCGCCGATGCCATAATCCGGGTCGGGCGTGATGTTGGTGCCGTAGATGGTGCCGAAGGGCGAGGCGATGGGCACGCCGCCGGCGAAGGGGGCGCCTCCCTCGGCGGTGTGACAGGCCGCACAGTCGGCGGTGCGCGCCAGATAGCGGCCGCGCTCGATGAGCGAGTCATCGTCGGCCGCCTGGGTCGTCAGGCCGGGCACCAGCAGTATTCCGATCAGCAAGCGTCGCATTCAGCCCTCCTTGACCAGTCCGAGTTCCTCGATGGCCGACTTCGCGGCCTGGTAATAACGCACATAGCCGGTGCAGCGGCAGATATGGTGGCCAAGCGCCCGGTCGATGGTGGCCTCGAGATCGGCTCGCGCCACCGGCTCGCGCTCCAGGCGTTCCACCAGCACCGTGGCGGCATTGACGAATCCGGGCGCGCAGTAGCTGCACTGAAAGGCGAAATGATCGACGAATTTCCGCTGGATCGGGTTCAAGGCGACGATGTCGCCGTCATCGCCGCGTTCTGCGTGACCCTCGATGGTGCGGATGCGCTTGCCGTTAAAGAAGTGGGCGCCGGTGATGCAGATGCGCATCTCCTCGCTGGTGCCGTCATCGTGATCGAGGATCACCACGCAAGCACGGCAGATGCCCTGACCGCAGCCGAGCCGCGAACCAGTGAGGCCCTGATATTCGTGGAGGAAGTCGATCATCATCAGATCGTCCGGTACTTCCACGGGACCGACGGCCTGGCCGTTGATCGTCAGACGCAGGGGGCGGGTGGAAAGCTCAGCCATGGAGGGCCTCCTTGATGCGTTCAGGCGTCACGGGCAGGTCACGGAATCGTTGGCCGGTGGCGTGGGCCAGGGCGTTCACGATGGCGCCGACGATGGGAATCATCACCACCTCGCCCATGCCCTTGGCGGGATCGGTATCGGAGAGTGGCGGCAGGATTTCGCTGCCCTGGTTCCAGACCGCACAGTGGCGGGCGAGCGGTACCTGGTAGCGGTTGAAGTTCCAGCTGCCGTTGCCGGGCCCGTCTTCGTAGAGCGGCATCTCTTCGAGCAGGGCGTGGCCGATGCCCATGGCGATGCCGCCCTCGAGCTGGCCCTTGACCAGTTCGGGGACGATCGGCTTGCCGCACTCCACCCAGGAGTAGTGTTCGAGGATATCGACCTCGCCGCTGCCCTTGTTGACACGAAGGTCGACCAGGGTGGCGACCGGGCTGTAATAGGTGACGTGGGCGTTGTTGAGCTGTACGTCGGGGTAGCGGACGTTGCGCCGGTCGAGCAGGTGGTAGTCGTCGTCGCCGTACTTCACTGCCACCGCGTCGAGAGGCAGGCGCGGAGCTTCGTCGCCCAGCGGGAACTCGGCACTGGCCCAGCTCCAGCGGTTGAAGGCATGCACGCTGGCGGCGGTGACCAGGCCCATTTCGTGAGCCTTGGCGGCGAGTTTCGCCAGGGGGATCGGCGTCATGCCTCTGGCGGTGAGGTGCCCTTCGACCCAGCGGGCATCCTCGAGGCGCACCACATAGGGATTGGCCTGGCCTCCGTAGATGCCCTGTCCCCAGATCGACAGCGCCGCGGGCCACAGGCCATGTCGGAATACCAGGCGTGCCGCCTCGCGGGTGGCGTGACTGGAGTAGTAAGCGGAGTTGGACGCCGAGGAGGGCGAAGCGAGCCGAGGGGTCCAGCGCGGATTACGGCTCAGGCGATCCTGTTCGGCCTGCTGCATGGTATAGGGGTTGCCGCTGGTCTCGAGCGCCAGCTCCGGCCAGTCGGTTTCGCCGGTCTTGATGTCGTCGGCCGGCCGACCGAGGAAGTCGACCACGTTCATGGCCTGGGATGTGGCAGTGCCGGTTCCCATGTCGATGGCGATCTGGCGCAGCCGGATGCGCCCCTCGGCGTCGATCTCGACGCTGGCCATGGGCGCCTCGGCGCCGGTGCCGAAATCCTTGTGGCTGATCGCGAAGCCGGTGCCGTAGAGATGGTCGGGATCCTCGGCCTGGCGTTTGTCGCGGCGCTCGGTGCGTTCCTTCCAGAGGGGATGGCGCTCGGCCTTGTCGAGCATCTCACCGACCCGGATGGCGCCGCCGGGGATCGCTCCCTGGGTGTTCTTCATGCCGGCCTCGAGCACATTGGCGCGGCGCAGCTCGATGGGGTCGACGTCGAGGCGCTCGGCGAGTTCATCGACCATCATCTCGGTGGCGGCCATGGTCTGCAGGGTGCCGTAGCCTCGCATCGAGCCGGCTTCCACGGCCCGGGAGGGGTAGGCGGTGGTGGCCAGGTCGCTGCGAGGCAGGTAGTAGACCGACTGGGCGGCGGTGGCGCCGACCGCTGCCACCGAGGCGCTGTAGTTGGCTCGACCGCCGCCGTTGACGTCCATGTGGGCGCGGAAGATCTGGAATTTCAGGGAGTCCCGGTCCACCGCCAGGCGATAATCCATATCGAAGGGGTGGCGTTTGATGCCGCTCTGGAACTGCTCGAAGCGATCATTGGCCAGGCGCACCGGGTGACCGTCGCCATACAGGGCGGCGATCACCGCATAGTAGACGAAGATATTGTGGTCCTTGGAACCGTAGCCCACGGTGTAGCCAGGGTGGACATTGAGGTGGCGGACGTCGAAGCGCGAACCCTCGAGCATCCTTGCCGTCTCGTGGGCCGACTCGAAGGGGCACTGGGTGGCGACCACGAAATTCAGGGTGCCGGTGTCGGGGTCGAGCCAGCCGTTGCCATTGTCCGGCTCCAGTGCGGCCGGCTCGATGTAGGGCGTGGTGTAGCGCGCCTGGAAGACTTCCCAGTTGTCGGGAGGGTCGTCCAGCGTGTCCTGCATGCGCCGGGCGTGATAGACCCCTTGTTCGCCGATGTCGCCATTGAGGCTGGGATCGTCGGGCCACACTGGGCGGCGATTCTTGATGGTGGGGAAAAGGTCGCTGTCCTTGAGGCTGGAGAAGACGTCCGGATCGTAGGGCGTGTCCCCGCCGACGCGCACGTAGCGGAAGCTTCCGTAGGGCGGGCGTTCGACCTCGCCGGTCCTGGCGCCGTAGCGGATCAGGTCGTCGCGGAACTGCAGGGCGTTCTTGGCCGCGCGATAGCGTGCGAAATCATGCCAGATCAGTATGGCGACCGGATGCCCGAGAAAAAGCGGCGTCTTGCCTTCGGGCAGAAGCGGATCCGGGCCATGGCTTTCCGGAAATCCGACCCCGTCCTGCTCGAGGTCGGCGGAAGTGACGATGCGATCCGGTTGCAGGCCGTCATCCAGCAGGGAGAGGTCGAAGCCCTGGTAGGGGCGGTCGGCACGGGTCGCCTTGAGCAGCATGGCGTGGCTCTGCTGCTGTGGCCAGCCAGGCATGTCCCGGGCACGAATGTCGCGGGCGAAGACCTTGGCACCGCTGACCTTGCTGATGGCATCGATGCGAAAGTGTGCCCCTGATGGGGAGGCCCACTGGTCGCGAGCGGCAGTGACTCGGGGCTCGAAGAGCGCCGCGAAGGCGCGACTTCCCAAGGGCGCGACGGTAATGCCGATACCGGTGGCGCTGCCTTTCAGGAAGGCGCGACGCGAGAGGCGAGGGTACTTCATGGTCGTCCCCATTGCGGTGGCTGGACACGGTGCTGGGCGGTGTTATGTCGTTATCGTGGTCATCGTACTTTGTAGCAGGCTAATTGACCAGTTGGACAGTTTTTGGGCAGGGCTGGAACACTCCAGCTAGGTGGCCGGTGCTGCTGTCCATGAAATGAGCGTAGGGAAGGAGGCGGCCGGCCCGCAACTCGAATGCGGCGAGCCAGGCAGGTGACAGAACGATGTCGTCGAGATGTCAGTTGAGTGTCGTTTTCTGCATAACATGCTGATTTTTCTACCTGAAAATCTGGTTCTGGATGCGTGACGCCGTCGGGCGGGAGTGTAAATGTCACGCAATCGACATTGTCTAGACAAGTCGCTTTCATCTTGAGCCACGACACTGGGCGCCATTCCAAGAGGAGAGGCGTCATGTCGATTCCCAACATCATCGTCGAACGACTGAGCAAGACCTTCGGTCGACAAGCGGTCCTTCGCGACATTGGCTTCGAGATACAGCGTGGCGAGATGGTCGCGTTGATCGGGCCCTCCGGTTCCGGCAAGTCGACGCTGTTGCGTCACCTGGTCGGTCTGACCCAGAGCGACCGAGACGGGCTCGGTCGTGTGCGTCTTCAGGGGCGAGACGTTCAGGCCGGCGGTCGACTGATGCGTGGTACCCGGGCACAGCGCTGCCGTACCGGCTACATCTTTCAGCAGTACAACCTGGTGGGGCGCCTCAGCGTGTTCACCAATGTGCTGGTCGGTCGGTTGGGCAGCCTGCCGCGTGGACGTGCCCTGCTCGGACGCTTCACCGCCGACGAGAAGGCCATGGCCCGTCGTGCTCTGGCGCGGGTCGGCCTTGAATCCCTGGCGGAGCAACGTGCCAACACCCTGTCCGGCGGGCAGATGCAGCGGGTGGCCATCGCCCGTGTGCTGATGCAGGACGCCGAGGTCATTCTCGCCGATGAGCCCATCGCTTCGCTCGACCCTCGCAGCGCTCAGGAGGTGATGGGAATTCTCCAGCGAATCAATGCCGAGGATGGGCGCACCGTGGTGATCACGCTTCATCAGGTGGATGTCGCACGGCGCTTCTGTGCACGTGCCATCGCCCTGAAAGAAGGGCGACTGTATTTCGACGGTCCCATCGGCGAACTGACCGATACCCGTCTCACCGCCTTGTACGAGAACGCCGGGCTCGACGAACTCAAGTCTCGTGTTGCCCCCGCCGACCTCACGGCGCCTGTCGGCGCCCTGGGATGAACCTTCCCAAGTGTCACCATCGAGGAGATAGACCATGCCACTGACATCCTTCCGTCGCCTGACCCTGCCACTGATCGTCGGCCTCGGGCTGTTGGGCAGTCAGGTCGCCGCCGCCGAGGGCGAGCCGCTCAAGTTCGGAATCATTTCCACCGAGTCGAGCCAGAACCAGGCGCCGCTCTGGGATCCTTTCCTGGACGATCTGTCCGAGGCGCTGGACCGTCCAGTCGAGCCCTTTTTCGCCACCGATTACGCTGCCGTGATCCAGGCCATGCGCTTCGATCAGATCGACCTGGCCTGGTATGGCAACAAGTCAGCCATGGAAGCCGTGGATCGTGCCGGTGGCGAAATCTTCGCCCAGACCGTGGCGGCCAACGGAGCGCCTGGCTATTGGAGCCTGATGATCACGCACCAGAACAGCGAGCTGGATAACGTCGACGAGGTCCTGGCCAATGCCTCGGAGCTGGTCTTCGGCAATGGCGATCCGAACTCCACCTCCGGCTTTCTGGTGCCCGGTTACTACATCTTTGCCAAGAACGGCGTCGATGCGTCTACCGCCTTCAAACGTACCCTCAACTCCAGTCACGAGACCAATGCTCTGTCGGTGGCCAGCGGCCAGGTGGATGTCGCCACCTTCAACACCGAGAGCATGGAGCGCCTGGAAGAGGTTCACCCGGACAAGGCTGAGCAGCTCAAGGTGATCTGGAAGTCGCCGTTGATCCCGTCCGATCCGCTGGTATGGCGCGAGGACCTGCCCGAAGCGCTCAAGACCGAACTGCGTGACTTCCTCTATGCCTACGGCGAGACCGACGAGCAGCAGGCAATCCTCGAACCGCTGCAGTGGTCCGGCTTCGCGCCTTCCACCAACGATCAACTGCTGCCGATTCGTCAGCTCGAACTGTTCAAGCAGCGTGCCCAGGTGGAAGCCGACGACAGCTTGTCTGCCGAACAGCGCGAGACTCGTCTGGCGGAACTGGACGCCCGGTTGGAAGAGCTGAATGCGCGCCTCGAGGCTGTCGAAGCCGAGAAGGATGCCAATACTACCGCCATGGCGACCCAGTAACCCGCGTGACAACGGGGAGGGGCACTCCCCTCCCTCGGGAGTTTTCTGATGAATTCGTCTTCCACTCTGAGCGCGCCGAGCGGCAAGCGTAGCTGGGTCAACCTGCTCGGCTGGGCCCTGGTGATCGCTGTACTCAGCTGGTCCTGGCATGGCGTGGGTATGCAACCCGGGCTGTTGGTCGTCAACGCCGGCAATATGGCCGAACTGGCCGGCGACTTTGTGCCACCGGCGATGGGCAACCTGGGGCACTACATCGATCAGATGCTGGTGACCATCCAGATCGCCATCTGGGGCACTCTACTGGCCGTGCTGGTGGCGATTCCGACCAGTCTGCTGTCCTCCGAAAACTTGACGCCATGGTGGATCCACCACCCGATACGCCGACTGATGGACGCCTGCCGCGCCATCAACGAACTGGTCTTCGCCATGCTTTTCGTGGTGGCCGTGGGGCTCGGCCCCTTTGCCGGCACACTGGCGCTGTTCGTTCACACCACCGGCGTGCTCGCCAAGTTGTTCTCCGAGGCCGTGGAGGCCAGCGAGGCCGGCCCCATGGAAGGCATACGGGTGACCGGGGCAGGGCGCATCGAGGAGATCGTCTTCGGCCTGATCCCTCAGGTATTGCCGCTGTGGATCTCGGTGAGCCTGTATCGCTTCGAGTCGAATATTCGTTCGGCCACGGTGCTCGGCATGGTCGGTGGTGGCGGGATCGGTGTGGCGTTGTGGGAGACCATGCGCGGTTTCCAGTACGCCGAGACGGCCACCATCATGCTGGTGATCATTACCGCCGTGACGCTGCTCGACATGGCATCGCAGAAACTGCGCAAGCGCTTCATTTGAGGCAGCAACGACGCGATGGCGTTCTTTTCAGGAGTCAAGATGTCTAGACAAATCGCCGAGCCTCGCTACCGCACTCTCGCCGATATCCTGGCCCGTGAGGTGCGCGCCGACTTCACCCCCGGCGAGCTCTTGCCCGCCGAAGCGCAGCTGGCCAGGCGTTTCGGGGTCAACCGCCATACCGTGCGACGTGCCCTGGACGAACTGGTCGCTGCCGGACTGGTCACCCGACATCAGGGGTGGGGCACTCAGGTGGTCGATCGGCGCCTGGACTACACCCTCAATGCCGGCAGCAAGGTGACCCACAACCTGGCCGAGCAAGGGCTGGCGACCGAAGCTCGCTGCCTCGATCAAGGGATGCTCCGGCCTCCCGAGGGCATCGCCCGGCGTTTCGGATATGCCACGGACGACAGGTTGCTGTGTGTCGACACGCTGCGCCATGTCGATGGTTCGCCACTGATGCGGTTGCGTCACTGGTTCGACCCGATACGGGTGCCGGGCTGGCTGGACCGCTATCGGGGCGGTTCCACCCGCGCGCTGCTCGATCAGCACTATGGCCTGCGGCTGCGCCGGCGGCGCGTTCGCCTGGAGGCGCTGCTGGCCGATACCGATGATACACGCCTGCTGCAATGTCCTCATCGGGCGCCCTTGCTGGCGCTGACCAGCGACAACGTCGATGCCGACGGTGTCCTGGTGGAGGTGTCGGTCGGCCGTGCCCGGGCCGACCGGCTGGCCTACCACATCGATTTCGACCACCCCCTTTCCCCGACGGACCCCGACGAGGTTTCTTCATGAACCAGACGCAACGTCACCGCATACTGGCGCTGACGCCTCGCGAGCGCCTCGAGGCGCTCTGGGACGAGCTCGCCATCGCGGTCGAACACCGCTGCGTGCGTGGCCCCGAGACCGGTATGGCCATGGTGCGCGGCCGAATGGGCGGCACCGGCAATGCCTTCAATCTCGGCGAGATGACCCTGACACGCGCCAGCGTGGTGATCGATGACGGCTCTCCGAGCGGTGGCTCGCTCGGCCATGGCTGGGTCGCCGGTCGCGACCGGCGGCACGCGGAACTGATTGCCCTGGTGGATGCCTGTGCACGTCGCGAGGCTTGGGGCGCGCGCATCGAGGCCGAACTGCTCGGCCCGCTCACCCGGGAACTCGAGGCGGTACGCGAGACGGACTCACGCACCGCCGCGGCCACTCGGGTGAATTTTTTCACGATGGTACGAGGCGAATGAGGACGAGGCGAATGACGATGCTCTGGAATGCCTTTCCCGATCCCGTCCAGGACGGACAACGCCAGTTCCGGCGTGTGCTGTCGACGATGGCCGAACCGGGCACGCTGCAGCGGGTCGAGGGCCCGCTGCCGCCGGAGGAAGCGGCTATCGGCCCAGCGCTGTGGTCGACGCTGCTGGCGTTGTGCGACCTGGACACCCGGTTGTGGATCGCTCCGGACCTGGAGGCTGGCGGTTTGCGCGATGCTCTGGCTTTCCACACCGGATGCCGATTCACCGAAGTAGCGGCCGAGGCGGATTTTGCCCTGGTCACACCGGCGACATTCGCGGCGTCCGCTCCGGACTTTGCCGAAGGCGACGACCGCTACCCCGACCGCAGCACCACCCTGCTGGTGGTGCTGGACACCTTGCGAGAAGGGCAAGCCTGGCACCTGTCCGGTCCGGGTATCCCCGATACCCGTGGGCTGGAAGTGGGTGAGGCCGCACCGCTGATGACACGACTCGCCGCTAACCGTGCCCGTTTCCCATGCGGGTTGGACGCCGTGCTGGCCTGTGGGGACTGGCTGACAGCGATCCCGCGCAGTACCCGTATTGAAGGCGAACGCCTGGAGGAGGAAGACGCATGTATGTCGCAGTGAAGGGGGGCGAACAGGCCATCGCCAACGCGCATCGCTGGCTGGCCGACCGTCGTCGCGGCGACCGCGACCAGACCGAGCTGACGGTCGCGCAGATATCGGGCCAGTTGAGACTGGCCGTCGATCGCGTGATGGCCGAAGCCTCTCTCCATGATCCCGAACTGGCGGCCCTGGCTCTGAAGCAGGCCAGTGGTGACCTGGTCGAAGCGGTATTCCTGCTGCGTGCCTACCGCACCACCCTGCCGAGGCTGGCCGAAACGGTACCCCTGGATACCGCCGAGATGCGCATCGAGCGTCGCGTCAGTGCCACTTACAAGGACATTCCCGGTGGTCAGGTACTCGGCCCGACCCACGACTACACCCACCGTCTGCTCGATTTCATGCAGCTGGCCGAAGGCCGGACGCCCGAGCCAGCCCGCGCCGAGCAGGCACTTGAGGCCTGCCCGCAGATCCTCGAACTGCTCGACGACGAGGGGCTGGTCGAGCGCGAGGAAGACGACGGCGCCGAACCACATGACATCACTCGGGACCCGCCCGACTTTCCGGTCGATCGTGCCACCCGGCTACAGATGCTGGCGCGAGGCGACGAGGGTTACCTGCTGGCACTGGGGTATTCCACTCAACGTGGCTATGGCCGCAATCACCCCTTCGCCGGCGAGATTCGCCTGGGCAGCGTGGAGGTGGAAATCGTCGTCGAGGAATGGGAAGCACCGGTGTGCATCGGTGAGATCGCCATCAGCGAGTGCCAGATGATCAATCAGTTTGCCGGCACCCGGGAGGCGCCGCCTCAGTTCACCCGGGGCTACGGGCTGGCGTTCGGTCACAACGAGCGCAAGACCATGGCCATGGCGCTGGTCGACCGCGCCCTTCGCGGGGAGGAGCTCGGTGAGACGGTTCAGGGGCCGGCCCAGCAGGCCGAGTTCGTTCTGGCCCATGCCGACAGCGTGGATGCCGCCGGCTTCGTTTCCCACCTCAAGCTGCCGCACTACGTGGATTTCCAGTCCGAGCTGGAGTTGCTGCGGCGTCTCCGCCGTGCTCATGGTCAGCCCGACAGCGCCGGGAAGCGCAGCGAGGCGGCCGATGACGGCGTGGAGCAGCAGGGGAAAAGGAGAACCCATGACTCCAGCGAAACCGAGCAGGTGACACAATGAACGGTTACAACTTCGCCTATCTCGACGAACAGACCAAACGCATGATTCGTCGGGGGCTGCTCAAGGCCGTGGCGATCCCCGGCTACCAGGTACCCTTCGGTGGCCGGGAGATGCCCATGCCCTATGGCTGGGGCACTGGTGGCATGCAACTGACCGCCAGCATCCTGGGCGAGAGTGACGTGCTCAAGGTCATCGACCAGGGGGCCGACGACACCACCAACGCGGTCAGCATCCGTGCTTTCTTCGAACGAGTGGCCGGGGTCGAGACCACTACCGAAACCGGCAAGGCCGACATCATCCAGACGCGTCACCGCATCCCGGAGGTGTCGCTGAGACATGACCAGATCCTGGTCTTTCAGGTGCCGATCCCCGAGCCGCTGCGCTTCATCGAGCCCAGCGAGGAAGAGACCCGCCTGATGCACTCTCTGGAAGAGTACGGGGTGATGCACGTCAAACTCTACGAGGACATCGCCCGACATGGCCACATTGCCACGACCTACGCCTACCCGGTCAAGGTCGATGGTCGTTATGTGACCGACCCCTCGCCGATTCCCAAGTTCGACAACCCCAAGCTGCACATGTCGGAGGCGTTGATGCTGTTCGGGGCCGGGCGCGAAAAAAGGCTCTATGCCATTCCACCCTATACCCGAGTCGAGAGCCTGGACTTCGACGACCACCCCTTCGAAGTTCAGCAGTGGGACGAGCCCTGCGCGTTGTGTGGCGCCCGGGACAGCTTCCTCGACGAGGTGATCATCGACGATGCCGGTGGACGCTTGTTCGTCTGCTCGGACACCGACTACTGCCAGAGCCGTCGCGAGGAGGTGGCATGAGGCGACCGCAACTCGAACGTTCCGCGCTGCTCGAAGCGCGTGACATCACCCGTCTGTACGGTCCCGAAAAGGGCTGCGAAGGCATCGATTTTCGCCTGCATGCCGGCGAGGTGCTGGGCATCGTCGGCGAGTCCGGGTCCGGAAAGTCGACCCTGCTGCGCGTGCTGTCCGGGCTGGAAGCCCCGGATGCCGGCCGGGTTGTCTATCATCCGCCTGTCGATCGAGGTGTCGATGAGGTGGCCGAGAACGGCGAGCTGGACCTCTACGCCATCGGCGAGGCGCGGCGTCGGGCCTTGCTGCGCATGGAGTGGGGCCTGGTCCATCAGAATCCGCGCGATGGATTACGCCTGGAGGTCTCCGCCGGGGCCAATGTCGGCGAGCGACTGATGGCACTGGGTGAGCGTCACTACGGACAACTGCGTGCCGCCGGCCAGGACTGGATGTCGCGCGTCGAACTCGACCCGCAGCGTATCGATGATGCTCCCCGGACCTTCTCCGGCGGCATGCAGCAACGCCTGCAGATCGCGCGCACTCTGGTGACGCGGCCGCGTCTGGTGTTCATGGACGAGCCTACCGGTGGACTCGATGTCTCGGTGCAGGCGCGTCTGCTCGACATGTTGCGCACCCTGGTCCGCCAGCTCGGGCTCTCCGTGGTGCTGGTCACCCATGATCTGGCGGTGGCGCGGTTGCTGGCCCATCGCTTGATGGTGATGCGCCGAGGCCGGGTCGTGGAAGCCGGCCTGACCGACCAGATCCTCGATGACCCCCAGCATGCCTATACCCAGTTGCTGGTGTCATCGGTGCTGACGCCCTGAGGAACTCGAGATGAATGCCATGACAACCCCGTTTCTGAGTGTCGAGGCACTCGACAAGACCTTCGTGCTGCACGGCCAGGGAGGAACTCGCCTCGAGGTGATGCGTGACCTGTCGCTGTCCCTGTCACCGGGCGAGTGTCTGGTGCTGGCCGGGCGAAGCGGTATCGGCAAGAGCACTCTGTTGAAGATGCTCCACGGCAGCTATCGAATCACCGGCGGTAGCCTGTGTCTGCACTTCGCGGACGGCGAGCTGGAGCTTGCCGAATTGCCGGCCCATGCCTGGCATACCCTGCGTCGCGATGTGATCGGCTATGTCAGCCAGTTCCTGCGTGTGGTGCCGCGAGTCTGCGCCGTGGAGGTGGTGATGGAGCCCCTGCTGACACGCGGTGCCGACACGGTGGAGGCCCGACAGCTAGCCGAAGCGCTGCTGGCCCGATTGAACCTGCCCGAGCGGCTCTGGTCGCTGCCGCCGGGCACCTTTTCCGGTGGGGAGCAGCAGCGAGTCAATATCGCCCGAGGTTTCATCGGCGAGCACCCCCTGTTGCTGCTCGATGAGCCCACCGCCTCACTGGATGCCGCCAACCGCGATGTCGTGGTCGCCATGATCCAGGAAGCCAAGTCGCGCGGCACCGCCATGCTCGGCATCTTCCATGACGAGGAAGTACGCGAACGGGTCGCCGATCGCTTGCTGCCTCTGGATCGCCACATGCCGGGCCGCACCACCGCACCGACTGTCGAGGAGACGCCGCAATGAGTGCCACCGAACAGATCCTGACCCACGCGCGCCTGATCCTCGACGACGAGGTGGTCGACGGCAGCCTGGTGATCCGCGAGGGGCGCATTGCCGATGTGGATACGGCGCCAAGTCGGGTCGCTGGCGCCCTCGACTGCCAGGGCGACTATCTGCTGCCCGGCCTCGTGGAGCTGCACACCGACAACATGGAGAAGTATTTCCAGCCACGACCCAAGGTAGCCTGGCCTGGCCGCCAAGCGGCCCTGGCCCATGACGCCCAGATGGCCGCCAGTGGTATCACCACGGTGTTCGATGCCGTCTCCATCGGTGATGTGGACGAGCAGAGCATGCGCCATGGTGCTCTGCACGACATGGTGGACGCGCTGTCCGGTATCGTCGGCAGCGGGCTTTCCCGGGTCGACCATCGCTTGCACCTGCGCTGCGAGGTCAGCCATCCGGAGACCCTGACACGCTTCGACGTGCTGGCCGATACGCCGCTGCTCGGCCTGGTCTCACTGATGGACCATGCGCCGGGGCAACGCCAGTTCGCCAGCCTTGCTGCCTATCGAACCTACTATCAGGGCAAGTACGGACTCGATGACCGTACGCTGGAGGACTTCATTGCCACCCAACTGGCCAACAGCGAGCGTTACAGTGGCGAGCACCGACGAGCCATCGCCGGACGCTGTCGAGACCGCGGGCTGGCGCTGGCCAGCCACGATGATGCGACCGTTGCTCACGTCGCGGAGAGTCTGGAATACGGCACCCGAGTGGCGGAATTTCCTACCACCCGCGAGGCCGCCGAGGCCTCCCACCGGCACGACATGGCGGTGATGATGGGCGCGCCCAACGTCGTCCGCGGCGGCTCGCATTCGGGCAATATCGCCGCCAGCGAGCTGGTCGGCATGGGGGTGCTCGATATCCTCTCCTCAGACTACTACCCGGCGGCGTTGCTCGACGCGGTCTTCCGCATTGCGGCTATGGCAGAGGGGTATTCATTGCCGCGCGCCGTGGCCACCGCGACGCGCCGGCCCGCCGCCGCCGTGGGGCTCGACGACCGGGGCCGCCTGGCCAAGGGATTGCGCGCCGACCTGCTGCGGGTCCGGGTGGTCGATGACCACCCCCTGGTGCAGCGGGTGTGGTGCGCCGGCAGGCAGGTGCACTGATGGGACGCCTGGTCTACATGATGGGGGCCAGCGGTGTCGGCAAAGACTCCTTGCTCGATGCCGTGCGTTCGCGGTATCCCGACTGGTTGGTCGCCCATCGTTACGTGACCCGTGACAGCGGCGGCACCGAAAACAGTGTGGCGTTGACGCCGGCGGAGTTCGAGGCGAGGCGTCGCCAGGAATTGTTCTGTCTCACCTGGCGGGCACATGGCCTGGACTATGGACTCGGTATCGAGATCGAAACCTGGCTGGCGCGGGGGAGAACGATACTGGTCAACGGCAGCCGGCGAGCCCTTCCGGAGGCGCGTCGGCGACTTGGCGATACTCTCCTGCCGCTGCTGGTCACCGCGCCCGAGCCGGTGCTCGCCGATCGGTTGCGACGTCGGGGGCGCGAGGGCTCGGCACAGATCGAGGAGCGCCTGGCTCGCCATCGCGAGTTGTCGCGATCACTGCCCGAGGTGGCACGGCTCGACAACGGCGGGGCCTTGGACGACACCCTGGTATCGCTGCGAGAGTGGCTCGTGGCGGAGTGCTCGTCATGAACTTCCGTTTCGTCGGTACCGGCGACAGCGCTCAGGTGCCACGCTTCGGTTGCGACTGCCCTGCCTGTGGTCGGGCGCGGGTGTTGAGCAGCCATCGTCGTGGCGCCTGCTGCGCCGAGGTGCGTGTCGATGGCTATCGTTACCTGCTTGATGCCGGACGCACCGACCTTGCCGACAGCTGCGAGCAGGAGACTCCCGAAGCCATTCTGGTCACGCATTATCATGCCGACCATGTGCAGGGCCTCTTTCACCTGCGCTGGGGCACGGGGACGATGATCCCGGTGTATGGCCCCAAGGATGCCAATGGCTGCGCGGACCTCTATCGCCATCCGGGCGTGCTGGACTTCCGGCCCGGGCTCAAGCCGTTTCGACCCTTGATGTTGCCGGGGCTGACGGTCACGCCGGTACCGCTCAATCACAGCAAGCCGACGCTGGGCTTCTGCCTGGAGGACGGCGGCGGCCGTCTGGCCTACCTGACCGACACCTTGGGCCTGCCCGGTGAGACCGAGCGCTTTCTGCGCGACTGGGGGCCGGATGTGGTGGTACTCGATGCCACGCATCCCTCCACTCACCATGAGCCCCGCAACCACAACAACCTGCCCATGGCCTTGCAGATCATCGAGCGGCTGGGGGCGTCGAGTGCGTATCTGACGCATATCGGCCATGACCTCGATGCCGAATGCATGACAGCGGACATGCCGCTATCTGGCCCGGTGTGGCTGGCGCATGACGGTCTGGAACTGGATGCCGGTGCAATGATGGCGCGCCGCTGCGGGTAGCGGCGCGCGGAGACTCACTGGTCCCAGGCGGGGGCAATCTCGGGGTTGGCGATGCGTTCGCCGCGATCGAGGGTAGCGATCTCGGCCATTTCCTCGTCGCTCAGGGTGATATCCAGGGCCTCGATATTGCGCTTGAGGTTGGTCTCCTTGGTGGAGGACGGGAACGTGACGATGTCCAGCTGGTTCAGCCAGGCGATGGCCACCTGCGCCGGCGTGGCGTCATGGGCCTCGGCGATGCGCTGCAGGGTGGCATCTTCCATCACCTTGCCCACCGCCAGCGGCATGAAAGCCGTCACGGCAATGTCATGGCTCTGGCAATGTGCCACCAGGTTGCGGTTCTGCAGGAAGGGGTGCACCTCGATCTGGTTGGTCAGCAGGGTGCCGGTACCGAGGATGTCCACGGCCTGGTCGATCTGTGCCCGGGTGAAATTGGAAACGCCGATATGGCGGGTCTTGCCGGCCCGCTGGACGTCGCTCAGGGCCGTCAGGTAATCGGCCATCGGCACCTCGTCGCCGGGTGAGGGCCAGTGGATCAGCAGCAGATCGACGTACTCGGTGCCGAGTTTCTCGAGGCTCTCGTCGACGCTGGCCTTGAAGTCGGCCGGCTGCAGCCGGTCGAACCAGACCTTGGTGGTCAGGAAAATGTCCTCGCGGGGCACCTCGCTCGCGGCAATGGCGGCGCCGACGTCGGTCTCGTTGTCATAGAACTGGGCCGTATCGATATGACGGTAGCCCAGCTTCAGGGCGGTATCGATGACGCGGCGCACGGTGTCGCCTTCCAGGCGATAGGTGCCGAGGCCGGGGTTGGGAAGGGGGTGTTGGCTGCTCATGTTCGCTCCGTGCTGTGGGATGTCGACTTGTGGGCGGCGACACCCGGCTAACGACGATGCCTGGGGGGCACTGACGCCAGGATTGATGTGCTGACGGGTTATGTGACTTACGGTTTTCTTGCGTACTTTTACTAATGTGGGTTGGAGGATTCGGCACATCAAGGGGTAAAAGACGTAGTTCTCATACATTCAGCAGCTTGCTTGCGACCATGCCGGCGTCTCGGCGTTTATCCAGCGCACCCGACCAGCGGGTCGCGAACAAGGCCAGGATGGCGATCAGCTCGGCTCGTGTGAGGTGGTCGTCCGGCCTCCATGATGCGCTTCTGATTGTCGTGACAGGCGCTCCAGTTCCTCGAGGTAGCTTTCCAGTACCAGGTTGGGCGGCGCCCCTTTGCGGGTGATGGCACTGTAGTGGGTGAGATAGCGGTACTGCCGAGGATTCAGGGCGCGCATTCGGCCGTCGCGTACCCAGCGTTCGGCGTAGTGGGTCGGCAGGTAACCGAGGTAGCGGCCGGAAAGGATCAGAAAGGCGATGCCTTCACGGTCGGTGGCCGAAGCGGCGGCCTTGAGGGGATCATGAAGTGCCTTGATATCCGGTGTCTGGGCATAGGCGGGCACGATGGCATCGCACTGCGCCAATTGCGCCTCGGTCACGTGCGCTGTCTCGAAGAGAGGGTGCCCCGCGGCGCAGTAGAGCTGCGAGGCTTCCTGATAGAGCGAGCGATACTGCAACCCCGGCAGGGACTTGAGCGTCGGAATCACGCCGGTATGCAGTCGCCCATCCAGCACGGCCAGTTCGATGTCGTTGGGCGGTATCATGCGGATATTGATGCGCACATCCGGGCCGCGTTCCTTGAGTGCGCTCAAGGCATCGGTGATCAGCATCTCGGGCATGGTCACGAGGTTGTCGGTGATGCCGATGTTGAGCTCGCCCTTGAGCCGGGCATGCAGGCCATTGACCCGGGTGCGAAAGCCTTCCACCGAGGCCAGGAGCTGCAGGGTGGCCTCATACACTTCGCTGCCCTCGTCGGTCAGGGCGAAGCCGCTGCGTCCCCGCTGGCACAGGCGCAGGCCGAAGCGTGTTTCCAGGTCGTTCATGGCCATGCTGATGGCGGCACGGCTGATGTTCAGCTCTACTTCCGCAGCGGAAAACCCGCCACACTCCACGACCTTGCGGTAGATCCTCAGCAGGCGAAGGTCGGCATCGCTCACCTGTCCGCCCAGCGCCTCTTTACGGCGTGACATCGTTTCCTGCTCCTTGAAAGCGTCCCTAGCACCGAGATCGCTTGAAAGTTAACTCATATCTTACAGGAAATTAAATACATCTGAGTTTAATTGATCATTAGGCGGGGCTAGCCTTCTTGTCAGAACCTCCATCAAGGTGACTCACGAGAGGGTGTCGTCATGTCGGATCAAAACCTTGCCCGGGCTGCCGGGCTGAGCCCCGAGCAGTTGGATGCCTACTGGATGCCCTACACGGGCAACCGCCAGTTCAAGCGCGACCCGCGTATCATCGTCGGCGCCGAGGGCAGCTACCTGACGGATGCCGAGGGGCGACGCATCTATGATGGCCTCTCTGGTCTCTGGACCTGCGGTGCCGGCCACTGTCGTCCGGAAATCACCGAGGCAGTCAGCCGCCAGCTCGGTGAGCTGGACTATTCTCCGGCCTTCCAGTTCGGGCATCCCAAGGCCTTCGAACTGGCGCATCGCCTTCGAGGACTGACCCCCGCCGGACTGGATCATGTCTTTTTCACCGGCTCCGGCTCCGAGAGCGCCGATACGTCCCTGAAGATCGCGCGGGCTTACTGGCGCAAGAAGGGCAAGCCGGCCAAGACCAAGCTGATCGGCCGCTCCAAGGGCTATCATGGCGTCAACTTCGGTGGCATCAGTCTGGGGGGCATCGGGGCCAATCGCGTGCTCTTCGGCCAGGGGGTCGATGCCGACCACCTGCCCCATACGCTGCTGAAGGACAATGCCTTCACGCGGGGCATGCCCGAGCGCGGTGCCGACCAGGCCGATGAGCTGCTGGAACTGATCGCCCTGCACGATGCCTCCAACATCGCCGCGGTGATCGTCGAACCGCTGGCCGGCTCGGCCGGGGTGATTCCGCCGCCCAAGGGCTATCTACAGCGTCTGCGCGAGATCTGCGATCAGCATGACATCCTGCTGATCTTCGACGAGGTCATCACCGGCTTCGGCCGCATGGGATCGATGACCGGCGCCGAGGAGTTCGGCGTGGTGCCGGACATCCTCAACGTCGCCAAGCAGTTGACCAACGGTGCCGTGCCCATGGGCGGGGTCATCGTGCGCGACGAGATCTATCAGACCTTCATGGAGCAGGGCGGCCCCGACTACATGCTCGAGCTGCCCCATGGCTACACCTACTCGGGCCACCCGGTGGCTTGCGCCGCGGCCCTGGCCGCGCTGGATGTGCTCGAGAACGACCGCCTGATCGAGCGCGTTCGCGAGATGAGCCCGGTCTTCGAAGAGGCGCTGCACGGCCTCAAGGGGGCGCGTTATGTCAGCGACATCCGCAACTACGGTCTTGCCGGGGCCCTGCAGATCGAGCCCTATCCCGGCGAACCGGCACGACGCCCCTTCGAGATCGCCATGAAGTGCTGGGAGAAAGGCTTCTATGTGCGCTACGGCGGCGACACCATCCAGCTCGGCCTGCCGTTCATCGTAGAACGCGAGGAAATCGACCGGCTCATCAACGCACTGGGCGACGCGCTCGCGGAGCAGGGTTGAACGGCACAGTCGTGGTGGCAAACGAGGGGCGCCGGGGACGGGGCGAAGAGGAGGTCTTTTGCCATGGATGGCAAAAGTAGCCCCCAGGGAAGGGTTCACGGCGCCTCCTCGCAGCCCCGTCGACGGATCAGCCCCGAGTACTCCGTCACTGCCGACCACAGTACAGGGCAAACGAACTCAATCCGTAACACTCCCTCAGAGAGGATCCCCATGACCACACTCGGCCATCTGATCAACGGCTCACGCGTCGCCGGTGAAGGGCGCACTCAGGATATCTTCAATCCCTCCACCGGCGAGGTCGGCGGCCAGGTGAGCCTGGCCAGCAAGGCCACCGTCGAGGATGCCATCGCCGCCGCCGAGGCCGCCTATCCGGCCTGGAGCAATACGCCGCCCGCCAAGCGGGCTCGCGTGATGTTCAACTTCAAGCAGCTGCTGGAGCAGAACGCCGACGAGATCGCCCGGCTGATCGGCCAGGAGCACGGCAAGATCGTCCACGATGCCAAAGGGGAACTGCAGCGCGGCATCGAGAATGTCGAGTATGCCTGCGGCGCGCCGGAACTGCTCAAGGGCGAGCACAGCAAGAACGTCGGTCCCAACATCGACTCCTGGAGCGAATTCCAGCCGCTGGGCGTGGTCGCCGGCATCACGCCGTTCAATTTCCCGGCGATGGTGCCGCTGTGGATGTATCCGATGGCCATCGCCTGCGGCAACACCTTCGTGCTCAAGCCTTCCGAGCGCGACCCGACCTCGACGCTCTACATCGCCGAGCTGGCGCTCGAGGCGGGGCTGCCCGCCGGTGTGCTCAACGTCGTCAACGGTGACAAGGAGGCCGTCGACACCCTGCTCGACGATGCCCGCGTGCAGGCCGTCAGCTTCGTCGGCTCCACGCCGATCGCCGAAACCATCTACCAGCGTGCCAGTGCCAACGGCAAGCGCTGCCAGGCCCTGGGCGGTGCCAAGAACCATGCCATCGTGATGCCCGATGCCGACATGGACAATGTGGTCGACTCCCTGACCGGGGCCGCCTTCGGCTCTTCCGGCGAACGCTGCATGGCGCTTTCCGTGGCGGTAGCGGTGGGCGACGAGGCGGCCGATGCCATGATCGACAAGATGCAGGGGCGGATGAAGACCCTCAAGGTCGGCCCCTTCCATGATGCCGAGAACGACTTCGGCCCGGTGATCACCAGGGCTCATCAGGAGAAGGTCTGCGGCTATATCGACAGCGCCGAGCAGCAGGGGGCCAGGGTCGTGGTCGACGGCCGCGGCGTGCAGGTACCCGGCCATGAGGACGGCTTCTACGTGGGCGGCACCCTGATCGACCGCGTGACCCCCGACATGACCTGCTACCAGGAAGAGATCTTCGGCCCGGTGCTGCTGGTGGTGCGCGTCGACTCCATGGAAGACGCCATGCAACTGATCGACGATCACGAGTACGGCAACGGCACCTGCATCTACACCCGCGACGGTGAAGCGGCGCGTTACTTCAGCGACCGCATCCAGGTCGGCATGGTCGGTGTCAATGTGCCGCTGCCGGTGCCGGTCTCCTACCACAGCTTCGGTGGCTGGAAGCGCTCGCTGTTCGGCGACCTCGCCGCCTACGGCCCGGACGCGGTGCGCTTCTACACCAAGCGCAAGACCGTTACCCAGCGCTGGCCATCGGCCGGCGTGCGCGAAGGCGCGCAGTTCTCGTTTCCGTCCTGACCGAACAGCGTCGATGACTGCAAGGTAAGATAATGAAACACGGCCGGACCAGTTCACCTGGTTCGGCCGTTTTCTTCTCCATCAAGCCGGCCCGATCAGGTGCTTGACCTCCAGGTAGGCGGCAAGCCCCCAGGGGCCGAGTTCGCGGCCGATGCCACTGTGCTTGAAACCGCCCCAGCCGGCTTCCGGCATCACCAGCTGTTCGCTGTTGAACCAGATGCTGCCGGCGCGCAGGGCGCGGCCGACGCGGCGGGCACGTTCGGTGTTGCCGGAAATGACGGTGGCGGCGAGCCCGAAGTCGGAGTCGTTGGCCAGTTCGATGGCGTCCGCTTCGCTCTCGACGTTGCGCGCGCAGAGTACCGGGCCGAAGATTTCCTCGCGCCACAGTCGGCTGTCGGTGGGCACGTCCCGATACAGTGTCGGCGCAATGAACTCGCCCTGATCCGGCAGGGTGCGATGCCGGGCGTCGCGTACCGCGACCAGTCCTTCCTCGGCGGCGATGGCCAGATAGGCTTCGACGCTCTGGCGCTGGCGGGCGCTGGTCATGGGCCCCATGTCGGTGTCGTCGCCCAGGGGGTCGCCCAGGCGGATGGCGTCGATGCGCCGACCCAGGGCGTCGTACAGGGCGTCGGCCAGCGAGTGGTGGACGATCAGTCGTGAGGTGGCCGAGCAGATCTGGCCGCTGTTGAAGTAGATGCCGGCCATCACCCAGTCGGCGGCCTGCTCCACCTCGGCGTCGTCGAGCACCAGGATCGGCGACTTGCCGCCGAGCTCCAGGGAAACGCCGCGAATGCCCTCGGCGGCGGCGTGCATCACCTTCTCGCCCACCGCGTTGCTGCCGGTGAAGGACAGCTTGTCGATGCCGGGATGCGCGGTGAGCGGGGCGCCGATGCCCTCGCCGTCGCCGTGTACCAGGTTGAGCACGCCGGCGGGCAGGTCGATGGCCTCGGCGATCTCGGCCAGGGCCTGCTCGGGCAGCGGGGTGACTTCCGAGGGCTTGAAGACCACCGTGCAGCCGGCGGCCAGCGCCGGGGCGATCTTCCAGGCGCTGGTCACCAGCGGGAAATTCCAGGGCGTGATCAGTCCGACCACGCCGGCCGGGTCCTCGTAGGTACGTGCCGCGACGCCGTCCATGCCGTGTTCCACCAGGCGTCCCTGGCGTGCCTCCAGAGCCCGGGCCTGGCCGGCATAATAGCGATAGCAGGCGATGGCGTCGTCCAGGTCGATGGCGGTTTCGGCCAGTGCCTTGCCGTTGTTGGTGGACGAGAGCCGCATCAGCGCCTCGCGTCGCTGTTCCAGGTGTGTGGCCAAGGTCTCGAGATAGGGCGCGCGGCCATTGCCACCGAGTGCCTGCCAGGCCGGTTGGGCCCGCCGGGCGGCGGTCACCGCAGCGTCGACGTCGGCCGGGTCGCCGGCAGTGACGTCGGCGATCTGCCGTTGCTGGTAAGGATCGGTCACCGCCAGGCGGCGTTGGCCCTGGCTTTCGATCCACTGATTGTCGATGAACTGCTTGGTCAGGCGTTGCATGGGAAAGCTCCGAATCCGGGATCAAGCGTGAGCGATGGTGTCAGCCCAGGCGGCGGCGTCGACTTCGACCAGCAGGGGACCGTCGGCCGGCCGGGAGGCCAGGGCATGGGCCAGGTCGTTAGGGGTGTCGACTCGCGTGGCGGCGCAGCCGAAGCCCGCCGCCAGCGTCTGGAAATCCGGTGAGCGGAGGTCCACGCCCAGTCGCTCGACGCCGGCATCGTCCATGAAACGGCGAATCTCCTCGTAGCCCTGGTTATTCCACAGCAGGATCACCAGCGGCAGCCGCTCTTCCACGGCGCAGGCCAGTTCGGGGAGGGTGAACATGATGCCGCCGTCGCCGACCAGCGAGACGACCGGCAGGTCGGGACGGGCGAGTTGTGCGCCCATCGCCGCCGGCAGGCCGTAGCCGAGGGTGCCGTAGCCGGTGGAGGCGTTGAAGAAGCGCCGGGGTGCGGGCTGGGCGACCAGGTGATTGGCGGCATAGGTGGTGGCGCAGGAGTCGCCGACCAGGATCGCCTCGGGCAGCACCTCGGCCAGCGTGGCGAACAGCGGCACATAGTCGGCGAAGGCGGGATCCCGGGGCAGGTCGAGGGCATCCAGGGCGTCACGGGTACGCTCTGTACCCCGGCGCTCGAGTCGTTCCGGGGCGTGGGTCACCAGGGCGTTCAAGGCCAGGCCGGCGTCGGCGCAGATGGCCAGGGCGGCGTGCTGGTTGCGGGCCAGTTGCTCGGGGTCGATATCGATGCGGATCAGTCGGCCGGAGAGCTTGAACCCATCGTCGAACACCACGTCGTAGTCGGTTTCGCCGAGCTCGGTGCCGACGGCGAGTATCACATCGGCGTCGTTGGCCAGGCGGCGCACCGCCGGCAGCGAGGCATTGGCGCCGAGGTCCAGGGGATGGTCGCGGCCCAGCAGGCCCTTGGCATTGATGGTGGTGACGGTAGGGGCATCGAGGCCCTCGACCAGGCGACGGGCCGCGCCGGGAGCGTCCACGCAGCCGCCACCCAGCAGCACCAGCGGCCGTTCGGCCTCGCGCAGCCAGGCGGCGGCTTCCCGGATGGCGGTGGCACCGGGCGCCGGGGGCGTCGGGTGCAGGCGTTGCCAATGCGCCGGGGGTGTCACCGGGGCATCGAAGAGGTCGATGGGGATCTCGATATGCACCGGGCCGGGCCGGCGGCTCTCGAACACCGCGAAGGCCCGCGCCAGGGCTTCCGGCAGTCCCTCGGGATCGAGCAGGGTATGGCTGAAGCGCGAGACGCCGGCCAGCAATTGCTGCTGGCTCGGCAGCTCGTGGAGCCGCCCCTGACCGCGCCCCAGGGTGTCGCGACGATTGACGCTGGAGATCACCAGCATGGGCACCGAATCGGCCAGTGCCTGACCCATGGCGGTGGCGATGTTGGTCATCCCCGGCCCGGTGATGATGAAACAGACCCCGGGCTTGCCGGTGGCCCGGGCATAGCCGTCGGCCATGAAGCCGGCGCCCTGTTCGTGGCGCGGTGTGATGTGGCGCAGGCCGCTGTCGTGCAGGCCGCGGTAGAGTTCCACGGTGTGCACGCCCGGGATGCCGAAGATGGTATCCGCCTGGTAGGTGTCGCGCAGCAGGCGGATCAGCAGCTCGGCGCAGGTCATGTCGTGTCGGTCGGTGTCATTCATGAACAGGCTCCTCAGCCGACCAGCCAGTGGCCCATGACCACGATGATCGGCAGGGTGATGGCGGTACGCAGCAGGAAGATGACCACCAGCTCCCAGAGCTTGAGCGGAATCCTGGATTTCAGCAGCAGGGCGCCGATCTCGGACATGTAGATCAACTGGGTCAGTGACAGGCAGGCGATCACGAAGCGGGTCAGTTCGCTCTCGATGTCGCTGGCCAGCACCGCCGGCAGGAACATGTCGGCGAAGCCTACCAGGGTGGCCGGCGCGGCGGCCGCGGCTTCGGGCACACGCATCCACTCGAGGATCGGCACCATGGGATACGACAGCCAGGTGAACAGCGGCGTGAACTCGGCGAACACCAGGGCCACCGTGCCGATGGCGATCACCAGCGGCAGCAGGCCGAAGAAGATGTCGGCGACGTTGAACAGGGCCCGACGCAGGAGCTGGCGTGCCCCCGGTGCCTTCTCCGCCCGGGCGACGGCCATGCCGAGGCTGTAGCGCAGCAGGCCGGCGGAGCCGGTACGTTCCTCGGCGATCTGGCAACCCGCCGGTTCGTAGTAGGTGTTCGGCTTGCGTGACAGCGGCGGCAGGCGCGGCACGATTACCGCGGCGACCAGGCCGGCCACCACGACCGTCAGGTAGAAGGGAATGAAGAGGTGGTTGATGCCGATGAAACTGGTCACCAGCAGGGCGAAGGCGATGGAGACGATCGAGAAGTTGGTGGCGATCGCCGAGGCTTCACGCCGGTTGTAGTAGCCCTGTTCGTATTGCTGGGTGGTGATCAGCACGCCCACGGTGCCCGAGCCCATCCAGGAGGCGGTGGCGTCGATGGCGCTGCGGCCCGGCAGGCCGAAAATCTTGCGAAAGGGCGTGCGGACTAGGCTGCCGATGAACTCCATGAAGCCGAAGTCGACCAGGAAAGGCAGCAGCAGAGCGGCAAAGAAGAAGAAAGTCAGCAGGACCGGCGCCAGGTCGTTGAGCATCACCCCGCCGGTGAAGGAGGCGGTGATCACGTTCGGCCCGACCTGGAAGAAGGTCATCAACGCGAAGAGGGCGCCCAGCAGGCGCATCGCCATCCATAGTGGCGCCACGTCGAACAGTTCTCCCAGGGCGTTATCGCGGGCCCAGCCGGGCTTGGCGAACTTGACCAGCAGCGTCAGCAGCGCCGAAGCGCACAACACGACCGTCGCGATGGCGGGCAGGGAATCGCCGAGCATCGCCTTGAGGCCGTCGGCGAGCAGCCCCATGCCGATGTTGATGGTGTCGCCCGTCGAGAAGGGTACCAGGAACATGCCGATGCCGATCAAGGAGGGCACGAGGAACTTGAGCAGGCCGGCCTTGCCGATGGGGGCGCCGCCCGTCGCGGTATTCGGTGTGGAGTCGAGAGAGGAGGACATGGTGAAACCCTGTTTAGCGTTGTAATGGGATGCCCGGCCGGTGGGCCGGGCAATAATAGTCGGGTGTCAGTCGCGATGCTGGACGCCGGGCAGCACGCACAGCATCTCGTAGAGCAGGGTGGCGCCCATCAGTGCGGTGTTGCCGCTGGTGTCGTAGGGCGGGGCGACCTCGACGAGATCGCCGCCGACCACGTTGAGCCCCTGGGCGCCACGGACGATCTCGAGGCCCTGCTGGGCGGTCAGGCCGCCCATCTCCACGGTGCCGGTGCCCGGTGCCACCGAGGGGTCCAGGCCGTCGATATCGAAGGAGATGTAGACCGGGCGGTCGCCCATCTGCTCGCGAACTTCGGCCATCAGGGGCGCCAGTGACTTGTACCAGCACTCCTCGGCGGTGACGACGCGGAACCCCTGGTCGCGGCACCAGTCGAAATCGTCGGCCGCATAGCCGGTGCCGCGCAGGCCGATCTGGACGACGCGGTTGCTGTCCAGCAGACCTTCTTCCTGGGCACGGCGGAAGGGGCAGCCGTGAGCGACCTCTTCGCCGAACATCTGCTCGTTGATGTCGGCGTGGGCATCGATATGAATCAGCCCGACCGGGCCGTGCTTCTTGGCGATGGCGCGCAGCACGGGCCAGGTCAGGGTGTGGTCGCCGCCCAGGGTCAGGGGCACGCAGTCCTGGGCGAGCACGGCGTCATAGTGGCGCGTGATGATGTCGAGATTCTTGGGCAGGTTGAAGGTGTTGATCGGCACATCGCCGATATCGGCCACCTGCAGGCTGTCGAAGGGGGCGGCGCGGGTGGCCATGTTGTAGGGGCGCAGCATGCGCGATTCGTCGCGGATCTGGCGCGGTCCCAGGCGAGTGCCGGGACGGTTCGAGGTGCCGATGTCCATGGGGATGCCGAGAAAGGCGGCATCGAGGCCGGTGGCGTCGTCCTGAGTGGGCAGACGCATCATGGTGGAAGGGCCGCCGAAGCGCGGCATCTCGTTACCGCCGAGGGGCTGGTTGAAATCGCTCATGGTGGGCTTCCCGAGTCGTGGTGATTGTCTCCCGGTCCAAGCAGGAAGTGTGCCATAACGTTATTTTCCGTTTTTTCAGTTGGTTAGCGAATCTGTTGATTCAGTCGTGAATCGCTTTGGGCGGCTGGGTGATACACTTATGGATCAATGATCCAGAAATGAATCGATACCATGAGCGAGCTTGACTCCTTGACCCTGCGCACCATCATCGAAACCGCCCACGATCACTTCTTCGTGGTCGAGGCCGATGGACGAATACGCGATGTCAGTCCGGCAGCGGCGGCGGTATACGGCATGTCTCGCGAGGACCTCTGCCGCACCACGGTCCAGGCGCTGGAAGCCGAGGGGGTGCTGCGGCCCTCGGTCAGTCTGGAGGTGATGCGCACCGGCGAGCCGGCTCAGGTGGCGCAGATAACCAGCACGGGGCGTCGGGTCATCGCCCAGGCGCACCCGGTGTTCGATGCCGGCAAGCTTGTCGCCGTGGTCAGTCGCTCGATGGACCTCACCGACCTGCAGTTGCTGCAGGAGGAATATGCGCTGCTGCAGCGGCGCTTCAACGAACACCTGAGACGGGGTGGCGGTGAAGAGGCCGGCGCCGAGCTCGAACTGGCGGACCTGGAGGCTCGCAGCGGCCTGATGCGCGAGGTCGCGCTGTTGCTCAAGCGGGTGGCGCCGACGGATGCCACGGTGTTGATGCTCGGCGAGTCGGGCGTCGGCAAGACCGCCTTCGCGCGGCAGCTGCATCGCTGGAGTCCACGGCAGGCGGGGCCCTTCGTCGATGTCAACTGCGGGGCGATCCCCGAGAGTCTGTTCGAATCCGAGATGTTCGGCTATCGGCAGGGGGCCTTCAGTGGCGCCGCGCCGGGTGGCAAGGCGGGACTGATGGAGCAGGCCGAGGGCGGCACCCTGTTCCTGGATGAGGTCGGCGAGCTGCCGTTGCCGATGCAGGCCAAGCTGCTCAAGGTGATCCAGGACGGCTTCATCACGCGGCTCGGCGACACGCGAGCGAGGCGCGTCGACTTCCGCCTGGTGGTGGCCACCAACCAGGATCTGGCGCGTAGCGTCGAGGCCGGCCGATTCCGGCTGGATCTCTATTATCGTCTCAACGTCATTCCCGTGACCCTGCCGCCGTTGCGGGAGCGCCGCGAGGATATTCCCGGGCTGGTCGAGCGACACTTGCAGCGCCTCAACACGCGCTATGGTCGCGACAAGATCATCGCCCGGGATGCCTGGCAGATGTTGATGGGCCGGGAGTGGCCCGGCAACGTGCGCGAGCTCGAGAACTGGCTGGAACGGGCCTGGCTTTCGGCGAGGGAGGATGTGATTCGCCCTCGGCAAGAGGTCGAACAGACAGGGGGTGTCGAGCGAGTCGTGGCGCCGGCGGAGGAGGCCTCTTCCAGACGCCGTGGCCTTGCCGAGGGGGAGACGCTCCAGAATGCCCTGGCTCGCACCGAGCGGGATATCCTGGCCGGACTCTGTCGCGAGGCGGCTTCGACTTATGCCATCGCCGAGCGCCTCGGCATCAGCCAGCCCAGCGTGGTGAGAAAGCTGCGGCGGCATGGGTTGCGCATCGAGCGTTCGCGTTGATAGGGGATTCTTGACCCGTCAATTTATCATGATAAATTGACGGTGATGCTCGATCCCTGACCCAACAAGGACAACGACATGAGCCTACAAGAGCAGACGCTGCGCGAACGCAAGCCGTGGTACCGGACCGTTCCGGATCCCATGGTGCTGATCTTCCTCATCCTGGTCGCCACCTATGTGCTGACCTTCTTCATTCCCGCCGGCGAGTTCGAGCGTGTCATGCGTGACGGCCGTACCGCCGTGGTGCCGGATTCCTTTCAGTATCTGAAGGATGTGGCGTCGATCCATCCCTTCGATATCTTCGTGGCGATTCCCAAGGGGCTGATTTCGGCCTCGCAGTATCTGTTCATCGTCTTCATCGCCGGCGGACTGTTTCACATCCTGCAGAAGAGCGGAGCCCTGGAGAACGCCATCGGGGTGGCCGTGCGCCGCGTCGGCGTCGAACGGCGCAACGTCATCATCACCGTGGGTACCTTCATCTATGGTTTCTTCGGCGTCGCTGTAGGCTTCGAGAACAATATTGCCCTGGTGCCCATTGCCGTGCTGATTGCCAGTGCGATCGGCTGCTCGAGTCTGGTGGGAACGGCCATGGCGGTGGGCGGTATCGGCATCGGTTTCGCGCTGTCGCCGATCAACCCCTATACCGTGGGCGTGGCCCAGGGCATCGCCGAGCTGCCGACCTTCTCCGGTGCCTGGCTGCGCACCTTGTTGGTGGTGACGTCGCTGGCGCTGCTCTCGCTGTATATCTGCAAGCGCGTCACGCGCATGGACTTCGAGGAGTCGCCGCATGCCGAGACGTTGAGCAAGCACCTGAGTGACTATCGCATGAGCCGCCGCGACTGGCTCACCCTGGGCGTGTTCGTCGGTGGCCTGGTGGCCATGCTGTTCGGTGTCTTCATGTCCGGCTGGTACATCAATGAGATCGCCGGCATCTTTCTGCTGCTGGCGATCGTCATCGGTGCCATCAATGGCCTCGGGGCCAATGGCATCGTCAAGCAGATGATGGAAGGCGCGGCCGGTGTGACCGCCGGCGCCCTGGTGATCGGCGTGGCGGCATCCATTCAGGTGATTCTCGAGCAGGCCCAGATCATCGATACCATCGTCAACTCGCTGAGCAGCCTGATCGAGGGGATCCCGATCATGTTCGCGGCGGTCATGGCGAGCGTGGTGCAGGGCGTGATCAACCTCTTCGTGCCTTCCGGGTCGGGGCAGGCCCTGGTAACCATGCCGATCCTGGTGCCGGTGGCCGATCTGGTGGGCATGAGCCGCCAGTTGATGATCACCGCCTTCCAGGTCGGCGACGGCCTGACCAACCTGATCGTGCCGACCTCCGGTGGCACCCTGGCCATGCTGGCGCTGGGGCGGGTGTCCTATGCGCAGTGGCTCAAGGCCATCATGCCCTTCATGGCGCTGGTCTATCTGCTGTGCTGGGGCGGGCTGATCATCGGTCACCTGGCGGGCTACTGAGCATGACCCTGTCGCTGCTGCATGTGCATCCCGAGACCGGCACCGTGGCAAGCCTTGCCGCCACTGGCAGCGTGGCGGTGGGGGGCTACGTCAACCACTGCTGGCGGGGGCTCGGCGCCTGCGCCACCCAGGGCCTGGCGACCAATCCCTGGTACCCCGGGGGCGTCAGGCGTGGCCTCGAGCGCGGGATGACGGCGCAGCAGGCGCTTGATGATGTCATCGTCGCGGATGCCGGCGCAGCTCGGCGGCAGTGTCTGGTGATGGATGCCGCCGGTCGGGCGGCGCTGCACACCGGTACCGACAATCGCCCCGTGGTGGCTGCCACGCTCTATCCCGGGGTGGCTGCCGCCGGCAATATGCTGGCCAATGACGGTGTGGCCGATGCCATGGTGGCGGCCTTCCTGGCGGCCACCTGCGACGATCCCGACGCAGTGATGACGGATGGCGAAATGCCGCGTTTTCGCGAGACGCATGACGCCGAGCTGCTGGCGGCGCTGATCGATGCCCTGGAAGCCGGGCTGGCGGCCGGCGGCGATCATCGCGGCTGTCGATCCGCCGCCCTGCGCATCGAGTCCTTCACCATGGCCCCGATCGATCTGCGCCTGGACTGGGTAGAGGCGGACCCCGTGGCCGAGCTGCGTGCCCTGGCTCGGCGCGTCGAGGCCGAGGACTTCCAGGTGTTTCTGCGTTCCCTGCCGCATCGTTGATCCCGCGCGTCGGACGGGAACCGCCGCGACCCCGATCCGGAGTGATCGGGGCTGATCTGGAGAGCATATGTCGAAGCACGATCAAGGCGCCCCCCTGGGGCGCGAGTTACTGGCGTGGCTGGATGAAGCCGCCACCCATTCCCTGCCCGGGCCAGGCGTGACGCGTCTGTTCTGCAGCGCGGAGCACCGTGCCGTACTCGAGCGGATCGCCGATTGGATGTGTGATGCCGGGCTCGAGCCGAGCCTGGACGCCTCGGGCAATCTGGTCGGCAGTAGCCCGCGGGCAAAGGCGGGGGAGCGGACGCTGATCCTGGGCTCCCATCAGGATACCGTCGTCGAGGGCGGCAAGTACGACGGCATGCTGGGCGTGGCCCTGCCGCTGATGGCGTTGAAGGTGCTGCGCGAGCGCGGCATCGAGCTGCCCTATGGCGTCCAGGTGGTTGCCTTCGGCGATGAGGAAGGCACGCGCTTCCAGTCGACCCTGATCGGTAGCCGTGCCCTGGCGGGTACCTTCCAGCCGGCGAGCCTGGACGCCAGGGATGCCGATGGCGTGACCCTGGGCGAGGCATTGCGCGATTTCGGTGGTGATCCCGACGCCATCCCGGCCCTGGCCCGCGATCCCGAGCGAGTGCTGGGCTTCTGTGAGGTGCATATCGAGCAGGGGCCGGTGCTGGAGCAGCGGGATCATGCCGTGGGCGTGGTAACGGCGCTGACCGGCATCGAGCGCCATCGGGTCTCGCTCTCCGGCAAGGCGGGGCATGCCGGAACCACCCCGATGCCGGGGCGGCGCGATGCCCTGGTCGGTGCCGCGGAAATGGTGGTGGAAGCCGACCGAGTGCTCAACGCCACCGAGCAACTGGTCGGTGTGGTCGGCAAGCTGGACGTGCGGCCCAACGCCGTGAACGTGATTCCCGCCGAGACGACCTTCACCCTGGAGTTGCGCTCGCCCGACCCCGAGAGGCGACGGGCCGGACGCGAGCAACTGCTCGGCGCCTTCGCCGATATCGCCGAGGCTCGCGGGCTCACGCTCGATATGCAGCAGACCTACAGTGCCGAGGCGGTGGACTGTGCCGACTGGATGATCGAGGCACTGGAAGCGGCCGGCGAGGCAGCCGGCCAGCCCGCCGAACGACTGTTCAGCGGAGCCGGCCATGATGGCCTGGCGATGCACGACCTGACCGATATCGGGATGCTGTTCGTGCGTTGTCGCGATGGCCTGAGTCATCACCCCGACGAGGCCATCACCGCCGAGGATGCCGAGGCGGCCACTCGGGTGATGATGGCCTTCCTGCGCGGGCTCGACGAGCGGGTCTGACGCGCCTCACACCTCGGACAGGAAGTCCCGGCGAACCTGGGCTTCCTGAGCGTTCATCACCGCCTGGGCGGACAGCATGTGCTCGTGCATGATTCGCCTGGCCGCCTCGGCGTCGCCGGCTTCGATGGCATCCAGTACTTCGGCGTGGAAGCGGCAGCCGGTCTGGCCGAGATCATGCGTGGCGGGCTCGTAGAGTCGCCGATAGATGGTCAGGTCCGAAAGCACCTGAGTGGTGAAGCGGATGATGAAACACAGCAGCGGGTTGTCGCCCGACAGCTCGGCTAGCATCAGGTGGAAGTTCAGCGAGTCGAGGTGCTGCTGGCGTTCCTCCTCGTCATCGCGGGCGGTGTCGGCGTAACTTGCCAGGCTGGCGCGCAGCCTGGCCATGTCCTCCGGGCCGACGCGACCGGCCAGCGACGCCGCCAGTTCCGGCTCCAGCGCCAGGCGGATCTGGTAGATATCGCGTATCGAGATGTCCTGAAAGAACAGGTAGTGGCTCAGCAGCGAGATCGCCCTGGCCTCGCTCATGGCACGCACGAAGGCTCCGCCGCCGGGGCCGGTGCGCGTCTCTACCAGCCCCTGGGCCTCCAGCACCCGAGTGCTCTCCCGCACGGTGCCCTTCGATACCTCCAGCCGCTCCATCAATTCCGCTTCACCGGGTAGCCGGTCGCCGGGCTTGAGCTGCTTCTCGACGATCCAGCGCTTGATGGTTTCCGCCACCTGATAGGGGCGCCGCTTGGTGGAACTACCTGCCATGAAGTCTGCCATCTGATGAGCTTCGGGAAGCCAGAGGATAACAGAGCCGAGCGGGGCCTGGGGGCTCCTTGACCGAGGTGACGGTCGTGTCAGGTCAAGGCTGAAGCGGTGTTGATATCTGAATAGGATTTTATGATTCACATGTAAGAATAAATATATTTTAACTAATCATGTGCGGCTCATAAGGTGATCGACACAAGACAACAAGGAGATCCCTCCCATGACCGAGCCCGTTTTCGACAGAGAATACACCGATACCCTGGTGGTCGGTGGCGGTCAGGCCGGCGTGGCCATGAGCGAGCACCTGGGCAACCTGGGGGTGCCGCACCTGGTGCTGGAGCGCGACCGCATCGCCGAGGCCTGGCGCACCCGCCGCTGGGATTCGCTGGTGGCCAACGGGCCGGCCTGGCACGACCGCTTCCCGGGCCTGGCGTTCGACGACGTCGAGGCCGATGACTTCGCCCCCAAGGAGCGCGTGGCGGCCTATTTCGAGGCCTATGCGCGCCAGATCGACGCCCCCATCCGCACCGGCGTGGAGGTCAGGAAGGTCGAGCGCAATGAGGGTCGGCCGGGGTTCACCGTCGAAACGTCTCGGGGGGTGATCGAGGCCCATCGCGTGGTGGCGGCCACCGGGCCCTTCCAGCGCCCGGTGATCCCGCCGATCGCCCCCGAGGACGAGCGCCTCGTGCAGATCCACTCGTCCGAGTACCGCAATCCTCAGCAACTGCCCGAGGGCGCCGTGCTGGTGGTCGGCGCCGGCTCCTCCGGGGTGCAGATCGCCGAGGAGCTGCAGCGCAGCGGCAAGCCGGTCTACCTCTCGGTGGGGCCGCATGACCGTCCGCCGCGCGCCTACCGCGGACGCGATTTCTGCTGGTGGCTGGGCGTGCTCGGCGAGTGGGATGCCGAGGTCATGAAGCCGGGCACCGAGCACGTCACCATCGCCGTGAGCGGCGCCAATGGCGGCAAGACGATCGACTTCCGCGAGCTGGCGCACCAGGGCATGACGTTGGTCGGCCGCACCCAGGCCTTCGCGGACGGCAGGGTCACCTTCGAGGGCGATCTGGCCGACAACCTGGCCCGCGGCGACGCCAACTACCTGGCGATGCTGGATGCCGCGGACGACTATGCCGCCCGCAATGGCCTCGACCTGCCGGAAGAGCCCGAGGCGCGGCGGATCCCGTCCGACCCGGCGTGCGTGGCCGACCCGCTGCGCGAACTGGATCTGAATGATGCCGGCGTGACCGCGATCGTCTGGGCCACCGGCTTTTCAGTGGATTACGGCTGGCTGGACGTCGACGCCTTCGATGACAACGGTCGGCCGCAGCACCAGCGCGGGGTGTCCAGCGAGCCGGGGGTCTACTTCGTGGGCCTGCCCTGGCTGTCGCGCCGCGGCTCCAGCTTCATCTGGGGCGTCTGGCACGACGCCAAGCACATCGCCGACCACATCGCCACCCAGCGCAAGTACCTGGCCTACCACGAGGCCGCCCAGCGCCAGGACGCGCCCGGGGCAGCCGAGTCATCCACCGACGCTACCAGCGCAGAGAGGGTCAACTGATGCCGACGCATACCCGAATCCGCATGTTCAACACCCAGGAGACGTACCCCAACCAGGCGTTGGACAACGACCTCTGCCAGGCGGTGAGGGCGGGCAACACCGTCTATGTCCGCGGCCAGGTGGGCACCGACTTCGAGGGCCGGCTGGTTGGCCTGGGCGACCCGCGAGCTCAGGCCGAGCAGGCCATGAAGAACGTCAAGCAACTGCTCGAGGAGGCCGGCTCCGATCTCGGCCACATCGTCAAGACCACCACCTACATCACCGACCCGCGTTTCCGTGAGCCGGTCTATCGCGAGGTGGGCAACTGGCTCAAGGGCGTCTTCCCGATCTCCACCGGCCTGGTGGTGGCCGGCCTCGCCCAGCCCGAGTGGCTGATGGAGATCGACGTCATCGCCGTCATCCCGAATGCGTCAGACGACAAGGAGGCCAGCTCATGACCTTTTCCATCGCCGGCGTCTGCCGCGAGACCGGCCAGTTCGGCACCGCTATCAGCTCCTCGAGCATCTGCGTGGCCAGCCGCTGTCCCTTCATCGCCCCCGGCAGGGGGGCGGTGCTGACCCAGAACGTGACCAATCCCGAACTCGGCCAGCTGGGCGTGCGGTGGCTCGAGGAGGGGCTGGACGCCGAGAGCGTGCTGGCACGGCTCCGCGAGCACGAAGCGTATCCCGAATGGCGCCAGCTTCAGGTCCTCGACGCCGAGGGGCGCAGTGCGGTGTACAGCGGCGCCGAGACCCTGGGGATCCATGCCACCCGGCAGGGCCGGGACTGCGTGGCCGGCGGCAACATGCTCGCCGACACCGGCGTCATCGACGCCATGGTGGCGGCCTTCGAAGCTCATGATGGCGAGCTGGCCGAGCGCCTGCTGGCCGCCATGGACGCCGGCCTGGCCGCCGGCGGCGAGATGGGGCCGGTGTTCTCGGCGGGGCTCAAGGTCACCGACCGGGCCAGCTGGCCGGTGGTCGACCTGCGGGTCGACTGGCACATCGCACCGCTCACCGAGCTGCGCATGGTCTGGGCGCACTACCTGCCGCAGCGCGACGCCTATGTGCTGCGGGCGGTGCGCCCCGATGACTCGCCGTCCTACGGCGTGCCGGGGGATGAGCGCTGATCGTCGTCCGCTGATGCCGGTCGGCGGCGGCCATGGCCCCATGGCCGCCGTCTTACCTCTTCCCTGACCATCCGGGGTTTCCTCATGTCCCAAGATACCGTCGTCGACCTGCTCGCCGAGCTGGTGGCCTTCGACACCACCAGCCATCGCTCCAACCTGCCGTTGATCGCCTTCATCGAGGCGTACCTGGCCCGCCATGGCGTGGCCTCGCGGCGGGTGGCCGACGCGACCGGCGAGAAGGCCAACCTCTATGCCACCATCGGCCCGGTGGACCGCCCCGGCGTGATGCTCTCCGGGCACACCGATACCGTGCCGGTCACCGGCCAGGCCTGGAACGTCGATCCTTTCTGCCTGACCGCCGAGGGCGAGCGCCTCTACGGCCGCGGCACCGCCGACATGAAGGGTTTCCTGGCCGCGGTGCTGGCCGCGGTGCCGGCGCTGGTCGAGGCCGATCTTGCCGTGCCCGTGCACCTGGCCTTCTCCCACGACGAGGAGGTGGGCTGCGTGGGCGTGCGCACCCTGCTCGCCGACCTGGCCCAGCAGCCGCTGCGTCCGGCGGCCTGCCTGGTCGGCGAGCCGACGTCCATGCGGCCGGCCACCGCCCACAAGGGCAAGCTCGCGGTGCGCCTCCACGTGCGCGGCAAGGCCTGCCACTCCGGCATGGCGCCCGAGGGCGTCAATGCCATTCACGCCGCCGCCCGGCTGGCCACCTGGGTCGAGGAGACGGCCGCCGCCAAGGCCATCCATGGCCCCTTCGACGCACGCTTCGCGATTCCCCACACCACCCTGCAGGTGGGCACCATCCAGGGCGGGGCGGCGCTCAACATCGTGCCCCAGGACTGCCGGCTGGACATCGAGATCCGCAACGTCGCCGAGGAGGATCCCGAGGCGCTGCTCGGCGAGCTGATGGCCGTCGCCGCCTACCTGGCGGCCGAGATGCGCGAGACCTCCCCCGAGGCCGGTATCCGGCTCGAGCGTCTGAGCGAGTATCCCGGGCTGTCGATGGCCGACGACCACGCCCTGGTGGCTTTCATCCTCTCGCTGCTCGACGCGAGCGAGCTGGAGCGCATCGGCTACGGTACCGAGGGCGGGCTCTTCCAGCGCGAGCTGGGTATCCCGACCCTGGTCTGCGGCCCCGGTAGCATGGCCCAGGGCCACCAGCCCGACGAGTTCGTGACCCACGAGCAGTTGGCGCGCTGCGAGGCCTTCCTGGCCCGGCTGATCGAGGCGCTCTCGGGGCCCGAGGCGCGACGGCGCCTGGCCGCCGGCGAGCTGCTGGCCGCCGACCCGGCCTGAGCCCCGTGCCGTGCGTCGAAAGGCGGCGCCACCGTTGCCACGACCGGTCTGCCGGGACGCCCGGCCCCGGCAGCTGATATGCTGAATGTGATCGCCCCGCGCTCGTCGCGGGGCGGACCTCTTTCCCCGGCGGCGGTGGCGAGTCGATGCGTCAATTCACCCTCAAGCAGTTGCGCTACTTCGTGGTGGCCGGCGAGCTGTCCAGCGTCACCCAGGCGGCCCGCAAGCTGCATGTCTCCCAGCCCTCGATCTCGGCGGCCATCCAGCAGATCGAGGAGGTCACCGGCCTGCAGCTGTTCGTGCGCCATCACGCCCAGGGGCTGTCGCTGACGCCCTCGGGCAAGCAGTTGATGCAGCGCTCGCGCCAATTGCTGCGCGATGCCGAGGGCCTGGAGAAGTACGCGCTCTCCTTGGGCGAGGAGATCGGCGGCGAGCTGCGCCTGGTGGCCTTTCCCACCTTCGCGCCGGTGTTCCTGCCCCAGCTGCTGCGCCGCTATGCCGATCGCCACCCCGCGGTGAGCCTCTACTGCGACGAGATGAACCAGGTGGATATCGTCCGCGGGCTGGGGCAGGGCGACTACGAGCTGGCCTTCACCTACGACCTCCAGGTGCCCGACGAGATCGACTTCACGCCGCTGTACCGCTTTCCCCCCTATGCCGTGGTCGCCGCCGACCATCCCCTGAGCGAGCGCGACAGTATCGGGCTCGCCGAACTGGTGGCCTATCCCATGGTGCTGCTCGACTGGCCGCTGAGCCGCGAGTACTTCCTGTCGATCTTCACCCACCACGGCCTGACCCCCGCCGTCTCCCACCGCGCCAAGTCCATGGACATGCTGCGCGGTCTGGTGGCCAACGGCTTCGGGTTCTCGCTGTTCAACACCCCCTTGTCGGCCTTCGAGGCCCTCGACGGCGGCGGGCTCAAGCCGCTGCGGCTCGAGGACGAGGCCCGGCCGCTGTCGATGGGCATCGCCTGCCTGCGTGGGTTGCGGCTCAGCCCCGCGGCCGAGGCGATGCATCGCCTGGCCCGGGATCCCGAGGCCCGGGGCGAGGTCTTCGCCCGCCTCGGCGATGGCCAGGCCGAGCCGGCCGACGCCTGACCGCTCTTCAAGGACGATTCGACGCTGCATGACGCCTGCCAGGGAGGGCTTCCTGGTAGAGGCGCTCGGGTGCGTTGCATAGGAAATCATGATGCTGTTGTTCGAGTAAAAATATTTTAATTAACCAAAAGCCCGGGGCTATCGTGACATCACGGTCGTGAGAGAGGCCGAGACGACCCGACAACAATGACACTGACAACGGAGACCCTCCCGATGGCGGCACATGATCTGTCCTTCTGGCGAGACCTGCGCTCCCGGCTGACCCTGCCGGATGGGGCCTTCATCGACGGCCGGCGCGTCCAGGCCGGCGATGGCGAGACCCTGACCACCTGGAACCCGGCTACCGGCGAGGCCCTGACCGAGGTGGCGGCCTGCGGCGTCGACGACGTGGAGCGCGCGGTCGCCGCGGCTCGGCGCAGCTTCGAGGCCGGCGACTGGTCGCGGGCCGCACCGGCCCACCGCAAGGCGGTGCTGCAACGCCTGGCGGCGCTGATGATGGAGCACCAGGAAGAGCTCGCCCTGCTCGAGACCCTGGACACCGGCAAGCCGATCCGCGATGCCTTCGAGCTCGACATCCCCGGCGCGGCCGGCTGCTTCGGCTGGTACGCCGAGGCCACCGACAAGCTCTACGGCGAGGTGGCGCCCACCGACGGCGACAACCTGGCCACCATCACCCGCGAGCCGGTCGGCGTGGTGGCCGCGGTGATCCCCTGGAACTTCCCCCTCGACATCACCGCCTGGAAGCTGGCCCCGGCGCTGGCCGCCGGCAACAGCGTGATCCTCAAGCCCGCCGAGCAGTCGCCGCTCACCGCACTGCGCCTGGCCCAGCTGGCCACGCAGGCGGGCATCCCCGACGGCGTCTTCAACGTGCTGCCGGGCCACGGCCACGTCACCGGCGAGGCTCTGGGCCTGCATGCGGACGTGGACTGCCTGACCTTCACCGGCTCCACGGCGACCGGCAAGCGCTTCCTGGAGTATGCCGCCCGCTCGAACATGAAGCAGGTGTGGCTGGAGTGCGGCGGCAAGAGCCCCAATGTGGTGTTCGCCGACAGCGACCTGGAGGCCGCGGCGAAGACCGCGGTGCAAGGCATCTACTTCAACCAGGGCGAGGTGTGTTCGGCGAACTCGCGGATCCTGGTCCAGCGCGACGCCAAGGACGCCTTCGTCGAGCGCTTCGTGGCCGCCGCCTCCGAGCTGGTGGTCGGCGACCCGCTGGACCCGGCCACCGATGTCGGCTCGCTGATCGACGCCGGTCACGCCGGTAAGGTGCGCGGCTACATCTCGCTGGGCCTGGAGGAGGGCGCCCGCCTGGCGCTGGGCGAGGCACCCGGGGGCGAGGAGCAGGGCGCCTTCGTGTCGCCGACGCTGTTCGAGGGCGTGACCCCGCAGATGACCATCGCCCGGGAAGAGATCTTCGGCCCGGTAGCGGTGCTGATCGAGTTCGCCGATGAGGACGAGGCGGTGGCCATCGCCAACGATTCCATCTACGGCCTGGCCGCCTCGGTGTGGACCGAGAACCTGTCGCGGGCGCACCGCATCTCGCGTCGTTTGCGGGCGGGCACCGTCTCGGTGAACACCGTGGACGCCATCGACTTCACCACGCCCTTCGGCGGCTACAAGCAGTCCGGCTTCGGTCGCGACCTGTCGCTGCACGCCCTGGACAAGTTCACCCAGCTCAAGACCACCTGGGTGCGCCTCTGAGTTGCCCCTGATCACGTTCGCTGGCGTCTCGCCGGCGGGCGAATGACCCCACAACAACAAGAGGGTTGAACAATGCAAGATGCCATGTCCAAACCGGCGGCGGTGGCGACCGCTGCCGGCAAGAAGGCGCGCGGCGTCCTGGGGCTCAAGTCCCTGATGGCCGTCGCGGTCGGCCTGGTGGTGTCCCAGGGCGTCATGGTGCTGATGCTCCAGGGCGTCGGGATCGCCGGGCCCGCCTTCATCGTCCCCCTGGCGATCGCCTGGGTGCTGGCGCTGTGCTATGCGGCGTCCTTCTCCGAACTGGCCCTGCTGGTGCCCCGGGCGGGCAGCCTGAGCGCCTATACCGAGGTGGCCCTGGGGCACTTCCCGGCGATCCTCTCGGTATTCTCGGGCTATGTGGTGGTGGCCATGTTCGCGCTGTCCGCCGAACTGCTGCTGGTCAACTTCCTGCTCGGCGTGCTCTACCCGGCGGTGGAGGGCACCCACTACGTGGCCTTCGGCATCCTCGGCGTGTTCACGGCGCTCAACCTGCTGGGCATCGATGTCTTCGCCAAGCTGCAGAACCTGCTGGCCTTCGCCATGGTGGTGGCCCTGACCCTGCTCGGCGTCAGCGCCCTGACCGGCGGCTTCGCCCCCCACGCCTTCCAGGCCACCGAGCTGGCCGCCGGCTTCAACCTGGGCGAGGGCGCCTTCACGCTGATCGCCCTGGCCATCTGGGGCTATGTGGGCGCCGAGTTCGTCTGCCCGCTGGTCGACGACGCGCGCCGCCCGGAACGCTACATCCCGCGCTCCATGTACCTGGGCCTGACGGTGATCTTCGCCGTCTTCGCCCTCTACTGCCTGGGCGCGCTCTTCTATCTTCCGCGCGATGTGCTGATGACCGCCGAGCTGCCGCACCTGGAGTATGCCTCCGCGGCCTTCGGCGGCTCGGGCACCTTCCTGCTGGCCGTGGCGGCGATCACCGCCACCTGCAGCACCGTCAATACCTCGCTGGCCGCCGTGCCGCGCATGCTGCAGGGCATGGCCGAGCAGGGCCAGGCGTTCCCGGTGCTGGGCTGGAAGACCAGGACCACCCGTGCGCCTTGGGTCGCCGTGCTGTTCACCGCCGGCGTCACCGGCCTGCCGCTGCTGATCTGGGGCAACGATGCCGGCACCGTGGGGCTGCTGCTGATCTCCGCGGCCATCGCCTGGCTGATCGCCTACATCATCGCCCACGTCAACGTCATCGCCCTGCGTCTGCGCTATCCCGACGCCGCGCGCCCCTATCGCTCGCCCCTCTATCCGCTGCCGCAGCTGATCGGCATCGCCGGCATGGTCTACGCCATCGTCTATGCCTCGCCGGCCCCGGAACTGACCGCGGAGATCTTCACCAACGCCGGCGTGGTGCTGGGTCTCGTCAGCGTGATCGCCGTGGCCTGGATCAAGCTGGTGATGAAGAAGCCGCTATTCAAGCCCGAACCCCTGAACGAGATCGCCAAGCGCTGATATCCCGCGCGACAGGCAACCCCGGCGAGGCGCCTCGCGCGCCTCCCGACCCCGAAGGAGAACCACAATGACCAGTCAGAACGCATCCGCTCAATTCGACAAGCAGGAAATCTGGCAGAAGGATCGCGATCACTTCATGCACCCCTGGACCGACTTCTCCACCTTCAAGGAGACCGGGTCCATGGTCTTTCACCAGGCCGACGGCGTCTCCCTCCAGGATGCCGACGGCAAGCGCTATCTGGACGGCATCGGCGGCCTGTGGTGCGTGAACATCGGCTACGGTCGCGACGAGATCGCCGACGCCGTCGCCGAGCAGATCCGCGACATTCCCTACTTCTCGACCTTCGGCCACCACACCACCGCCCCGGCGGCGCGCCTGGCCGCCAAGCTTGCCGAGCTGGCGCCGGGCGATCTCAACCACGTCTTCTACGGCTGCGGCGGCTCGGTGGCCAACGACACCGCCGTGCGCATGATCCACTTCTACTTCAACCAGCTCGGCCAGACGAGCAAGAAGCAGATCATCTCGCGCAAGGACGGCTACCACGGCAGCACCTACATGGCGATGTCGATCACCGGGGTCGAGGTCGACCACATCGGCTTCGACATCGATCGGCAGCTGGTGCACCACATCTCCAGCCCCAACCCCTACCGCCGTCCGGAAGGCCAGAGCCTCGAGGCCTTCTGCGATGCCAAGGTCCAGGAGCTGGAGGACAAGATCCTCGAGCTGGGGCCGGACAAGGTGGCGGCCTTCTTCGCCGAGCCGATCATGGGCGCCGGCGGGGTGATCGTGCCGCCCGAGGGCTATCACCAGAAGACCCTGGCGGTGTGCCGCAAGTACGACGTCCTCTACGTCTCCGACGAGGTGGTCACCGCCTTCGGCCGCCTGGGGCACATGTTCGCCTCCGAGGACGAGTTCGGCATCGTCCCGGACATCATCACCTGCGCCAAGGGCCTGACCTCCGGCTACCTGCCGCTGGGGGCGACCATCTTCTCGGACCGCATCTACGAGGTGATCAGCAAGCCCCAGGCCGACGGCGCCATCTTCACCCACGGCTTCACCTACTCCGGCCATCCGGTGAGCTGTGCGGCGGGCCTGAAGAACATCGAGATCATGGAGCGCGAGGGGCTGTGCGAGCACGTCGAGGACGTGGGCGACTACTTCGAGCGCCGCCTCCACGAGCTCGAGGACCTCGAGATCGTGGGCGACGTGCGCGGCCGCAAGTTCATGATGTGCCTCGAGAACGTCGCCGACAAGACGACCAGGGAGCTGATCGCGCCGGACGCCAAGGTCGGCAACCGCATCGCCGATGAGTGTCAGCGGCGCGGCCTGATCGTGCGGCCGCTGGCGCACATGAACATCCTCTCCCCGACGCTGATCCTGACCCGCGAGCACGTCGACTTCGTGGTGGCCACCCTGCGCGAGAGCATCGAGGCCACGACCGCGTCGCTCAAGGCCGACGGCTACCTGCCGCGCTGACCCAACCGCTCGCCTCTCGTGAGGCGAGCGCTCACAACTTTCCCTTATGTTGTTCTCTATTCATTTTCATGAATAGAACGGAAAGGAGATCCCCATGAAAACAGGAATCGTGCTGGAAGAAACCTATTTCTGGTATGACAGCCTTGGTCAGCCCTTTCCTCCCTTCAAGGCGGAACCGGGCGCCAACTATGACCGTCCCGAGGTCAAAAAACGCTTCTATAACCTGCTGAAAAAGAGTGGAATTACCGACTCCCTGGTGTCACTGGCACCCCGGCAGGCCGGTGATGAGGATATTCTCCGGGTTCACTCCGAAGAGTACCTGAGGTGGCTGAAGCAGGAAAACGAAAAAAGCAGTGCCTATGCCGGACCCGGAGCCGTATTTTCTGGCGGCGACTTTGCGATCGCTAGGCTCTCGGCAGGGGGAACGATCACAGCGGTACGTAGCGTCATCGAGGGTCAGGTGGATAATGCCTTCGCCCTGGTTCGCCCGCCGGGCCATCATGCCGAGACCTCAAGGGGGGCTGGTTTCTGCGTGTTGAACAACGTCGCTATGGCGGCCCGTTATGCCCAGTCCGTCAGGAATTTTGCGCGGATTGCCATCGTCGATTGGGATGTTCATCACGGTAACGGCACCCAGGAGATATTCTGGAACGACCCCAGCGTTCTCACCCTGTCCATCCACCAGGACTACTACTTCCTAGAAGATGACTACGGGACTATGGAGCATCGAGGCGGTGGAGAGGGCCATGGCTACAATATCAATGTCCCGTTACCTCCGGGGGCCGGGAATCGTATCTATCAGTCGGTCTTCGACCGAGTAGTGGAGCCGGCGATTAGGAATTTTGCGCCGGATATCATCATCGTGGCATCCGGGCTGGATGCGGGATGCTTCGACCCACTTGGGCGAATGACGTTGACCCCGTCGGGCTTCAAATCGATGACCGAGAGGATGAGGAAGCTGGCAGAGGATGTCTGCGCTGGGCGGTTGGTCTTGTCCCAGGAAGGAGGCTACGACGCTGCCTCGACGCCTTACATGGGGCTGGCCGTTATCGAGGGCCTATCGGGCCTCGACGTGAGAGAGGAAACGCCCTTCGAGCAGTTCGGCGCGACGATGGCCTATGCCAACGAGGTGCTGCCGCACTATGACAAGGTCATCGGCGAAGCCGAAAGGCAGGCGAATGGCGTGAAATAATGGCTTGCTTTCTCTTATCCCAAGACGATACGAACAATAAAGGACAGACATCATGGTTTCCAAAACGAGTTCGTCCATGACTAGTACAGAGCAGTTATCGAAACGTGACGACATTGCTGGCCATCCACAGGGGCTCGTGACGTTAGCGAGTACGGAGCTCTGGGAACGGCTGAGCTTCTACGGCCTTCAGGTCATTCTTGCCTACTATATATATTATGCCGTCACCGATGGCGGTCTGGGGCTTTCCCGATCCGATGCACTTGCCATCATCGGGGCCTACGGCGGTGGCGTCTATCTTACTCAGCCTTTCGGTGCCTGGTTGGCCGATCGGGTTTTCCCGGTTCGTTACGTGGTGCTGGTGAGCGGCGGTTTGGTGATGGCCGGCCATATCACCATCGCCATCGCCCCGCAGTTGGCGGGCCTGCTGTTCGGACTGGGATTGATTGCACTAGGTACGGGCGGGCTGTTTCCCAACGTCATCGCGATGATGGGCCAACTTTACGAAGACAAGTCGTTGAAGCGAGATAGTGGGTTCTCGATCTTCTATACCGGCATCATGATCGGTGCTCTTGTCGGGCCACTCGTCACAGGTTTTCTTCAGGTACGGTTCGGCTTTCATGTGGCGTTTTCCGCCGCGGCGGTGGGGATGGCGATAGGGTTGTTAATCTATACCCTCAGGTGGCGAACGTTACCGAAGAGTGCGGACAGTGTACCCAATCCGCTGACACACCGAGGAAAGGTGAAAGCCTTGATCATTTTTTCTCTGGCCATCGTCGCGTTCTCTTTACTTGTCAAGACCTCCATTGTGACCTTGGCCAACGTGAATATCACCATTCTCGCTGCGATAGCTACTGTCTCGATCGCTTACTTTATCGTCATGCTAAAATCTAGGGCGACAGACAGAGTCGAGCGTCAGAAAGTCTACGCATTCATACCCGTGTACATAGCCGCGATAATGTTCTGGGTGATGGTCCTTCAGCTATTTACCACCTTCGCTGTTTATGCCGACACTCGCGTCGACTTGAGCTTGGGTTTTATGACGATACCTGCAGCCTATATCAGCACGTTCCAAGTCGTTGCAGGGATCCTGGCAGGTCCGTTGCTTGCTGCCGGCTGGCAAAAAATGGGCGTCAAGCAGCCCAGCACCGTCACCAAAATGGCGCTTGGCCTCACCGTTATGGCCGTTGCTTATGCCATCTTCGCCATCATACCGGCGTGGTACGGCAACCTTGTCGGCCTCCTACCCGTCATTCTCGGAATGGTGGTATTCGGCATCGCTGAAGTGATCTTCGCTCCCATCACTTTTTCGGCCGCTACCCAGCTGGCACCTCGCGCCTTCTACTCGCAGATGGCCTCCTTGTCGGGCTTGGCCATCGGCGCGGGGGCCAGCCTGTCCGGCTTCGTTGGTCAGCTTTACGATGCGTCCTACGAGTCGAAGTTCTTTGCCGTGGTCGCGCTGTGCGTTTTAGCGACGGCCCTGATGCTTTTCGTGCTGCGTTCGTGGCTGCAGCGTTGTGGTCTGGAGTGAGACAGGTGTTCTTTACCACAATCTTGAGCTTGGCGAAAACAAGAATGTCATGACGCTGCAGGTAGTAAAAAACCTCATGTTGCGGCTCGAACTCATGGAAAGAGGGGAACGAATGAGGGGGTATATAGTGCACGATCCACGCCAAGACATCCTGTTCTAGTCCGTGAAGATCGAGCCCTCACTGCGAAGAATCGGTTCTATCAGGCAGTCGTACTGCAACTGGGGCGGCTACCGCGACACGTCGTCGGGGACGGGGAAGCGGCGGATCAAGGTCAAGGGCGGCTGGGATGTTATCTTCACTGAGTAGTGTAAGATGCACCACACCTAGGAAATCACGCCTTTCATCGAACTGTGGCTGTAGGAGGACAATAGTACCCTGCAGCTGCGTAAGATGCCCGAGAGGATGAAGGTGTATGGTGCCCTGGCCGGTATCCAACTGGCCTATTCCGGCATCAACGTCCCGAACCTCAATACCAAGGAAGTCCCTCTAGTCCATCGGCCTTGCCGGTCCGGACCGGATCTTCACCAATGAACAGGTTATTACCCGTATTTCGCGTGGGCGTACCATCCGCGAGCTGGTTGGCGGAGTCTTGATCGTCCCTACCCTGTTGACCTTCGTCTGGATCGCGGCCTTTGGCGGTAGCCAGGAACTTCCTCAGACCATCTGGGTCTATGGGGTGTGATCATTGCCTGCATCGCCAGCGCCTTACTGCACGCCGGGGGACTGGAGACGATTTAGACGGCTTCCATCATTACCGAATTCCCCATTGCGATCTTCGTCCTGCTGATGAAGATGCAGTCTGCATCGCTCACTGCGCTGGGAGTCGGTCGCCAGGAGACACGACAGTGCCGGACTGACGAGGAGTTTTCCGAGGCGGCCAATACCGGCTCACAGGGCACTGACAGATCTGATGGTGTCAGTCGCGAACCGGTCTACAAGTAACCCTCCCACAGACGCTTTGTGGTCGGCATGGCGCCTGTGTCACCAGTGCAAGGGGGCCGCTCAGCCAACCCGTTCGCGGGGGACCTGGCGCAGGTGGCTGGCGGTCTTTCCGCCGGGAAGGGCGGCGATCAGATCGGCGGCCGCCAGCAGTCTGGAGAGGTCGATACCCGTTTCGACCCTGCCCCCTTGCAGGGCGTAGAGCAGGTCCTCGGTGGCGGTGTTACCGGTTGCGCCCGGGGCAAAGGGGCATCCTCCGAGTCCGGCGCAGGCGCTGTCCACGGCCGTGGCACCGTGATGGATGGCGAAGAGCGCATTGGCGACCCCCATGCCGAAGGTATCATGGCCATGGAAGGCCCAGGCCAGTCCCTTGTGGGCATGGCGCTCGCGCAGCTGGCTGAAATGGTGGGCTACCTGGTAGGGAGAGGCGCGGCCAGTGGTATCACAGAGTGCCACCTCCATGGGGAGATCGCCGGCGAGTCGGCTGGCCTTGTCGAGCACTTCATCGACCTGGCGCCAGCTGATTGTGCCCTCGAAGGGACAGTCGAAGCAGGTTCCGAGGTCGAGGCGCAGCCGGGTACCTTGGGTCCGGCGTAGGCGCTCGATCACCCTTGCCAGGTCTTCCAGCGACTCGCCGACGCTGCGGCGCACATTGCTACGGTTGTGCGATTCGGACACCGAAACGACGTAGACCACCTCCCGGATACCGCGCTCCAGGGCGAGCTCGACGCCCTTTAGGTTGGGGGCCAGGGACGAAAGCCGAAGTTCCGGGCGGTCGGCGAACGCTGCGAATAACTCTCCGGTATCGGCCATCTGGGGTATGGCGCTGGGACTCACGAAGGAGCCGATCTCCAGACGGGTGATGCCGGCATCCAGCAGCGCGGCAATGCAGCGTTGCTTGTCGGCGGTGGGCAGAGGGTCGTGGATCGACTGAAAGCCGTCGCGCGGTGCGACCTCGACGATCTCCACCTGTGCGGGGGGCATGAAGCTAGTCATCGAAAGGCCTCCTCCTCGGTCGTACCGCTCAGGCGCGGAATGGCGGCGAGGGCATCGATCAGGAACTGCAACCCAAGGGCGGCGAAGCCGACCGGCAGCAACGCATAGGGGTAGACCATGGGCGTGCCCAGCGAGCTCGATACCCGCTCGCCGTATTCCAGGGCCTGCAGAGCCATGATGCCGCCGCGCCACACCAGAATGGCGCAGAACACGGCACCGAGCAGCCCAGTGAGCAGGTCGACGCCGCCACGCAGGCGCGACGGTAGCTTGTCCTTGAAGTAAGTAATACGTATATGAGCATCGTGGCGCTGGGCCTCGGCGGCACCGATCACCGCCAGGTAGACCAGCAGGAAGGAGTTGATCTCCAGGCTCCAGCTGGTCGGTGCGGCAAAGGCATAACGCATGATGGCGTCGTAACAGATCGACACCATCATGAATGCCAACACCGCCTTCGAGGTCCAGTGAAGGACGGCCAGCAGGCCGTCCCAGCCACGGAGGGCAGTCGTGGTCATGCGTGCCTCCTCAGGCCTGGCCCAGGGCCAGGGCGATGGCCCGCTCGCCGACGTCCTGGCCGACTTCGCCCTTCCAGTGATTCCAGACGTCCTTGACGCTGGCGTTGAAGGTTTCGACCTCCTCGGCGCTGGGCTCGATGATTTCGACTCCGGCCTCTTGAACCTGGGGCCAGTACTCGTTGGCGTAGATGTCATCGTTGCAGTGTTTTATGAAGTTCTCGTCGTACCAGTTGATGGCTTGCTCGAGGACGGAGCGGGTCTCGTCATCGAGTCCTTCCCAGGTGTCGCGAAGCATGAAGGGGGCCACTGAGAAGCCGGTCATCGGCAATCGGTAGCAGTACTTCAACTGTTCCTGGAGACTGCGCCCGATGATCGTCGAGATGTTGAATACCCCGGCGTCTACCGTGCCACGCTGCAGGGCCATGTAGGTTTCCGAGGAAGGAATGCGCGTAGCGCCGATGTCGTACGTCTCCAGCGCCTTGGTGGCTTCGAAGCTGACGATGCGGACCTTCTTGCCACGAACTTCCTCCAGGCGTCGAATCGGGCTGGCGGCGGTGCTCCAGATGTACTCTGGTTCGAGAATCCCGCCGCCCGAGGTAAGCAGGTAGAGATTCTCCTTGGCCAGTTCCTCGTTGATCAGATTCATCAACGGGCTGCCCAGTTTCAGGCGTTCCGGATGTCGATAAAGCTCGCCGACCACTCCCGGCAGACCGGTGATCCCCAGGATGGGCACCGAGCGGGTGATGTAGGAGAAGGTATGGAACATGAAGTCGATGCTGCGTGAGCGCAACGCAGGTAACTGCTCATCGGCCTTCAGCAACTGGCCAGAGTCGTAGAAATCCACCGACAGGGCATCGCCGCCGTTTTCCTTGAGCATCTCCACGAAGCGGCTGGAACCGTAGGTCAACGCCTTGTAGGAAGGGGGCAGATAGGTGACGCCGGTCATGGTCGTGGCGGCATGGGCTTGTGGTGCCAGCAGTCCCCGCGTACCGAGTAGAGTGGCGCTGGCGGAAGCGAAGGTGCCGTATTTGAGAACTTGTCGACGAGTCAGGTTCATGCTGAGTCTCCGTTTGTTGTTGTGAAACAGCGTATTGTTGACGTTGCAAGACCAGAGCTACATGAGCCCCGGTAACCACAGGCTGAGGCTGGGCACGAGCACGAACAGCATCAGCACAAGGAACTGCACGATGACGAAGGGCAGGGCACTGCGAATGATTTCCTCGACCCGGAGCTCGGGACAGACGCCCCTCAAGGCATAGAGGTTGAGGCCGACCGGCGGGGTGACCACGGCGATTTCCAGATTGAGCACCATGATGATGCCGAACCATAGAGGGTCGTAGCCGAGGGCGGTGATCAGCGGCAGTAACACTGGGGTGGTGACCACGATCAGCGATACGGCGTCGACGATCATCCCCAGCAGGATCAGCAGTAGCATGATAGCGACCAGGATCACCCAGGTGGGCAGGCCGGTAGAGGTCAGCGCTTCAGTGAGTAACTGCGGCACTCGTACCATGTTGAGGTAGTCGCCGAAGATCTTGGCACAGCCGATGATCAGCAGAATGGTGCCGCTGATCCGTGCCGTCGTGCCGAGGATCTCCAGGAACTTGCCCCAACTGAGGCTGCGAAACACCACTGTGGCAATCAGGAAAGCCCCCAGGGCACCGATGCCGGCGGCCTCGCTGGGAGTCGCCAGTCCTGAATAGATCGAGCCCAGCACCGCAAGGACCAGCAAGGCGGCATGCCAGATATTGGCAAGGCTGCTCCAACGCTGTTGCCAGGTGAAGCGCTCCTGGCTGACGGGGGCTTCGTCGGGGTTCAGGCGCACGCGCAGGTAGATGAATACCGACAGGGCCAGTGCCAGCAGAATGCCGGGCACGATCCCGCCGATGAACAAGTCGGCGACCGAGACGCTGGCGACGGCGCCATAGATAATGAAAGGCACGCTGGGCGGGATCAGCATCGCCAGGGCTCCGGCACTCACCACCGAACCTGCGGCCAGTGAGCGGCTGTAGCCGCGGTCGAGCATCTGTGGCACGGCAATGGAGCCAACGGCGGCAACGCCGGCCAGGCTGACGCCGGACACTGCGCCGAACATCGCTGAGGCTCCTACCGATGAGATCGCCAGACTGCCGCGAAGCCAGTTGAGCCAGCGCACCGCTGCGGTGAAAAGGCACGATCCTACCGGGGTCGCTCCCAGGAAGTTGCCCATCAGGATAAACAGGGGCAAGGCGATCAATTCGAAGGCATTCAACTGACCAAACAGAGACGAGGGAGCAAAGAAGAACGCCATCGAGCCGCGGGCCATGTAGAGTCCCAGCAGTCCGGACAGGCCGAGGGCGAGAAAGATAGGGACACCGACGATGATCAGCCCTATCAGTACGAGAAGCACAATGGTGGGGTCCATGATCGGCCTCCGTCAGATCACCTTGTCGTTGCGCAGGGCGTTGATATCCTCGGTGCTCAGGCTGAGCCTGCTGGACAGGATGGTCTCGGTGTGTTCACCGAGGGTAGGGCCGACGTGGCGCACACTCCCGGGCGTTCTGGAAAGTCGAGGAAAGACGTTCTGCATCGGCAGTGGCTTGCCCTGGTGATCGGGGACCTCGATGATGGCTTCGCGAGCCCGGAAATGCGGGTCCTCGAGCATGTCGGGGGCACGGTAGACCAAGCCTGCCGGAACACCGGCATCTGCCAGGAGGTCGACGATATGCTGGGCGTCGTGCTGACGGGTCCAGGCCGCGACCAGATCGTCGATGGTCTGCTGGTGCTCGCCGCGTGCCCGATGGGTGGCGTAATCCGGGTGATCGGCCAGGGTCGGCTGGCCCATCGTCTCGCACAGCCGCCGAAAGACCGTATCCTGATTGGCACCGATGATGACATCGCGGCCGTCTCGGGCCGGGTAAGCGTTGGAGGGTGCAATGCCTCTCAAGTAGCTACCGCTGCGTTCGCGAACCTTGCCGGCACGCGCAAACTCGGGGACGAGACTCTCCATCATCGCCAGAACCGACTCGAAGATGCTGCTGTCGATCACCTGACCGTGCCCGGTGCGCTCGCGCTGATGGAGTGCCATCATCGTGCCGAGGGCAGCGTGCAAGCCGGCCAGGGTATCGCCGAGCGAAATGCCGACCCGTACCGGCGGGCGATCCGGGTAACCGCTCAGGTAGCGTAGACCGCCCATGGCCTCGCATACCGAAGCGAAGCCGGCACGCGTGGCGTAAGGACCATCCTGACCGAACCCCGTGACACGCACCATCACCAGGCCGGGATTATGGCGGGAGAGCTCATCGTAACCCAGGCCCCAGCGCTCCATGGTGCCGGGCCGAAAATTCTCGATGATGACGTCGGCATCCTCGGCCAGTTCGCGAAACAGCTCCTGGCCACGGGGTTGACGCAGATCCAGCGTCAGCGACTGCTTATTGCGCCCGATGACGTTCCACCAGAGAGGCTCGCCGGTATCACTGTCGGCGGCACCCCATTGGCGCATGGCATCGCCTTTTCCCGGGGGCTCGATCTTGATGACCCGGGCGCCGAAATCGGCTAGTACCTGGCCGCAGTAGGGGCCTGCGATCAGTTGTCCGAGTTCGAGGACCTTGATGTTGTCGAGGGGTGTCGGAGCGGACTTGTCGTGATGACTCATTGTTGTTGTGCGGCCTCTTCAGAGAGTGACGGGCTAAGTCTGCGGAGTGTCGGGGAATTGGACATGCAGAGCCTGGGCGGCGAGCAGATGGGCACGCATCACGTTTTCGGCCCATGTCGGGCTGCCTGCGAGGATGGCTTCCAGGATCTCCCGGTGGTGGCGCATGCTGCGGCGAAGGTTGTCCAGTTGGTAATTGCCGAAGTTGCGTCTGATCACAGAGGTGCGTACGACGCTATCCAGCACGCTGGCGAGCCGCTGGTTGCCGCTGGCCTGGATGAGCTCGCGGTGGAAGTCGTGATTGAGCAAGGCGATTTCATTGCGTATGCCAAGGTCCGTCTCGATCCGTTCGGTGAGCGCTTCCATGCGGTCTGCGATTTTCCTGAGTCGAGCGAGACATGGTTCGTTCATGTTTTCGCAGGCCAGGCGGACGGCCATGGGCTCCAGCACAACACGCAGCTCGAACACCTCACGGGCGTCCTTTTCCGTCCAGGCCACCACCCGCGCCCCGTGATGGGGTATCGCTTCCAACCAGCCTTCCGATACCAGCTCGCGTAGCGCTTCACGCACTGGGGTGCGGCTTACGTCAAGCTCCCGTGCGATGCTCGCTTCGCGGATGTATTCATGGGCCTGATAGTGACCATCGAGAATCCGTTGCTTGATGACCTCGTGTACCTTCGTGGTCGCCGTCTGGGCTCCCGGGGAGGGCGGTACCGCGCCTGCCTTCGCCATTTTGTCTCCAGTAATTGCATGCAATCTTGAAGCTAGTTGGCGTCAGGCTGGGTAAAAATTGAACTTTGGTCGAGAAGTTGTATGCAATTTTGCGTTTTCTTGCATTTGACCAAGCTGCTGGAAGAGAGGGGGCTAGTATTCCTCCAGGTTGGTGTGCATCGCTGAATTCAACTGCAAGATCTGCTGGCTCACTAGAGACGTCAGGAGGCGTTGTCATGTATTGACCGCTTGCGTCCGAGCCGGCGCTTATCCTGCGCGCTGACGCCTCAGCACCAGCAGGCCCGATGCAAGGATCAGGCTCATGCCCAGCCAGGTCATTCCGTCGGGGACCTCATGGAACAGCAGGTAGCCCCAGAGGCTGGCAAACAGCAGGTAAGCGTAATCGAAGGTGCCGATCAGTGCGGAGGGGGCGACCTGGTAGGCCTTCGCCACACCGGTGTTCACGGCCACCATCAACAGGGCGTAGGTGGCGATGATGGTGAGTTCATTGCGCCCGATGGGCTGCCAGGGGGCAAACAGGAAGGGCGACTGCTCGGCGAGGGATGAGGTGTCGGTGAAGGCGAGCAGGATGCTGATGCTGCCACCGGCCACCAGGAAGGCCAGGTTCAACCCCAGTGCCAGCGTCAGTGGATGTTCCTGCTGGCAGTAGCGTCTTGTCGCCACCATCGCCAGGGCATACAGCACTGCTGCCAGGAGCGGCAGTAGTGTCGCCGGCGCGAAGGCCTCGCCAGTGGGGCGGAGCACCACCACGACCCCGACGAAGCCGCACAGGATGCCGCCCCATATACTGGGAGAGAGGGATTCACGGGCGCCCATGGAGGCCAGGATGGCGATAAACAGCGGCGTCGTGTAAATGGCGACGGCCGCCACGGACAGCGGTATCAAGGGCAGGGCCATATAGTAGGCCATCCACATCAACAGCAGCAGCAGGCTCCTGATGCCGACCCAACGCCATGATGCGAGGGATAGGGGGCGTGTTTTTCGCTGGGCGATGATCAGCCCGGCCAGGGTGGGCAACGAGACCGACGAGGCGAGGACATAGAGTTGCCAAAGGGTGATGCTTGCGCTTAGATACTTGACCAGAGCGTCGGCGAGGGCGAGCAGGAAGACGGCTCCCACGATCAAGGTCACGCCTCGGGATGTGTTGTCTTCATGCGTATCATCTGCCGTCATCACGGGCTCTCCTGCTGGGGTTCGACAAGGAGAGTGCCGATTTCCCGGTCAGGCTCTCAAACGATTTCTCGGCCCTTTCACATAAGGGAGCGTTATGGATTCTCCCACCAGGCCTTTGCCCCCGCTCGCAACGCTACGACCTTTCGAGGCCGCCGCGAGACTCGAGAGCTTCACGCGCGCCGCCGCCGAGCTGCACCTGACGCAGGCAGCGATAAGCCGGCAGATACGACTGCTGGAAGAGGATCTGGGGGTGACGCTCTTCGAGCGACGTCACCGCCGCGTCTTCCTGACCCGCGAAGGGCGCGAGTTCGGCCGGACGGTGTCGCAGGCCCTGGGCAGCATCGCCGCCGATGCACGCGCGCTGAGGGGCGATATCGGCGATACGCAGGTGGTGTTGTTCTGCCAGCTGTGCGAAGCCTTCTATTGGCTCATGCCGCGTCTGGATGATTTCAACCGACGTCATCCCGAGCTGGATATCAAGCTGGCGACATCGACGCGTCCGATCACGGAATTCGGCGAGCCCTTCGACGTTGCCCTGCAGACCAGTGGGCGCCCCAGTGGCACCCATCAACTGGCATTGACGGCCGCGGACGAGATCTTTCCCGTCTGTAGTCCCGCCTATCTGGAAAGACCGGCGGGTTCATTGCGTCTCGATGACCTGCCTGGGCATCGGCTGTTGCACTATCGGGTCGAGCCGGCGGACTGGCTGGAATGGCCCGACTGGTTGCGGGCCGTGGGGCGTAGCGATCTCGTGCTCGGGGAGGGCGTGGACTTCGACAGCTATCCGCTGTTGCTGCAGGCGGCGGTCGCCGGACAGGGGATCGCCCTGGGCTGGCGGCGTACCACGCAGCGCCTCATCGACAGTGGCGAACTGGTTCGGCCGGTCGTGGAAAGTCTGCCGCAGCGGGATGCCATCGCCATCTATACCCGTCGAGGAACATTGCGGCGTGCCGCGACCCAGGCGCTGCTGGCGTGGCTGGACGAACGGCTGGAAGACGACAGGCTCCAGGCGTAGGCGTTTTCGCCCCAGGCGTGCGCTGTCTGGCTCGAAGCCGAGCTCAAGAAGGACATCAGGAAGGGCGTGAGTGGCGCCAGCGCCGGGCCTTCTTGACCAACGTCGACTGGTCGATGCCAAGGGCGGCTGCCGCCGCGCGGGTGGTGCCATGCGCTGACAGGGCCGTATCGATCAACCGGCGCTCCAGCGCCATGACCTGTTCACGCAATGAGCCTGTGGCAGTGGCTGGATCCGATTCGTCTATCGAAGGGGAGGCGGATGGCAACCAGCGCGGGGTGATTTCCTTTTCGGTGATACTGACTACCAGGCGCTCGGTCAGATTGATCAACTCGCGGATGTTGCCTGGCCAGTCATGGCCGGTGAGCAGTTCGAGGCTCTCGGGGTGCCAGCGCCGATCTTGGCCGTGGCGTTGGTTGAAGTGCGCCAGGTACTGATTCAGCAGGGGAATGATCTCTTCGCGGCGCTCGCGCAAGGGGGGAAGCGTCAAGGGAACGACGCTGAGGCGATAATAGAGATCCTCGCGGAATTGGCCCAGGCGCACTTGATGTTGCAGGTCGCGGTGAGTCGCACAGATCAGGCGGATATTGGCGTGGCGAAACTCGGTGCCGCCGACCGGCAGGAAGCGGCTTTCCTCGACGACCTTGAGCAGCTTGGCCTGCAGGGCCAGGGGGAGGTCGCCGATCTCGTCGAGCAGCAGGGTACCGCCGTGGGCAACATCCAGCAGGCCTTGCTTGCCGCGAGGAGAGGCGCCAGTGAAAGCGCCCGGGCTATAGCCGAAGAGTTCGGCCTCGAGCAGCCCCTCGGGCATGGCGGTGCAGTTGAGCTCGAGAAAGGGCCCTGAGGCGCGTTCGCTGTGGCGATGGATATAGCGGGCCAGTAACGTCTTGCCGGTGCCCGTCTCTCCCTGGATCAGTACCTTGACCTGTGTGGGCGCAATGCGTCTGGCCAGGGCATGGCACTCCCGGGATTGCGGACTGCCGATCAGCCAAGGGGGCTGATCGGCAGTCCGAACATCGACATCATAGGCCTCGCGCATGCGATGGATCTGTTCGAGCTGCTCTTGGGCGTGCTTGGCGCGAAGGAGTTCGGTGACATCGCGGACATTGGTGACCACATAGCGTAGCGCCCCCGTGCCATCAAGCATGGGCATGCCACTGACGAGGATCTTGTCATTGTCGCGGATGCTCTGTACTAGTGTGATGGAGCGACGTTCCCGAATCACTTCCAGTGATACGGACTTCGAGATATAGCCGGCCTTGACCAGGTCGGCCATGTGTCGCCCCACCACGTCTTCGCGTTGGATGCCGGTAATGCGTTCATAGGCCGCATTGACGGTGACCGTGATGCCGCGGGCGTCGGTGATGTAGACCCCGTCGTGCAGGGCGTTAAGCACCGAGCGCAATGGCTCGCTGTTGAAGCCGTGGCTCGAGACGTCGGCGACACCGGGCGGAGGCGGTGAGTCGCCGGTAACGCGGTAGCGCAGGCACTCCCCGACCAGGCGCTCGAGCCTGGCCTCCTGAATGGCGGTTTCGAGATCGGTCTGGGTCAATACGCCGATCGCCTGGCCCGAGTCGTCGAAGACTTCAACCGCGCCGACATCCTGTTCTTCGAAGAGTGGTCGGACTTCTGCCATGTGCTGGTTTTCACTGATGTGTCGCATGCCCTGCCCCCTGGAAAGGCGCCCGCCGGATGGCCGGCGGGCGTCGCTTGGCTCAATGTACGTCAAGCGAGGTATCGGGCTCATGTAGACTCTTGGCTGAGTCGGAGGCAGGACGCGGGGACTCCTCGTGGCTGGCCAGGTCCTTGGCGAAGGTGCCGTCGTTCTCTCCCGAGAAGAAGCGGCGACCGTAGATCAGCACGCACAGCAAGACGCCGACGGCAAAGGCCCAGGTGGCACCCTTGATGACCAGCACGGCGGCGATCACACCTGCGATGCCCAGATCGCGTTGGCTCCGGGCTTCCATAATGCCGATGCGCACGCTGACATAGCCCTGGATCAGCAGGGTAAGCGCCAGTGCAATGCCCAGGATAGGCTGCACCAGGCTGACGATCGGCAACAGCAACAGGCCGGTGTTGGTGCCCCAGCGGAACGAGCCCGAACCGCCGAAGATCGAGTGCATGGCGGCCTTGCCTTCCTTGTACCGTTCGGTAATCACCACCTGCATGGCAGCCCAGAGGGGGCCGCACATCACCACGTCGGGGCCCAGCACGCTCATGCCGAGGTTGCGACTACCGAAGATCATGTGGGCGCGGTCAGGGTCGTAATCGACCTTCTCGTCGCGACGCATGTCGTCGGCTTCGTCGAGTAGGGCCTTGCTTTGCAGGACATCGCCGAACAGGACGATGTAGGCCGCCAGAACGGTGGGAATGGCGGTAACGTACATCGACAGCGGTGGGAGCCCGACACCGAAGACGGTGTATTCGCTCAGCATCAGTGCGAAGTCGGGCTGGCTGAATCCCCATTCCACGCTGGGCCAGGACGCCTCGCCGAAGAGGGGCGCGATGATGATGGACAGGACGATGATGGGAAAGATGCCGAGTTTGCCGAGGGTGGCCCAGGCGCCGCCACTTGCCTTCAGCCTGGTGAAGTGCCGAGAGAAGATCAGGTAGAAGGCCAGGCCCACGGCGATACTGATGGTGAAGGGATATTGAGAGAAGCGGCCGCCTTCGTCGAAGACCACCACGATGGCGGCCAGGCCGGCGCCCATGATCACGCCTGCCTTGATCGCGGAGGGGATGAGCCCCACGACTCTGGCCGCGAGTCCCGTTCGCCCGAGGACAAGGGCCAGGATCCCCAGCATCATCTGGAAGGCGATCAACGCATGCACTCGGGCCTCACCCTCGGGGAAGGTCGTCACATAGGCCATCAGCAGGGGAATGGCCGGTGTGATCCAGCCGGGGACGACAGGGTCACCAAGCAGGTGGTGCAGGAGGTACAGCAGGCCGTTCAGCATCACGATGGCGAGTGCCGCCTCGAAGGGCATGCCCAGCAGTTCGGTCATCAACGGAATGGCGGCCAGGTCCACCGCACACATCAGCAGACCCTGCAGGTAGTCGGGTAACTCGAAGCGATAATGCAGGAAGGGCAGGCGTATCTTGAAGGGCCCAAAGGCGATATAAGGCGCTTCCGCGCCGTCGGCACGATGCTTCCATTGGTTCATGGCGTATCTCCACTATTTGGTGTTGTTATCAAGATCAAGGCATTGAAGGCCTAGTAGGCGGCGCGGTAGATCTTCTCGATATCGTCACGACTCAGGACACGAGGATTGTTGCGCAGCAGACGCTCGACCTTGCTGGCGGCGTCTGCCAGTTCGGGAAGCGCGGATTCGGGAATGTCGAATGCCCGGAGTCGTGCGGGGATCTCGACGTCACGGCACAATCGGTGCAGACGATCGATGACGTGGTCGGCGACCTGGATGGCAGACAAGTGGGCGCACGGTTCGCCGAATGCCCGGGCAATATCATGGAAACGTTCGACGCAGGCCAGCTTGTTCCAGGCCATGACATGCGGTAGCAGGAGAGCGTTGCTGACGCCGTGAGACAGGTGGTAACGGCCCCCGAGGGGGTAGGCCAGGGCATGCACGGCGCCGACGCCTGCATTGCCGAAGGCCAGTCCTGCCATCAGGCTACCGGTGGCCATGTCTTCTCGAGCGACGAGGTCTGCCGGGTTGGCGAATGCCTTGGGCAGGGCGTTGGCAATCAGCGTCATGGCCTTGAGCGCCAGGGTATCGGTAAGAGGACTGGCGAAATTCGATAGATAGGCTTCGATGGCGTGGACGAGGGCGTCGACACCACTGGCGGCCGTCACCGAGCGCGGGCAGCTCAACGTCATTTCCGGGGCCACCAGGGCGACATCGGGCAGCAAGTGATCACTGACAATGCCGCGCTTCGTGCCTTGCCGGCTGTCGGCGAGGATGGCGATATTGGTGACCTCGGACCCCGTGCCCGCAGTGGTGGGGATGGCGATCAACGGCACTCCCGAACGTTCGACCTTGTCCTCGCCGAACAAGGCTTCCAGGGCGATGCTGTACGGAGCATAAACGGAAACGCACTTGGCAATATCCATGGCGCTTCCGCCGCCGACGGCGATCAAGCCATCGTGCTCCCCGTGGCGAAAGGCCTGGGCGCATTCCTCGACGACCGCGATTTCCGGTTCCGCGGTCACGCGATCGTAGATGGCGTGATCCTGGTCCTTCATCCGGGATGTCACGAGATCCAGGGTTCCTGACTCGCGCACGCCTCGATCGGTGACGATCAGCGGCCTTTGTATGCCCAGTTTGCGTATCTCCGCGGGGAGCTCGTGCGAGGCTTGTTGGCCGGTGATCAGGCGGTGGGCGGTCTTGAAGCGACTGACGTGCATGGGCGTTATCTCTTGTTGATATCGGTGGCCAGTTCCTGGCGCCTCGATGGGCGCCAGGCCCGAGACGATTGAGCAAGAGATGTGCCACTTTAGAGCTATTTGTAATCTTTTGATATTGCTGGTGAATTTATGAAGATGGCGGCTGATGTCAGCGATATGATGATAAGCATCATCAATTCTTGTCTTTTTTGATGCGAAATATCATCAAGAGCGGTAGCCAGCGTCCTCTCCGATCCGCGTCGAGTGCTCCTCATACCAAAGTTCGAGGCTTCCGAGTCGCACTTTGCGGCCCTGGCTGCTGTAATAGCCTCTTGCTGACACGATTCATCTATCAGTCAGGCCGACATGATGGTCGGCGTCGTTTCGGTTGTTAGATGAATCGATTCACTTGTTCGTCAACGACCCTTGGAAAAGGACAATGACAATGACGCGTATCGTGCAATGGTCGATTACCGTGGCCCTGGCGGGCTTCCTGTTCGGCTTCGACACTGCGGTGATCTCGGGCGCCGACAAGCCGATCCAGGCCCTCTGGGGGCTCAGTGACCTCCAGCATGGCCTGCTGATCATGTCCATGGCGTTATGGGGTACCGTGCTGGGTGCCATCTTCGGCAACTGGCCCACCGACAACCTCGGGCGCCGTGCCACCCTGATCATCATCGGGGTGTTCTACCTGGTATCCGCCCTGGGCTCCGCGATGGTCTCGGATCCGGTGCTGTTCGCCATCTTCCGCCTGTTGGGCGGTATCGGCGTGGGGATTTCCTCGGTGGCCGCACCCACCTATATCTCCGAGATCGCTCCGCCGAAGCATCGTGGCCTGCTGGTCGCCATGTATCAGTTCAACATCGTCTTCGGCATCCTGATGGCCTTCATCTCGAACTATCTCATCGGCAGCCTGGTCACCGAGGATGCCTGGCGCTGGATGCTCGGTATCGAGGCGGTACCCGCCCTGATCTACACCTTGATGATCACGCGCGTGCCGCGTAGCCCGCGCTGGCTGATTCTCAAGCGCAACGATGTCGCGGAGGCAACCCGCGTGCTGCGCCTGATCAACCCCGAGGCGGATACCGACGCGGAGATCGCGACGATTCGCGCTGCCGAGGATGAAGAGCGCACCGCGCACGCACGCTTCTTCTCGCGTCGCTATCGCCTGCCGATCCTGCTGGCCTTCCTGATCGCCTTCTTCAATCAGCTCTCCGGCATCAACTTCATCATCTACTATGCGCCCCGCGTACTCGAGGCGGCCGAGCTTGGCAGCCAGGCAGCGCTGTTGTCGACGGCCGGCATCGGGCTGGTCAATCTGGTCTTCACCATGATCGGCATGTCCTTGATCGACCGGTTCGGGCGGCGGACACTGTTGATCATCGGTTCAGCCGGCTATCTGCTGTCGCTGGTGCTGATCTCGCGCGCCTTCTTCACTGATGCCCTGGGGGGCATCGAGGTGCCGCTGCTGCTCGGCCTGTTCATTGCTGCTCATGCCATCAGCCAGGGCGCGGTGATCTGGGTGTTCATCGCCGAGGTCTTCCCCAACCATGTGCGCGCTCGTGGCCAGTCCTTCGGCAGCTCGGTGCATTGGGTCTTCGCGGCCCTGATCACCCTGGTCATGCCTTGGGTGCTGGGGACCTTCAGCGGCGGCCCGGTTTTCGCCTTCTTCGCCGTCATGATGCTGCTGCAGCTGGTGTTCGTGCTGTTCCTGATGCCGGAAACGCGCAATGTCTCGCTCGAGGAACTGCAGCGGCATCTGGTCGGGGACGACGTCAAACTGCGCCGTGTGCACCTTTCCGGTGCTCGGGCTCAGGCGTCAGTTTCTGGCAGGGGAGCATGACGGAAGATGCCCGCCCCTGGCCTGGTCCTGTCATGGGGCGACCGGCAGTGTGGCATCAGGCTGCGCGGGCGGGCTTTCCGGGTAGGCGATGCCCGTATGTCGACAGTGTGACATGCGGGCAATAAAAAACCGCCACCCGGTATTATCCGTAAGTGGCGGTTTTCATGAATCTTGTGGTCGGAGTAGCAGGATTCGAACCTACGACCTCTGCCTCCCGAAGGCAGCGCTCTACCAAGCTGAGCTATACTCCGATGTCGGGCCCGGTGGGCGACAACGGATGCGTATTATACGTAAACGAATATGCTGTGCAAGCCCTTGTGGCCAATGCGGGTCGTCGTGCCGACGCTCAGGTGCGGCGGTCCACCGCGCGGTGCGCGAGTTGCTCCATGCTGTCGCGGTAGGCGGAGGGTGGCAAGACCTCGAGCTGAGCCAGGGCCTTGGCCGACATTTCCTCGGCGCGGCGCTGGGTGTAGTCCAGGGCGCCGGTGTCGTGGACGATGGCGAGGACTTCGTCGAGTCGCTCGAGACCGCCCTGACGGATGGCCTGGCGCACCACCTTGGCCTGTTCGGGGGTACCGGCGACCATGGCCTGGATCAGCGGCAGGGTGGGCTTGCCCTCGGCCAGGTCATCGCCGACGTTCTTGCCCATGGTGTCGGCGTCGCCCCGGTAGTCGAGCAAATCGTCGACGAGCTGGAAGGCGAGGCCGAGATAGCGGCCGTAGGCCTGCAGGGCGGCTTCCTGTTCCGGGGTGGCGTCGGCGATGATGGCACCGCAGTGTGACGCCGCCTCGAACAGCATGGCGGTCTTGCCCTGGATGGTCTCGAAATAGGCGGCCTCGTCGACATCCGGGTTGCCGACGTTGGTCAGTTGCTGGACCTCGCCCTCGGCGATGGTGCAGGTGGCCGCCGAGAGGACGTCCATGATGCGCATGGAACCGACGCCGACCATCATCTGGAAGGAGCGCGAATAGAGGAAGTCGCCCACCAGCACCGAGGGGGCGTTGCCCCAGGCGTCGTTGGCGGTGGCACGCCCTCGTCGCATGTGCGACTCGTCGACCACGTCGTCATGCAGCAGTGTCGAGGTGTGCATGAATTCGATCAGGGTGGCCAATGCCACGTGCTGGTCGCCTTCGTATCCCAGGGAACGCGCGGCCAGCAGCACCAGCAAGGGGCGCATGCGCTTGCCGCCGCTATCGACGATATACTGGCCGATGGCTTCCACCAGCGGGATGCGCGAGGCGAGCTGGATCTGGATGGTACGGTTGACGGCGGCAAAGTCTTCGGCCACCACCGCATGGATGGGCGTGTCGGGGGTGGTGAGCTGTGTCGGCGCGGTGGTGGCTGGCATGAAGGCGATATCGATGAGACGAAGTGGGCGGCCAGTGTTTGACCGAATTGTCGGCCATGCTATGGGCCCCCCTGAGGGGCGTCAAGCGTGCCAGTGCCTCCATGGGCCGGCTCATGGCGTCGGCCAGGGGTCGACCCTGTTGAATGCGTGTGCATTCGCCGCTATAATCCGCGACCCACTCATCTCGCTCCCTGTCAGATGGTGCCAAGAGGGGTGCCACTCGAAGCAGGTCGACGAAGAGCCAACCCTTGATGAGTCCTGGAGAGAGAAACATGTACGCAGTTATCAAGAGCGGTGGCAAGCAGTACCGCGTTCAGGAAGGCCAGACGCTCAAGCTGGAAAAGCTGGAAGTGCCGACCGGTGACACCATTGAGTTCGACGAGGTGCTGCTGGTGGGCAACGATGACGACGTCACGGTCGGTGCGCCGAACGTCGACGGAGCCAAGGTCTCTGCCGAGGTCGTCTCCCACGGTCGCGGAGAGAAGGTGAAGATCATCAAGTTCCGTCGCCGCAAGCACAGCATGACGCGCAAGGGCCACCGTCAGTGGTTCACCGAAGTCAAGATCACCGGGATCTCCGCGTAAGCGGTCATCAGTCCCCTGAACGAGCGAGGTATTTGCAATGGCTCACAAGAAGGCAGCGGGTTCCACCCGTAACGGTCGCGACAGCGAATCGAAGCGCCTTGGCGTCAAGCTCTTTGGCGGCCAGGCAGCAGTTCCGGGCAACATCATCGTCCGTCAGCGTGGCACCAAGTTCCACGCCGGTGCGGGCGTCGGTATCGGCAAGGACCACACCCTGTTCGCGCTGGAAGAGGGTCAGGTCAAGTTCGAGACCAAGGGTCCGAAGAACCGCAAGTTCGTGAGCATCGTCTCCGCCTGAGGCGACTCGGACTTCAGGGAGCCGGCCGGTCTGGGTGACAGCGCGTGGCGGAAAGTGTTCGCGCCGCGCACGCTTCACTCTCCTGATCAGGTCAGGCTCCTCGCAGGAAGGCCCCGCCATGGCGGGGCCTTCTTGTATCATGGCGACATGAATCGCCGGGAGAATAGGTAATGCAGTTCGTCGACGAAGCTTCGATCATCGTGGAGGCCGGCAAGGGTGGTAATGGGTGCCTGAGCTTCCGCCGCGAAAAGTACGTGCCCAAGGGCGGCCCGGATGGCGGCGATGGTGGCCATGGCGGCAGCGTTCACCTGATCGGTGACGATGCCTTGAATACCCTCATCGATTTCAAGTATCAACGCTTCTACAAGGCCCAGAATGGCCAGCCGGGGCAGGGGCGGCAGATGAGCGGTCGCGCCGGCGAGGATCTGCATGTCAAGGTGCCGGTAGGGACCACGGTGATCGACGAGGACACCCTCGAGGTGATTGCCGATGTGACCGAGGCCGGCCAGGTGGTGCTCGTCGCTCATGGCGGGCGTCGCGGACTCGGCAATATCCATTTCAAGTCCTCGACCAACCGGGCGCCGCGCCGTACCACGCCGGGCACCGAAGGCGAACGTCGCAACCTGCGCTTCGAGATGAAAGTGATGGCGGATGTCGGTCTGCTGGGAATGCCCAATGCCGGCAAGTCGACGCTGATTCGTTCGGTGTCGGCGGCCAAGCCCAAGGTGGCCAATTACCCGTTCACCACCCTGGTGCCCAACCTTGGCGTTGTGAAGCTCGGCCAGCATGAGCACTTCGTGATGGCCGATGTGCCGGGGCTGATCGAGGGGGCGTCGGATGGCGCCGGCTTGGGGCTGCGCTTTCTCAAGCACCTGACGCGCACCCGGCTGCTGCTGCATGTGGTCGATGTCGCGCCCTTCGATGAGACCGACCCGGTTGAGGCCGCCCAGGCCATCGCTCACGAACTGGGGCAGTTTTCCCCGGCGCTCGCCGAGCGGCCGCGCTGGCTGGTGCTCAACAAGCTCGACCTGCTGCCGGCGGAGGAACGCGATGCCGTGGTCGACGACATCGTGACGCGTCTGGACTGGCAGGGGCCCGTTTTCCGCCTGTCGGCTATCAGCGGGGAGGGCGCCGATGTTCTGGTGCAGGCCGTGCATCGCTGGCTGACCGAGCAGCGTCAACTGGAGAACGAGGACGAAGACGCCGCCGAGCACGAGCACGAGATGCGTCGCCGCATGGAAGACGAAGCCGTGGCACGCACTGAGGCGCGCCTGGGTCGCAAGCGCAAGCGGGCCGACGAGGATGACGATGACTTCGATGATGGGGATTATGACGTCGAGGTCGAATACGCCCCCTGAGGAGCGGAACTGGCTGCGCTCGCCCATACGGCGTTAAAAATTGGCTCAAGATGCTCATTTGCAATAGCAAACTTCGCTCTGTTCGCCAATTTTTGCCTTGTCTGGCCGTCGCTCGCTCAGTTCTCCAGCTTGGGGAGATCAGACAGGTTGAGGCGAGAAGTCGATGAACGATCTCGAACAGGTGCCTGACCGCGAGGCGCTGAAGCGCATGCGGCGTGTGGTGGTGAAGATCGGCAGCGCCCTGTTGACCAACGACGGGCGGGGGCTCGACGAGCCGGCCATTGGTGGCTGGGTCGACGAGATCGCCGAGCTGCACCGTCGCGGCATCGAGGTGGTGCTGGTGTCGTCCGGTGCCGTGGCGGCGGGCATGGTGCGCCTAGGGTGGCAGACCCGCCCTTCCGAGGTGCACGCCCTCCAGGCCGCCGCTGCGGTGGGGCAGAATGGCCTGACCGAATGTTACGAAGGCCACTTCGCCCGTCATGGGTTGACCACTGCCCAGGTCCTGCTGACCCATGACGACCTCTCCAATCGCAAGCGTTACCTCAATGCGCGCTCTGCACTGCGCACCCTGGTCGACCTGGGGGTGGTGCCGGTGGTCAACGAGAATGACACCGTGGTCACCGATGAGATCCGTTTCGGCGACAACGATACCCTCGGCGCCCTGGTGGCCAACCTGCTGGAGGCCGATGCTCTGATCATCCTGACCGATCAGGAGGGGCTCTTCGACGCCGACCCGCGCCATGACCCGAATGCCCGCCTGATTGCCGAGGGACGTGCCGATGATCCCCGGCTGGCCGAAGTGGCCGGTAGTGGTGGCGCCCTGGGGCGGGGGGGCATGTCGACCAAGGTGCGAGCCGCGCGTCTGGCGGCGCGCTCCGGCGCGGTCACGGTGATCGCCAGCGGGCGTCAGGGCGGCGTGCTGGGCCGGCTCGTCGAGGGCGAGCGGCTGGGAACCCTGCTCATGCCCGAGCGTGCCCCCATGGCGGCGCGCAAGCGCTGGCTCGCGGGGCAACTCCAGGTACGCGGCACCCTGACGCTGGACGACGGGGCGGTGAAAGTGCTGCGCGACAGCGGTTCCAGCCTGCTGCCGGTGGGGGTGAAGGCCGTGTCGGGTGATTTCGTGCGCGGTGACATGGTGCTGTGTGTCGACGAGCAGGGCCGCCGGGTGGCCAAGGGGCTGGCCAACTATGGGGCCGATGAAGTCCGCCGCCTGCTTGGCCAGCCCAGTCATCGCATCGAGGCGATTCTCGGCTACATGGAGTCGCCGGAATTGATACACCGCGATAATCTGGTGGTTATCTGAGCGACAGAGAGCCGCCCCTTGGCCAGGCTGGCAAGACGTCGTACGGCATGATAGGATGCGCCATCCTCTCAGACACGGCCCGTAAGCGACGACGCTGCATTGCGTGGTCGGTCCAATGGCCAGGCCGACGGGGATTTTTTTATTTCCCTGTTGGATCAATATGTTATTGAATGCCGCCGAGCATGGCGGTAACAACTTTCTCCAAGGAGACAGTCAGTGGCTAACAGCAAGCAAGCCCGTAAGCGCGCCCGTCAGGCAGAAGGCCGTCGTGTCCTGAAAGCCAGCCAGCGCAGCATGGTCCGCACCTACGTCAAGAACGTCATCAAGGCCATCAATGGCGGCGACCATGCCCAGGCGATGGATGCCTTCAAGCAGGCCCAGCCGGTCATCGACCGCATCGCCGACAAGGACGTGCTGTCCAAGAAGAAGGCCGCTCGCCTGAAGAGCCGCCTCAACAAGCGTATCAAGGCCCTGGCAGCGTAAGCACGCCGGATGCCCATGGGGGACGCGAACCATTTCGCGAGTGCCCCATCGAAGAACCGGCTGCGGCCGGTTTTTTTGTGGCCAGCATGAAAACACGCCAGGTCTGCCGAGGAACCGCTTCGTGACTGATCCCCAACCACCCACCGAATCGACGGACTCTGTCGCCGGCGATGCCGAGCCACGTCAGGCGGCGCCCCGTCGAGGCGGACTGATGCGCTCGGGCATGGTCGTTAGCAGCATGACCATGCTGTCGCGGGTGATGGGGCTGGCCCGGGACATGGTGATCGCCGCGCTGTTCGGCGCGGGGCAGGGGGCGGATGCCTTCTTCGTCGCCTTCAAGGTGCCCAACTTCCTGCGTCGGCTGTTCGCTGAAGGTGCCTTCAATCAGGCCTTCGTGCCGGTGCTCTCGGAGTATGCCACGCAGCGCACCCGGGACGAGGTGCGCGAGCTGCTCGATGCCGTGGCCGGCAGTCTCGCGGCGGTGCTGGTGCTGATCACCGCTCTGGCCATGCTGGCCGCGCCCTGGCTGGCCTGGGCCTTCGCGCCGGGGTTTGCGCGTGACCCCGAGAAACTGGCGCTTACCGCGGACATGCTGCGCCTGACGTTCCCTTATCTGCTGTTGATCTCGCTGACGGCCTTCTCAGGCAGCGTACTCAATACCTGGGGGCGCTTCGCCGTGCCGGCCTTCACGCCGGTGCTGCTCAATCTGTCGCTGATCGGCGCGGCGGTGCTGCTCACGCCCTTGGTGAGCGAACCTGCCATGGCGCTGGCCTGGGGGGTGCTGATCGCCGGGGCGGCGCAATTGATCTTTCAGGTGCCGTTTCTGGCTCGCCTCGGTGTGCTGCCGAGACCCTGGCCTCATTTCGCTCATGACGGCGTGCGACGCATTCTCAAACTGATGGCGCCGGCGATGTTCGGCGTCTCGGTGGCACAGATCAACCTGCTGCTGGATACCGTGTTGGCCTCGCTGCTGGCGGCCGGCAGCGTGTCCTGGCTGTACTATTCCGATCGCCTGGTGGAACTGCCGTTGGGGGTGTTCGGGGTGGCCATCGGCACGGTGATCCTGCCGGCACTGTCCAAGCGCCACGCCGAGCAGTCTCCCGAGCATTTCGCGCGCATGCTCGACTGGGCGATTCGCGCCGTGCTGCTGCTGGGGCTGCCGGCGGCCCTGGCCCTGGTGGTACTGGCCGAGCCGCTGCTGATCACCCTGTTCCATTATGGCGCCATGACCGACCATGACATCGACATGGCGGCCATGAGCCTGCGGGCCTATGCGGTGGGCCTGGTGGCCTTCATGTTGATCAAGGTGCTGGCACCGGGGTTCTTTGCCCGTCAGGATACGAAGACGCCGGTCACGATCGGCATGATCGCCATGGCCGCCAACATGGTCTTCAACCTGATCCTGATCTGGCCGCTGGCGCATGCGGGACTCGCGCTGGCCACGGCACTCTCGGCGTTTCTCAATGCCGGCCTGCTGGGGCGCTTGCTGTATCGGCGAGGGGTCCTGGTCTTTCAGGCTGGCTGGGGGCGCTATGCCGTGCAACTGCTCGGAGGTTGCGCGGTGATGGGCCTGGCGCTCGCCTGGCTGGCGCCGGATTGGCATCGGTGGCTCGACTGGTCGCTGATGACGCGCGCGGGCTGGATGGCGGCCCTGGTGGTGAGCGGCGCGGCGGTATATTTCGCCTGGCTGGCCGCGACAGGGGTACGGTTGCGTCATTTTCGAATGAAAAGCTGATATGCCGGGAGTCTACCGGCGCGGCTGTCAAGGGGCGCCCTGTCCGTTATAATCGACCACTTTACGTTAATGGCGCGAACGGCCCATGCAAGTGATTCGAGGATTGCACAATCTGCGCGACGAGCACCATGGCTGTGTGGCGACCATCGGCAATTTCGATGGCGTGCATCGCGGCCATCAGGCGATCCTTGATCAACTGCTCGAGCGTGCGCGTTCGCTGTCGCTGCCGGCCACGGTGGTGGTCTTCGAGCCTCAGCCCAGGGAATTCTTCGCCGGGGACCAGGCGCCACCTCGCTTGACGCGATTGCGTGACAAGGTTCGTCTGCTGGCTGAACACGGCGCCGATCGCGTCCTGTGCCTGCCCTTCAACGACGCCCTGCGCAGCCTGACGGCTCGGGCGTTCATCGAGCAGGTGCTGGTACAAGGGCTTGGCGTGCGCCACCTGGTGGTGGGCGACGATTTCCGCTTCGGCTGCGACCGGCGCGGTGACTTCGAGTTGTTGCAGGCGGTCGGCACCGGCTCGGGATTCGATGTCGAGCATACCCGGACCTTCCTGCTGGATGGCGAGCGTGTTTCCAGCACGCGGGTGCGGACCATGCTGGCCTGCGGCAATTTCGATCAGGCCGCCCGCATGCTGGGACGACCTTACCGACTCGGCGGCCGGGTGGTGCGCGATCGCCAGCTCGGGCGCACCATCGGCGTGCCCACCGCCAACTTGCCGCAGCCCCCCCATCCGTTGGCCCTGCAGGGTGTCTATGCGGTCAAGACCGAACTGCCGGAAGGGCGTCACGCGGAGGGAGTCGCCAATATCGGCTGGCGCCCCACGGTGGGAAGTCTGCGCCCGGTGCTCGAGGTTCACCTGTTCGACTTCGATGAAGACCTGTACGGCCAGCGACTGACGGTATTGCCCTGCGCCAAGTTGCGCGGCGAGATGAAATTCGATGGCCTCGAGGCCCTCAAGGCCCAGATCGGTGCCGACCAGGCCCGTGCGCGACGTTTCTTCGCCGAGACGGCGGCGACCGGAGACTCTCTACCTCTGGCATCGGCGCCGCTGGCGCGCGAGGCCGTGTTTTCCGACTCCTCGGCGGGACTGCCCGCCGACCATGATGACGGCTGACCCCCAGGATATGAGCGACTACAAGCACACTCTGAATCTGCCACAAACCGAATTTCCGATGCGCGGCATGCTGCCCAAGCGCGAGCCTGCGCGGGTGGCCCAGTGGCAGGCGATGGACCTCTACCACCGCCTGCGCGAAGCGCGTCAGGGGCGCGAGTCCTTCGTGCTGCACGATGGCCCTCCCTATGCCAATGGCAGCATTCACATCGGTCATGCGCTCAACAAGATCCTCAAGGACATCATCGTCAAGTCCCGGAACCTGGCCGGCTTCGACGCGCCCTATGTGCCGGGCTGGGACTGCCATGGCCTGCCCATCGAACACAAGGTCGAGACGACCCATGGCAAGCACCTGGAGCCGGCCCAGGCCCGGGCGTTGTGTCGTGAGTATGCCGCCGAGCAGATCGAGGGGCAGCGCGAGAGCTTCATTCGCCTGGGGGTGATCGGCGACTGGGAGCGACCTTACCGCACCATGGATTTTGCCAACGAGGCCGGCGAGATTCGTGCCCTGGCCGACCTGGTCGAGGGGGGCTACGTCTTCAAGGGGCTCAAGCCGGTGAACTGGTGCTTCGATTGCGGCTCGGCCCTGGCCGAGGCGGAAGTGGAGTACGCCGACAAGCAGTCCGATGCCATCGACGTGGCGTTTCCCTGCGCCGAGGACGACAAACTGGCCGCCGCCTTCGGGCTGACCGAGCTGCCCAAGCCCGCCGCCGTGGTGATCTGGACGACCACGCCCTGGACCATCCCCGCCAACCAGGCGCTGAACGTGCACCCCGAGTTCACCTATGCCCTGGTCGACGTGGGCGACCGGCTGTTGCTGCTGGCCGAGGAGCTGGTGGAAAGCTGCCTGGAACGCTTCGGGCTCGAGGGCAACATCATCGCCACCGCCGCTGGCGAGCGGCTGGAGTTGATCGAGTTCGCTCATCCCTTCTACGAACGCCGTGCTCCGATGTTCCTGGCGGACTACGTGGAGGTCGAGGAGGGCAGTACCGGCATCGTCCACTCGGCACCGGTGCACGGGGTCGACGACTTCGAATCCTGCCGTCGATACGGCATCGAATTCGACGACTTCATCAGTGTCGTCAAGGGTGATGGCGTCTATGTGGACGACCTGCCCTTCTTCGGCGGGCAGTCGATCTGGAAGGCCAACCTGCAGATCGTCGCCAAGCTCGACGAGGTCGATGCCTTGCTGGCCCACCACCCGATCACGCATAGCTACATGCACTGCTGGCGCCACAAGACGCCGGTGATCTATCGGGCCACCGCCCAATGGTTCGTGGGCATGGACGTGACCGGCGGCGATGGCCGTAGCCTGCGCGACAAGGCGCTGGCCGGCATCGAGGCGACAACCTTCACGCCTGCCTGGGGCAAGGCGCGTCTGCACTCGATGATCGCCAACCGCCCGGATTGGTGTATCTCGCGCCAGCGCAACTGGGGGGTGCCGATTCCCTTCTTCCTGCATCAGCAGACCGGCGAGCTGCACCCGCGCACCGTCGAGCTGATGGAAGAGGTGGCCAAGCGCGTCGAGCGCGAGGGCATCGATGCCTGGTTCCGCCTGGAGGCGGCCGAGCTGCTGGGCGACGAGGCCAGCGAGTACGAGAAGGTCACCGATACTCTGGATGTCTGGTTCGATTCCGGTACCACGCATCGCCATGTGATGCGCGGTTCGCACCCGATGGGGCATGACCAGGGGCCGCGTGCCGACCTGTATCTCGAAGGCTCGGATCAGCATCGCGGCTGGTTCCATTCCTCGCTGCTCACCGGCTCGGCGATCGATGGTCATCCGCCGTATCGCCAGTTGCTCACCCACGGCTTTACCGTGGACGAGAAGGGGCACAAGCAGTCCAAGTCGAAGGGCAACGTGGTCGATCCCCAGGAGGTGATGGACCAGTACGGCGCCGATATTCTGCGGCTGTGGGTCGCCTCGACCGATTATTCCGGCGAGATGGCTGTCTCCGATCAGATCCTCAAGCGCACCGCCGATGTCTATCGACGCATCCGCAATACGTCGCGCTTCCTGCTGGCCAACCTCAACGGGTTCGACCCTGCGCGCGATGCCCTGGCCTTCGATGACATGCTGGCCCTGGACCGCTGGGTGGTGGACCGTGCCGGTCAGTTGCAGGCGCGCATCCTGCAGGCATACGAGGAGTATCGTTTCCTCGATGTCTACCAGCAGGTGCATGGCTTCTGCGCCCGGGAACTGGGCGGCTTCTATCTGGACGTGATCAAGGATCGCCAGTACACCACCCAGGTGGATTCGGTGGCCCGTCGCAGTGCTCAGACCGCGCTGTACCATGTCGTCCAGGCGCTGGTTCGCTGGATCGCGCCGATCCTCAGCTTCACCGCCGAGGAGATTCACGAGCATATCCCCGGCACGCGTGGCGAGAGTATCCTGCTCGAGGAGTACTATGGCGGCCTGGGCGCCTTGAGCGACGAGGCCGAGCTGGGGCGCGACTTCTGGGAGCGGGTGCTCAACGTCAAGCAGGCCGTCAACAAGTGCCTGGAGGACGCCCGAAATGCCAAGGTCATCAAGGGCAACCTGGCTGCCGAGGTGACGCTCTACGTGGATGACGAACTCCGCGAGACCCTGAGCCGACTGGGCGACGAACTGCGCTTCGTGATGCTGACCAGCGACGTGCACCTGGCATCGCTGACGGATGGCGGTGACGCCGAGGCGACCGAGCTCGAGGGGCTCAAGGTGGCCGTCGCGGCCAGCGAGTATCACAAGTGTGAGCGTTGCTGGCACCATCGCGAGGACGTCGGCCAGCATGCCGATCACGATGACCTGTGCGGTCGTTGCATCAGCAACCTGCCGGATGGTCCCGGCGAGACTCGTCACTATGCGTGAGGTGGGCAGCATGCCCGAGCATGACACCAGGCAGGGCGCCGAGGTGGCGCCCATGCGGCAGCCGTTGCGCTGGCTGTGGCTCGCCGTGGCGATCGTCGTCGTCGATCTGGGCACCAAGGCGTTGGCCTCCAGCCTGCTGGAGTACGCCAGGCCGCTTGAGGTGTTGCCGTTCTTCAACCTGACACTGCTGCACAATACCGGCGCGGCCTTCAGCTTCCTGGCCGACCACCCTGGCTGGCAGCGCTGGTTTTTCGCGGCCATTGCCGTGGCGGCGACGGTGGGACTGACCATCTGGATGCGGCGCCTGCGCGCCGACGAGAAGATGCTCGGTGCCTCGCTCGCCCTGGTCATTGGCGGGGCCCTGGGCAACCTGTACGACCGACTGGTACATGGCTATGTGGTGGACTTCCTGTCCTTCCATCTTGCCGGCTGGTATTACCCGGCCTTCAATGTGGCAGACATCGGCATCACCCTGGGCGCCGTCGGGCTGATCGTCGAGTCGCTGTTCGGCGAACGTCGCCGCGCCCGTCGGCGGCGCTGAGACACCATCTTCGAGAGAGCATCCATGAGCGATCAACAAGCGAACGGCCATCGCATCGACGAAGGGATGCAGGTGACCCTGCATTTCACCCTCAAGCTGGAGGATGGCACCGTGGTCGACTCCACCCGGGACAAGCAGCCGGCCACCTTCCAGGTCGGTGACGGCAACCTGCCGCCCGGATTCGAGCACCCCATCAAGGGGCTCGCCGCCGGTGAGAGCGGCAGCTACGAGATTTCTCCCGAGCACGCCTTCGGACAGCACAACCCCCAGAATGTGCAGATGATTGCCCGGGATGATTTCGGGGACGAGACGCCCGAAATGGGCATGGTGATGTCCTTTGCCGATGTCGGCGGAGGCGAGTTGCCGGGGGTCATCAAGGAGGTTGGCGAAAAGCAGGTCGAGGTGGATTTCAATCACCCCCTGGCCGGGCGTACCCTGACCTTCGAGGTGGAGGTGATCGACGTGACGCCTGCCACCACGCATTGAGCAGCCGGACGGGCTGCGGCGTTTCGCCATTTCGTTTTTCATGTCCAGAGGTGCTCAAGCACCGAGGCTAGGCAACCATGCAAATCAAGCTGGCCAATCCCCGCGGTTTCTGCGCCGGTGTCGACCGTGCCATCGAGATCGTCAATCGGGCGCTGGATGTGTTCGGCCCGCCCATCTATGTGCGTCACGAGGTGGTGCACAATCGTTTCGTGGTCGACAGCCTGCGCGAGCGGGGCGCGATTTTCGTCGAGGAACTGCATGAGGTGCCCGACGACGTGATCGTCATCTTCTCGGCGCACGGCGTCTCCCGCGCCGTGCAGCAGGAGGCCGAGCGTCGCGGCCTGCGGGTCTTCGACGCGACCTGCCCGCTGGTCACCAAGGTACACATGGAAGTGCTGCGCTATGCCCGTCGCGGCCAGGAGTGCGTCCTCATCGGCCATCAGGGCCATCCCGAAGTGGAGGGCACCATGGGGCGCTATGACACCTCCCGGGGAGGGCAGATCTACCTGGTGGAGGACGAGAAGGATGTGGCGCGCCTCGAGGTGCAGGATCCGAGCCAGTTGGCCTTTGTCACCCAGACGACCCTGTCGATGGACGACACGGCCCGGGTGATCGATGCCCTGCGCGACAAGTTCCCGGAGATACAGGGGCCGCGCAAGGACGACATCTGCTATGCCACTCAGAACCGTCAGGATGCCGTGCGGGAGCTGGCAGCCGGGAGCGATCTGCTGCTGGTGGTGGGCAGTCCCAACAGCTCGAACTCGAATCGCCTGCGCGAGCTTTCCGAACGGGTCGGCACGCCGGCCTATCTGATCGACAACGCCGAGCAGATCCAGGCCACCTGGCTGGATAATGTCGAGGCGGTGGGGGTAACCGCCGGTGCCAGTGCGCCGGAGGTGCTGGTACAGGGTGTGATCGAGCGTTTGCGTACCCTGGGGGCCGAGGTGCCGGAAGAGCTCGAGGGACGCGCCGAGACGATTACCTTTTCCATGCCCACCGAGCTTCGCGAGCGAGTGATCGCCAGCGAATAGCGCATTCGGTCGAGTCCCCGTGTCGATCCGTGAAGCCGGGCCTCGTTGCCCGGCTTTTTCGTGGCATGTGGCTCCGAGCGAGATCCCGAGGAGCAAGCCGGCGTTGATATTGCGTCGGTCGAGCGCTCCCGAGGCGCTACCGGATGTCGGGGGCCTGGTCCATATTGGAGTCAGGACATCACGTCGAGGCAAGGGATATGTGCCACTCGCAGGCGCCGGATGTGCGTCGACTCCGGACTTTTCGCGGACAGGCCGGCTTCACGCTACTCGAATTGATGATCGTGATGGCGATCATTGCCATCCTCGCCGGTATTGCCTATCCGCGTTACCGGCATGCCCTGGAAGACGCGCGAGTCGCCGATGGGCGGGCGGCGCTCATGACGCTGGCGGGACGCCTGGAGCGCTGTCGTACCCGCACGCACTCCTATGACGCCTGCGTCGATTTGCCGAGCCATTCGGAAGCACGGCATTACCGTCTGACCGCCACCCTGTTGCCGACCGATTATCGGCTGACGGCCACGCATGAAGGCGAGGCCGTCGGGACGACGTGTCGCGTGCTGACGCTCGACTCGACGGGGCGGGCGTTGCCGGAGGCGTGCTGGTAGGCCGGCACGGAATGCCTGGATGAACGTGACGATGCTGAGAGCTCAGCAAGCCTTCACCCTGCTGGAAGCCCTGGTGGCATTGCTGGTGCTTTCGGTAGGATTGCTGGGGATGGCCACGGTGCAGCTCGAGTCTCTGCGTGGCGCGCATGTCGGCTATCAACGCGGCCTGGCCTCCCTGGCGGCACAGGATGCCGTCGAGTTGCTGTGGTCGCGTCTCGAGTCCGGTCGGTGTCCTGGCCTGGGTGCCGAGGAGGCGAACTGGGAGGCCAGGTGGCGTGCCCGGATCCCCGGCTTGCAGGGTCGTGTCGAGCCGGATGGCGCGGCCTGTCGCTATGTGGTGACCCTGGAGTGGCCGGCGTCGCGCCTGGCAGGGGAGGGCGAGACGTCCTTCGTCTACACCACTCGATTACCCGGTGAATCCCCATGATCGCAGGGCGCCCTACCGAGCGCGGGGTGTCGCTGGTCGAGCTGCTGGTGGCACTGTCGATCGGCATGCTCGTCCTGCTGGGCGCGGGGCGTCTGTACCTGGGCGGGGTCGAGAACCTGGCCCGAGTGGATGACCTGGGTGAACGCCAGGAAGCCGTGTCCCTCGGGGTCATGTTCCTGCTACGTGATATTCGGCGCGGAGGCGTCGATCCGGGGCGTTACATCCTGGTCGAGGCCGCCAGTGGCGAAGGCTGTACCCTTCACGACAGCGTGGCGGGGGAGCCGCTGGTGGATGGCCTGGCGGCGACGGCCGGGAGCTGTGCGGCGAGCGAGCCATTACGGGCGAACGTGGGCGGCAGGACCGGGCTGTATCGGATCACCTTGCGGCCATTGGGGATATCGGAGCCCCTGGTGCTCCACGGCATGGATCGCGAGGCAGCGGTGAGACATGCCGGGGAGCCTGGACCATGACAGTCGATGCGATGAGAGGCGGAACCGCCCGGCAAGCGGGGGTGGCCTTGCCGGTCGTCCTGGTGCTGCTCGCCATGGCGGTGATGCTGGGCGTGGCCGGGTTGCGTTCGTCGCTGACCTCGGAACGCCTGGCGGGTAATCTCAAGGCATCGGTTCAAGCCGGGATGGCGGCGGAAGCCGCCGCCGCCACGGGGTGGGCGGCTTTGAACGGACCCGGTGACATCGCCGTCGAGACGTCACCAGAGGTGCTCGAGTCGCTGACCTGGGAGGCGTTCACCGACCCCTCGCATTTCCAGGGCGAGGCGGTCACGTTCGGTGACTGTGCGGCACCGCTGCGCTGCGCCTATCGCTATGTCGAGGAAGCGTCACGGCATCGTCTCATCGTGGCCATGGGCGTGGTGATGGAAGGCGACGAGCGGGTGCTGGCCTCGAGTGAACCGGTACGGGTCGCGGTCGTCTTCTCGCGCCTCGCTGAACGGTTTTCCCGCTATGCTCTGCTGGCCGACGGCGAGGTCCTGGCCGGGGGGGAGGCCGCGACCGAAGGTCGAGTGCATGCCAATGCGCCTCGGGATGAAGCGGATCGTGTCGTCATGCCCGAGATCGATGTCTCGCCACCGGAAGCGGCCGAGACGCTGACGCTGGAAACCGATGAGCATGGCCAGCCGTATTGCCGCTTCGAGGCGAGCGGCGATCTCGCCGGGCGCGTCTATCACTGTGCGGGACGTCTGGAAATCGGAGAGACGACCCACTTTCACAACGCGACGCTCATCGCCCGGGGGGATATCCATCTGGGCGGCGAGGTCGGGCGGGAGGCACCGGTCGATGTGGCCGTGTTGTCGGGTGGCGATATCTATATCGAAGGACCGAGGACGGCGCGGGGTTGGTTCATGTCCGCGGGCGATACGGAATTGGCCGTCGGCGCGACGCTGGAGGGTGCCATTATCGCGCACGGCGATATTCACCAGCCGAGCGGCACGGTCGTGCGTCATCTCGTCGGCGGCCCGGGGCTGCCTCATGCGCCCAGGGAGAAGCGGCTGTTGAGCTGGGGGCGGTGAGGCGAGAGGGATACCTGACAGATTGATGGTGTGGCGTTGATGACCCGAACTCGTCCGAAGTTGCTGACGACGACCGACGCCCCTTCGCCGCGTCGGCCACAGAGTCGGAAGGTGCCGTTATGGCCGGTGGCGCGTCCCGTAGGCTGATAGCGCACGGGGCGATGGTCGAGCCGATAAGTGATGGTCGCGACCTGGCCTTCGCCGTGCCGTCCGAGAAGCGTGCGTTGGTTCGGCGGCCGGTCGGTCTCGTGCTGCAGGATGCTCAAGGGCGCGGTCCAGTCGCCGATGCAACGCCGCCCCTCCTGGCTGGGGCAGACGGTGATGATCGTGCGCCGTGTGATGGCGGTATGGCGGGCCGTCGTCAGGGCACTCTTGAGCCGCATGACGTCCGTGGCCACTTCGTTGCGTGCCATGAAGGCATCGAGCCCGGGCACGACCCAGGCGACGGTGAAGGCCAGAATGCCCGTCACCACGCATAGCTCGAGAAGCGTCAGGCCGGCCTGGCGCGGCTTTGCCAGGCCATTCGGTATGCCGGTATGGTAAGCATCCGTGATGCGCTCCGGTCGCATGTGATCTCCCGCCGAGTGCTTCGTCGAGCCAGGCCATGGGTGCTATCAGGTTAGCCGGACGTCGTGTTCTTTCCGTAAGCGAACTCGGACAAGTCTCGTGAGTGATTTTCTTGTTGTCGGCGGTGGTGTCATCGGCATGATGACGACCCTGCAACTGGCCGATGCCGGTCATTCGGTTACCCTCGTCGAACGGGGGCAGTGTGGCCGTGAGGCTTCCTGGGCCGGTGGTGGCATCGTCTCGCCCCTCTACCCATGGCGCTACAGCGCGCCTATCTCGCGCCTTTCCGCCTGGTCGGAGGGACGTTATCCGGAACTTTCGCTGCGTTTGCTGGAAGAGACAGGGGTGGACCCCGAGTATCGCCAGAAGGGTCTTCTGTACCTGCGTGTCGACGACGAGCCCGCCGCCATGGCCTGGGCGCGGGAGGTCGGCAAGCCGCTCGAGCGGGTCTCCGGGGACTTCCTGTACGGTAAGGAGCCCGAAGCGGCACCCGGTTGCGAGGAGGCACTGTGGATGCCGACCCTCGGCAGCATTCGCAATCCACGCCTGGCTCGGGCGCTGCGCACGCGCCTGGACGACATGCCGTGGGTCACGCTGTGTGAGGAATGCGAGGTAACGGGGTTGCGCGAGCAGGGCGGGCGTATCGTCGCGGTCGAGACGACAACCGGTGAGCTGCAGGGCGACCAGGTCGTGGTGTGTGGCGGTGCCTGGGCCGCATCGGTGCTGGCGACGGTCGGTGTCGAGCTGCCGGTGCGGCCGGTCAAGGGCCAGATGATCCTGTTCAGGGCGCCGCCCGGCTTGGTGCGGCGCGTGGTGCTGATGGACGGTCGCTATGTCATCCCCCGGGCCGATGGCCAGGTATTGGCCGGTTCGACACTGGAGGAGGCGGGGTTCGACAAGTCACTTTCCGAATCGGCGAAGGCGTCGTTATGGACCTCGGCGACACGCATCGTGCCGGCGCTCGCTGACTGCGAGGTGGCGCATCATTGGGCGGGGTTGCGCCCGGGATCACCGGATGGTGTGCCGTTCATCGGTGCCGTGCCGGGCATTGCCAACCTGCACGTGAATGCGGGCCATTATCGCAATGGGTTGGTACTGGCGCCGGCCTCGACGCACCTGCTGGTCGATGAGCTGCTGGGTCGCGAGCCCATCGTGGACCCGGTACCCTATCGATTGGGTGGCGGTCGACTGGCAGGCTGCTCGGGAGGGCCTGCCCGGGATTGAGTCAGTCCTCCGAGGTATCCTCGGCGAGAAACTTGTCGCGGTGCTCGATGGAGCAGAACCATTCACCCTTTTCGCGCAGGGCATCGTTTTCCGGCAGATGTACCTTGCACCAGGCGCAGCGCACCATCGGATTTGCCGGTGAATCGTCCTGCTCGTCGGCGTCCCGGTCCTGTTTCCATTCACGGTACATGCGATAGAGCTTGAGGCCGGCGAAGAACAGCACGGCGAAAATGATCAGGCGGATCAGCAAGAGGTTCATCCTTTGGGCGGCTCCCTGGGTGAGGGCATTCGGGGCGGTCGTCTTTGCGAGTCGGCCGCCCTTGCGGGACAATGATGGTACCGATGGATTCTCGAGAGATTTCTACGCCCATGCAAGACCTGACGTTGGTGATGGCCCAGCTGGACCCGTTGGTGGGGGATATCCCCGGCAATACCGAGCGGGCCATCGAGACAGTACGCGAGGCACGCATCGAGCATGGTGCCGATATCGTGGTGCTGCCCGAACTCTTCCTGACCGGTTATCCGCCGGAGGACCTGCTGTTGCGCCCCTCTCTTGAAACGCGGCTGCGCCATGCGCGGGCGCGAATGGCCGAGAAGATGGCGCGTGACGTGATGGTGATCGTCGGTTATCCGGGGCGTCGCGAGGGGCGTAACTGGAACCTGGCCGGTGTGCTCTACGATGGCGAGTGGCTCGGCGAGTATGCCAAGCAGGCGTTGCCCAACTACGAAGTGTTCGATGAACAACGCTACTTCGCGGTGGGCGATGCGCCCCTGGTGATCGAGCACAAGGGCGCCAGGCTCGGTGTGCTGATCTGCGAGGACATTTGGGAAGAGGCGCCCGTACAGAAGGCCCGCGAGGCCGGAGCGGAGATCCTGGTGACCCTCAACGCGTCGCCTTTCCACCAGGACAAGCCCTCCGAGCGCCTGGCCCTGCTCGAGCAGCGGGCGCGCGATGTGGGCCTGCCGGTCGTCTATGTCAACCAGATCGGTGGCCAGGACGAGCTGGTGTTCGATGGTGGCTCGGCCTGTGTCGGTGCCGATGGCCAACTGCGCGTCCAGGCACCGCACTGGGCGGTCGGCTTGATGCCGGTGCAGTTCGTTCGCGAGCAAGGCACCTGGGTGCCGAGTGCCGGGGAGGTCGACGAAGAGGTCAGCGCCGAGGAGAATCTCTATTGCGCGTTGGTCACCGGGTTGCGCGACTATGTCAACAAGAGCGGTTTCCAGGGCGTGGTGCTGGGGCTTTCCGGCGGTATCGATTCGGCCCTTTCCCTGGCCATCGCGGTGGATGCCCTGGGGCCTCAGCGGGTCCATGCGGTGATGATGCCTTACCACTACACCGCCGATATCTCGAAGGAAGACGCCGCCGAGCAGGCGCGCATGCTGGGTGTCGAGTATGAGGTGCTGCCCATCGAGTCGATGGTGGAAGCCTTCATGGAGACACTGGCCGACAGCTTCGCCGGTACCGAACGGGATACCACCGAGGAGAACCTGCAGTCACGCTGTCGCGGTGTGCTGTTGATGGCGCTCTCCAACAAGAAAGGCCTCATGGTCCTGTCGACCGGCAACAAGAGCGAAATGGCGGTGGGCTATGCCACCCTCTATGGCGACATGGTGGGCGGCTACAATGCCATCAAGGACGTCTATAAGACCTGGGTCTATCGACTGGCTCGCTGGCGCAACACCCAGGAACCGGCGATTCCCGAGCGCGTCATCGAGCGGCCGCCTTCCGCCGAACTGGCTCCGGATCAGCAGGATTCCGACTCCTTGCCCGACTACGACACCCTGGACGCCATCCTGGTGCGTTACATCGAGGGCGACATGAGTGCCGAGGCCATCATTGCTGCCGGATTCGACCATGACGATGTCTACAAGGTGGTGCGTCTGGTCGACCGCTGCGAGTACAAGCGCCGCCAGGCGCCGGTGGGCGTCCGCGTGACTCGGCGTGGCTTCGGTCGCGACCGGCGCTATCCCATCGTCAACGGCTGGCAGCCGGGGGAGTGAGGCGGTGAGTCTCGAGCTGCGAGACTCGAGCTACGAGATGCCATGATGGGCAGCAGGTGGGTGCCGTTATCGGTGACCTGCTGCTCGCAACTCGTAGCTCGTGGCGCGGCGTTTCTTACGCCGAAACCGGGTCGGCCTTGACGTAGCGTGGGTCGAAGGTGCGGCCGTCGAGACGCTCATGGTTCGGTGCATTCTCGATCAGCACCCTAAGGCTTTCCTTGGCGCGCTCGGGCATATCCAGGCCGAGATAGCCTTCGACCATCACCGCCAGGGCATCCCGAGTGCCTTTCGCCTCGGGGTAGTTCTCGATGACCCAGCGCCCCCGTTTCACGGCGGCCAGGTAAGCGCCCTTGCGCAGGTAGAAGTCGGCCACTTCGAGCTCGTGACGAGCCAGGAGGTTGCGCAGATAGACGATGCGCTGTTCGGCATCCGGCGCGTATTGGCTGTTCGGGTAGCGGCGGACCAGGTCCCGGAAATCGGAGTAGGCGTCACGGCTGGCGCCGAGGTCGCGCTTGGAAATGTCGATCAGGCGCAGCGACTCGAGGCTGAAGCGGCCGGCCTCCCAGGCGGCGAGGCCACGCATGTAGTAGGCGTAGTCGACTTGCGGGTGGTCGGGGTGCAGGCGAATGAAACGACTGGCGGCGGCGCGGGCGGCTTCCCAGTCGTTGGATTCATAATAGGCGTAGATCAGCTCGAGCTGTGCCTGCTCGGCGTGTTCGCCGAAGGGGTAGCGGGTATCGATGGCCTCCAGCCGATTGATGGCGGTGACATAGCTGCCATCTTCCAGCGCGGCGCGGCCTTCTTGATAAAGCTGGCCTTCCGCGACATCCGGAGCCTGCTCTTCTTCGGTGCTGGCGCAGCCGGCCAGGAGGGCGGTCGCCAGCAGCATGGCGGCCAGGCGAGTACCGGTCGTGATAACGCGCATCGTGATCCTCGTGTCAAACAACCCTGGGCGGCCGTGCTAGAATCGGCCTGAATCCGCCTACTATAAAGCACCTTGCGGCAAAACGCAGTCATCACGAGGTGTGATGTACCAACGCTTTTCGGGTAGCGCTCCACTCCCCAGACGGACCCTTGACGATCTCATGCCACAGACCCTCGATGTCCATCAATGCATTCCCGACAGCATGGCCGGTCTACGCCTTGATCAAGCTGCCGCCGAGCTGTTCAGCGATTTCTCCCGGGAGCGGCTCAAGGCCTGGATCAAGGAAGGGGCACTGACCGTCGACGGCGGGTCCGCCAGACCCAGGGACAAGGTGCATGGCGGCGAGATGCTGGACCTCGTGGCCGAACTCGAGGAAGACGCTCGTTTCGAGCCTGAGGACATTCCGCTGAACGTGGTCTACGAGGATGACGACGTTCTGGTCATCGACAAGCCGCCTGGCCTGGTCGTGCATCCGGCCGCCGGCAATCCCGACGGTACCTTGCTCAATGGCCTGTTGCATCATTGCCCGGCCCTCGCTGCCGTGCCGAGGGCCGGTATCGTCCACCGGCTCGACAAGGACACCAGTGGCCTGATGGTGGTGGCCAAGACGCTGGTCGCCCAGACGGCCCTGGTCGAGCAGCTTCAGGCGCGCACCGTTTCCCGGGAGTACGACGCCGTGGCCGTCGGCACGATGACGGCGGGTGGTACCCTTGATGCACCGATCGGCCGTCACCCTCGTGATCGCAAGCGCCAGGCGGTCAATGACGCCGGCAAACCGGCGGTGACTCACTATCGCGTGATCGAACGCTTCAGGGCGCATACTCATGTGCGTTGCCGGCTGGAAACCGGGCGGACGCACCAGATCCGGGTGCACATGGCGCACCTGCGTTACCCACTGGTCGGTGATCCGGTCTACGGGGGGCGCCTGAAGCTGCCCGCCGGATCCGGAGAAACGCTCAAGGAGGTGCTGCGCGAGTTCCCGCGTCAGGCACTGCACGCCCGCAAACTGGCTTTTGTGCACCCGACGACCGGTGCCACCATGACCTTCCGGGCGCCATTGCCGGATGACCTCTTGATGTTGCTCGACTTCCTCCGTGATGACCGGGAGACGATGCGATGAGTGACGCCCTCGACCTCTATCCGACACTGGTGCGTCCCGACTGGCCGGCACCCGACTCGGTGGCCGCCTGCGTCACGACTCGGGAGACAGGGCCGAGCCAAGGTGCCTTCGCTGCCTTCAACCCGGCCCGGCATGTCGGTGACAATCCGAATCATGTATCGCTGTGTCGGCGTCAGCTGAGCAAGGTGATCGGCGACGACCGGCCCTTGCTGTGGCTGAATCAGGTACATGGCGGGCGGGTTCAACAACATTTCACCGACGATGCCCCGGAAGCGGATGCGGCGGTGGCCCGGGATAGCGGCCATGCCTGTGTCGTACTCACCGCCGACTGTCTTCCGGTGTTTTTCTGCGATCGTGACGGGCAGCGGGTAGCGGTGGCGCATGCCGGCTGGCGCGGCCTGGCCAGTGGCGTGCTCGAGGCCACAGTGGCAGCGCTGGGGGTGCCCGCCGAGGCGCAGATGGCTTGGTTGGGGCCGGCGATCTCCAATGCCCAGTTCGAAGTTGGCCCGGAAGTCCGTCAGGCCTTCGTCGCCGTGCAGCCGGAGGCGCTGGAAGCCTTCGATCCCAGCCCTTATCGTCTCGGCCACTACATGGCCGATCTCTACAAGCTGGCGCGCCTGCGCCTCGAGCGTCTTGGTGTCTCTCATATCAGCGGCGGACACTTCTGTACCGCCTGTGAAACCCGCTTCTATTCCCACCGTCGGGATGACGGCATGACCGGCCGCATGGCCAGCATGATCTGGCTTCGCTAGCCCCTTTCTAGGGAGCTGTAAGCTATAAGCTATAAGCTATAAGCTTTAAGCTGTAAGAAAACCCGGCCGGGCTGCGCCCGGCCCGGCTGCGCCGGGAGCTGTAAGCTTTAAGCTGTAAGAAAAAACAAAAAAACCTTGTTCCCGGAAGCTTCGGGGGTATTCTCTGGCCGGCTTACGG
>NZ_JAVXUS010000007.1:0-68890 GCF_032334135.1 Halomonas sp. I1
GATGGGGTTGTCGTCGCTCATTCTGTCCTCCTGATGACTGCACTATACCCTGTGCAGCTATGGAGGGGGTCACTTCAATTGGCCACTGGGCTATAGGGTGCCCAACACTGGCCTGTTTGTTACGTTGCTTTAACATTTTAGTGGGGCGTGCTTGGTGGCCTGACTGTCCAAGCTCCTGATAAGGGCTGATCCAAGCGGCCATAATTTGCTTACCAAACTGCCTCAAGGGCCTGTTCAGATCATCACTCTAGACAATGAGTAGGAATGTGTCGACCGCATAGCTGTGGCTAAGACGGTAACGGCCGTGCAGGTGTTTCTTTGGAAATCTCAGGGCTCTGAAGACCACGGAGCTGCGCTTTTTTCTTGAATTCAGGGTTCCTGTTTAGTATGATAATAAAATATTTTTCTTTTATTTATGTCTAGTGGTCTCTATGTCCCCCCTTTTGCCGCACATAAAGGCCTGATCTTTAAGGTAAGTTGTTCTGGAAGGCGGGAGGAAGTTATTATCTAAAGTTAGGCTATCCCATGGTGCAGGTGGGGCTGTTTCCTTATTGTATCTAAGGATGAGAGAAGTTGAGGGAAGATGGTAGCTGGGTTTCTCAGGAATAGCTTTGTAAAGGGAGTGTTGGGGCATTGGGGCATTGGGGCAACAAGGCCAGCTAAAAGATCTTAAGAAAGCTTTTAGCTGGTTTTGTAAGTAGGTGGGCTTAAGTGTGTAGTGGAACGTTGGTGCCTTTCTGTTGGGGGGGGGGGGGTAAGTTAATATTAAAAGTTTTAATGGATAGGGGTCTGTTAGCTTCCGGTTTTTTTAAAAGTGTTTTGCCTTGAGAGGGTTCGAGAATTTTTTGCTAGGTTGGTTTTTTAGTTATGATGGTAGATATGAAGATTTTTTGCGTTAATTGTGATTGTTATGAATAGAGGTAATGGGCTGATAGAGTGTTTAGTCCGTTCTCGGCTAAGAGAGTTGGTATGAAACTAATAATTCATTTTGGTATACATCGAACCGGTAGCACATCAATACAGGAGTGCTTGAGTAATAGCTATAATATACTGAAGAGCCATGGTTTTTTGTATCCTAGGTTTAGAGGGTTTAATAGCCATGTTAGGATGCCATGGATGTTAAATGGCGGAAAAATAACATCGGAAGAAGTTATTAGGGATATTGAATTCCAAGTAAACCCCCTTACGCATACTATTATTCTATCTGCCGAGGATTTTTGCCTTGTTCAGGATGCTTCGTTCTTTTCTAGGCTCAGAGAGAGGTATGACGTTAGCGCTGTTGTCTACTTAAAGAGACAGGATTTATGGCTTGAGTCTTGGTATAATCAACATGTTAAATGGCCTTGGGATGAAAAGTTTTCGTCGTCAACGCCAGATGAGTTTTTGAGAAGACATGATAAAGATTTTTCGTGGATTGATTATTATAAACTTGTTAAGGACATAGAGAGGCGTGTTGGATTGGGTAATCTTTATGTTAATGTTGTTGATGAGTCGGGTGTGAAGGATACGGTTGGTGATTTTTTAAATCATCTATCTATAGACCCGATGTGGCTAAACGATTATTCTGACAAGAATTCATCTCTCTCTTCTGCCAAGCTGGATATTCTTAGAAGAGTTGATACCTATGGTCTTTCAGGTAAAGCAAGGCAGAGAGTTATCGAAGCCCTGGGTTCTATGGAGATAGAGGAGGATAATGGAAGTAAGCTGGTGTTTGATGATTCTCAGGTGAAGAGAATACTTTCATGTTATGATGAGTCGAATAGAAAGGTGGCTAGAGAATATTTCTCAAGAGATCGCCTTTTTTATGATGAAGTCAAGCTTGGGAGGCAGCCAGTCTTTGTTTCTGATGAGAGGGCATATAAGTATTATATACCTCAAATTTTGAAGGTTTTGTCAGATTCTTGAGCTCTAAATGGTTATAGATGTTGAGGTAAATCTTTTTGTAATCTCTCAAGATGGAGGGGGTGATGCTGCTGGGTTTTTCTTTTTGGAAAGATAAGTTTTTAATGGTGTGTCGGTTTGCAAAGTTTCATTATAAGGCCTTTAGGCATGCTGGGGAGTTGAGTGTATGTCAAGACAATCTGCATAAAATAAAAAAGAAGGATATTCTTCTTTTCTCTGTGATGAAGGATGAGGCGCATCGGCTTCCTTATTTTATTGATTATTATAGAAGTCTTGGCGTTGGTCACTTTGTTTTTGTTAATAACGCATCTTCGGATCATTTTGATGAGGTTGTCGTTGGTCAGGAAGATGTGACAACTTTCTATACTGATGCTAGCTATAAGTCATCAAATTTCGGCATGCATTGGGCCAACTATCTTCTGAGGAAGTATGGTAGTGGTCATTGGTGTATGACTTGTGATCCAGATGAGTTTATTGTCTATCCTGAAATGGATGGGCGTGATTTGCGTGATTTAACCGATTACCTTTCATCTGTTCGTGAAGAGTCATTCTTTACCTGCATGGTGGATATGTACGGCGACAAGCCAGTTGAGGACTGCCATTACGAGGAGGGGGCCGACCCACTAGATACGTGCCGCTATTTCGATAGAGCAGGTTACGTAAAAAAATTCTCGGCTCCGCTGCGTAATATATGGCTTCAGGGCGGAGTGAGAAGGCGGGTCTTTTCTAGGGAGGCTCCGGAAAGTGCACCTGCATTGAACAAGGTGCCGCTCGTGAAATGGAAGCCACATTTTTCCTATGTCGAGTCAATGCACATGGCAATACCTCGAAGGCTGAACGAGTGTTCCTCGCCCAGCAAGTCGACAGGTGCCTTGCTGCATTTCAAGTTTATCAGCCAGCTCCGCAAGAAAGTCGACGTGGAGATGCAGGCCAAACAGCATTTCAATGATTCCTCCGAGTACAAGCAATATGACAGAGTGATCAGGGAGCACCAGGGATTGTTCAACCCTACGGTATCGGAAAGGTACGAAGATTGGCGGACGTTGGCCAAGCTTGGATTGATCAACAGAGGAGAGTGGTAAGCCAATGAAGATATCATTCGTACTGTTGGCGCATGAGCCTCCGGATCAGCTCTATCACTTGATCAAATCCTTGCTTTCATCCGGTTCCGACATCTACGTCCACTACGACGCCGGATCACCCCATGATCTGGAGGCGGCTTCGCGGGACTGGGGGCTCGACGACCTGCTGGGCACGCTCCACTTTGCCGATCGGGTCGACGTTGTCTGGGGGGAGTGGTCCATCATTCAGGCAACACTCAACTGCCTCTACTTGGCTCGGAGTCAGAGATATGGCTGCGATTGCCTAATGCTGATTTCGGGTTCCTGCATGCCGGTCAAACCGGTCGATAGCCTACGTCAGCACTTGGTCGAGGCGGCCAAAGACCATATCGAGGCCGTCAATGCTGAGGCAAACCGATGGGTAACGGATGGCATACAGAAGGAGCGCTGGGAGTATTATCACATCTTCAACTGGCGCTTTCAGGAATTTCGCTTCAGGGCTTCGAATAAGCTGCAGAAACTCCTGGGTGTCAAGCGCCAACTTCCCTTGGGGCATACGGCCCATATGGGATCTCAATGGTGGTGCCTTCGTACCAAGACAGTCGATGCCGTTCTGCGTTTGATCGATGAAAATGAGGAGATGGTTAGCTTCTACCGTCGGACTTGGGTCCCCGATGAACTGTTCTTCCAGACTCTTGTAGCCAATCTCGTTTCAAGCCATGAGATTAGTATGGCGCCACTGACACGCTACCAGTTCAATAGTAAGGGCGTTCCACGTGTCTATTATGATGATGCATTGCCTGAGTTGTTGGGTGAAACACAGTTTTTTGCACGCAAGATATCGCCTCGGGCCTTGTCGCTAAAGCAGTCACTGGCCAGTATCGGTGCAATGAGTCAGGAAGAGTATCGAGGTTATGTTGACACGAACTATGATGAGTTTAGGCTTCAGTTTGTTGACTCTTTGGAACTAAGTTTGGAATCCCAGGCTAATGCCTGGCACTCTCTGGTGTTGGCACCCAGTGAGCCTGCCGACTTCTGCAAGAGGATTCCGATGCCGCTTGTGGTCATCTGCTCCCTGGATGGCACTATCAAGCAGCAAGTTCGTAAATCTTGTGCCAACCTCCCGGGTGCTGCCGTCCACGGCGACATATTGGAGTCAAATGAGATTGACTTCGGGGATGGTAAGGACATGGTGTTGGGCTACCGGCGCGATAATCCTGCCGTTGCCCGCCATCGTTGGCATTTTTTCCTGGGAGATCTGGCGGCATATCATGCGCAAGACAATTGCATGTTGTTCACCATGGGAGAAGAGGCTGTTGAGTACCTCGATGCCTTGCGCTGGACTCACGGCCTCACAGTCATAGCACTAGTGGACAAGTCGCCACTTGCAAAAAAGGGTTATGATTTGCGTCAGCTTTTCGAATTTAGTCAATTTCACCGAAGAGAACATGAGTTTAATCGAAGGCTGCAAGAGCTGATGGCGGATAGGTACTGTGATTACTATGTTGTCGATGCCAGTGATCATGATCGTGTCACCGACATTGTCATGTCGCGGATGAGGTAACTCCTGAATGATAGGCCCCCGTGTGCAAGTTGTCATGAGGACCAAGAATCGTCCCCTGTTCCTCGCCCGTGCGCTCCAGAGCGTGGCTAGCCAGACTTACCCTGACTGGCACTGTACCGTGGTCAACGATGGTGGAGTCCCAGGGGAGGTCGACAAAGTGGTCGCTGCTCTTGGCGATGATATTCGCCCCCAGATATCTATCATGCATAATGCCTTCTCAGTTGGAATGGAAGCGGCCAGCAACGTCGGGCTGTGTGACTGTTCAGCGGACTACTATGTTATTCATGATGATGATGACAGCTGGGCCCCGGACTTCCTGGAAGTGTGTGTTAATGCCTTGGAAAGCCAGAAGGCCGGTAGCGTACAGGGAGTGGTGGCTCGTACCATCAAGGTGATGGAGGGCGTGGAAGGGGATGAGCTTATTACACGAAAGACGTCTGTCTTTTTGCCGGAGGTGACTTCGTTCACCATCCCTCGAGTAGCTCAGAATAACCCCTTTATGCCAATCGCCTTTGTGTATTCGAAAAAAGCGCTGGAATTGCTCGAAGGGTATGACGAAACGCTGCCCGTCGTAGGAGACTGGGAATTCAATCTTCGCTTTGTTCGTCACTTCGATATCGCCTACGTGCCCAATACGACTGCCTATTATCATGTGCGGATGGGGTCACGAGGTGACAGCTCCGATAATTCCATATCGAAGGCTCTGAGTCATCAACACTATCGTTCCCTGATCATCAATCGTCACATTCGACAGGCAATGGATGAAGGTTCGTTGACATTGGGGCATATGCTGGCTGCTGCGGAGCCGGGGCTACACTCCAACCGTTTGGGAGAGAAGTTGAGCCACTGGTACCCGAAACTCAGGAAATGGCGTCCTGGTGCTCTGTTGGCCAGGATATGGGGTGGAAAATGAGGTGCTGTCTAGTTGGTGCTGGCTTCTCCGGCGCGGTGATCGGTCGCGAGCTTGCCGAGGCTGGCCACGAGGTCACCATCGTGGATGCCCGCTCGCATATTGCCGGTAACTGTCATACCGAGCGTGATGCGGAGACCGGGGTGATGGTCCATGTCTATGGCCCGCATATCTTTCATACCGATGACCAGGAGGTGTGGGAGTACGTCAATCGGTTCATGAGCTTCAAGCCCTATGTGAACCGGGTGAAGACCACCTCCAAGGGCCAAGTCTTTTCGCTACCGATCAATCTTCATACGATCAATCAGTTCTTCGACAGGACCATGCGGCCCGACGAAGCGCGTGAGTTTATCGAGGAGCAGGCGGATACCACGATCGAGGATCCGCAGACCTTCGAGGAACAGGCGCTGCGCTTTGTTGGCCGGGACCTCTATGAAGCTTTCTTCAAGGGGTACACCCAGAAGCAGTGGGGCTGTCATCCTAGCAAGCTGCCGGCCAGCATCCTCAAGCGGTTGCCGGTGCGTTTCAACTACAGCGACAACTATTTCTTCCATCGTTTCCAGGGCATGCCGGAAGAAGGCTATACCAAGCTGGTAGCGGCTATCCTCGACCATCCGAATATCGATGTGCACCTGAATACCCGCTTCGAGCGTGGTCAAGCCGCTGGGTATGATCATGTCTTCTATTCGGGGCCGTTGGATGGCTTTTTCGACAATGAACTGGGTCGACTCGGGTACCGGACCCTGGACTTCGAGCGCTTCACCTACCAGGGCGATTACCAGGGCTGTGCGGTGATGAACTATGGTGAAGAATCAGTGCCTTATACGCGCATCACCGAGCACAAGCATTTCTCTCCCTGGGAAGAGCACGAGGGCAGTGTGTGTTATCGTGAGTACAGTCGAGCCTGTGGACCTGACGACGTGCCCTACTACCCCATTCGCCTGGTAGACGAGAAGGCATTGCTGGCCAAGTATGTCGAAAAGGCTCGACAGCTCGACAAGGTAACGTTCGTGGGACGCCTGGGCACCTACCGCTATCTCGATATGGACGTCACCATCCGAGAGGCACTGGATACGGCTCGTGGCTTCCTCGAACGTCTCAAGAATGACGAGCCCATCCCGGCGTTTTTCGTCGAGGCATAGGCCATACAGTGACTAGCAGACGAAATGGCTGACAAACAGACGACCTTGACGCCGCCACCTGCCCCCATTCGGCTGGTGGCGGTGATCGTTTCCTTCAATCGTTGCGAACACCTCAGGCAGGGGATCGCGGCAGTTCTCGATGAACCCGTTGCCGGGCTGGTGGTGGTGGACAATGGCTCGACCGATGGCAGTCGGGAGTGGTTGGCCAGCCTGGATGATCCGCGCCTCGAGGTGGTGACGCCGGAGCGTAACCTGGGGGGAGCCGGGGGGTTCGAGCTTGGCTTCCGGGTCGCTCTCGACACCTTTCAGGCCGATTGGCTGGTGTGCTTCGATGACGATGCACGCCCGGCATCCGGTGCACTGCGTGCTTTCGTGGAGCAGGACCTGGACGGTGTCGATGGGGCCGCGGCCGCGGTCTACTATCCGGATGGCGGTATCTGCGAAATGAATCGGCCGAGCTGGAATCCGTTCTGGCATGGGCGACTGCTATGGCGAACGCTGCTGGGCACGCTGACTGGTCGCTCCCGCGAAGGCTTTCACCTGGCAGATCATCACTATGCCGACGAAAATCCTCTGGAGATTGATTCTTCCTCCTTCGTGGGGTGCTTCATTCGTGCCGAAGTGGTGCAGCGAATCGGGCTGCCGAGAGGTGAGCTATTCATCTATGGTGACGACATTATCTATACATTGGCCCTGCGCAAGGCTGGGGGCCGCCATGTCTTTCTGCCAGGCGTACGTTTTATACATGATTGTTCGACATTCCAGGGGGAGGTGGTGCGTTATTCACCACTCTGGAAAGCTTACTATACCTATCGCAATGGCCTGGTAATGTATCGTGTCGCTGCCGGCCCTTGGTTTCCGCTAGTTGTGCCAGTAAAAATGCTAAGCTGGTTGCTGGCCGCGCGCCATTATCCGCAGAAGCGTCGGTATCTACGGCTATGCGGCGAGGCATTTCGCGATGGCCTACGCAGGCATCCGGGCTGTTCGCATGATGAGCTGACAAGGCGGTATCCCTGATATGCCAAGAACCGCCAAGACGCTTTCGGGCTTCGAAGCTTACTCTCATATAGCAGCCCGTTTCGCTGATGCATGTTCGTTGCTGATCGGTGGCTTCCTGGCTTACTGGCTGCGTTTCGGTTCTCTCGCAAGCATGGTCGAGCGTTATCAGTGGATGATGCTGTCCGGCATGCTGCTGGGAATGGTGATCTTCGGCTCCTGTGGCCTCTATCGTTCCTGGCGCGGCGCGGTGCGTGTCGAGCTGGTAGTGAGGATCGTGCATGCCTTCATCATCCTGGGCGGCACCATCTTCACGTACCTCTACTTCACCAAGACGGGGGCTGAGTTCTCACGCCTGTGGCTCGGGATGTGGCTTCTCAGTGCCTTCATCATGTGTGTCGGCATACGCACCGTCGCCTATCCACTGTTGAACCGGCTGAGAAGCCATGGGCGCAACCGCAAGAACGTTATCCTGATCGGTGACCTGGAATCCTGTCTGAGGGCTCATCGACAGATTTCCGCCCAGCCGTCGGCAGGGTTCGACATCCGGGCAGTACGCCTGATGGATGCCAGCGGCTGCCAACATTTCAACGTCGACGACTGCTGTGCATTCGACAGTGAGCGAGATGCCGGCCTGGTCAGCGACGAGATCTGGGTGTGTCTACCACTATCACGCGGGAACCTGGTCGAGCGGCTTCTCAATGACCTGGATCACTGTATCGGCAATATTCGTTATATGCCGGACATGCGGGGCATTCGCCTTCTGAACCATGATATTTCCACGGTGGCGGGGCTATATGCGTTCGATATGAGCTGTAGCCCCATGAGCGGCAGGGCACGTTTCCTCAAGGCTATGGAAGACAAGCTTCTGGCCGGGATGGCGCTGGTCCTGCTCTCACCGCTGATGTTGGTCATCGCGCTTTCCGTCAGGCTGACGTCGCGAGGCCCGGTGTTGTATCGCCAGGAGCGCATGAGCTGGAATGGCCAGCGCTTTCAGATGCTCAAGTTTCGCAGCATGGCGGTGGATAACGAGCGCGATGGCGTGTGCTGGGGAAATGCGCAGAACAAGCAGGCCACTATGGTGGGACGCTTTCTGCGGCGCGTCAGTCTCGATGAACTGCCGCAGTTGATCAATGTGCTCAAGGGTGAGATGTCGCTGGTCGGTCCTCGTCCTGAACGTACCGTTTTCGTCGAGCGGTTCAAGCACGAAATTCCCGGTTATATGCAGAAGCACATGGTGCAGGCGGGAATTACCGGCTGGGCCCAGGTACATGGCTGGAGAGGCGACACCGACCTGCATGAGCGTATCGAGCATGATCTCTGGTACATCGATAACTGGTCGATATGGCTGGATCTCAAGATTCTCTTTCTCACGGTATGGCGCGGCATCTTTCAGTACGATGCTCGATAAAGCGGCAAGAATGATCGATTCAAGGTGAACAACTTATGCAGATTCTGGTGACGGGGGGCGCGGGCTACATCGGTTCACATACCGTTGTCGAGCTGCTCGCGGCAGGCCATGATGTCGTGGTAGTCGATAATCTCTGCAATGGCTCCAGGGAGGCTCTGTCCAGAGTCGAGCACATCGCCGGCAGGCCTATCGCTTTCACCGAGTGTGATATCCGTGACCGTGAGGCCCTGGATGCCGTATTCGTCGAGCATGATATTGACGCCGTGATTCACTTTGCCGGCCTCAAGGCTGTCGGTGAAAGTGTCGAGAAACCGCTGGAATACTATGAAAACAACGTGAATGGTACCCTGGTGCTTTGTCAGGCCATGGCAGCGGCAGGCGTCTATCGCATCGTCTTCAGTTCCTCGGCGACCGTTTACGGTATCGAGGCTCCGGTTCCCTATCTGGAACATATGCCTCGTGGTACGACATCCAACCCTTATGGAACCTCCAAGGGGATGGTGGAGCGTGTGCTGGAAGATCTGGCCAGTGCAGATTCTCGGTGGTCGGTGATATTGCTGCGCTATTTCAACCCCATCGGTGCCCATCCATCCGGGATGATCGGTGAGGACCCCCTGGGTATACCCAATAACCTGATGCCCTTTATCGCTCAGGTGGCCGTTGGCCGGCGCAAGGAGCTGACGATTTTCGGTAATGATTATCCGACGGCTGATGGTACCTGTGAGCGGGACTATCTCCATGTAGTGGATCTGGCCGTGGGACACCTCAAGGCGCTCCAGGTGAATCGTTCGGGGGTTTCGGCCTATAACCTGGGAACCGGCAAGGGGGTTTCGGTCATGGAAATGGTCAACAGTTTTACTCGGGTTACCGGGGTGGATATCGCGTATCGCTTTGGCGAGCGCCGGGCCGGCGATCTGGCTGCTTTCTGGGCCGATGCTTCCAAGGCAAGAGATGAACTCGGGTGGACGGCTGAAAGGGGGCTGGATGAGATGATGGCGGATACTTGGCGCTGGCAGTCGCTGAATGCTGATGGGTACCGTGATTGACCGGTACCTCAGCGTTGGTGACACGTGAAGCTCCTTGCGGCCAGCCAGGGACCCGGCGGTTGGTAGGTCATGATTCTTGATGCAGGTCGAGATTTATCCTGCGTTTGACGTGTTATGCTCACTTCCGGGCATACGACAAGGTGCCCAATGCATTGTTGAACAAGGAGGCCAATGATGGCGCAAAAGAAACAGACGGAAGCCGTTCAGGAGCAAGCACAAGCACAAGCTCAGGCACAGACGGTCACGATCGATGGCAAGGAGTACCCGCTGGATCAGCTCAGTGAATCGGCACGTCAACAGGTCGTCAACCTGCGTGTTACCGATCAGGAAATTCAGCAGCTGCAGCAGCGCCTTGCGATTGCCCAGACGGCACGCACGGCGTATTCCAATGAATTGAAGGCCGAACTCGACAAGCTGGAAGCAGCAACCAGCTGAGCCGGCTCGACAGTACCGGCCGAAAACGGGGATGCCATCAGGCATCCCCGTTTTCGCTGGGGCGGGATACGTCGTCAGGAAAGCCTTGAGCTGTCGCGTGACGTCGGGCGCCGAGTGGCGGCTTAACTGGGCGCTACGGCTTCAAACCGTTACAATATGGCGACACGTCACTTCCTCCATCGATGTCGGGTGATCGCTATGCACTGCCCCTTTTGTGGCGCCAATGACACACGGGTGACCGACTCACGTCTGGTCGCGGATGGTGATCAGGTACGTCGCCGGCGTCAGTGCGCGGGGTGCAGCGAGCGTTTTACCACGTATGAAACCGCCGAGCTGATCATGCCGCGGGTGATCAAGTCGGATGGTTCTCGGGAACTCTTCGATGAAAGAAAGCTGCGTGCCGGCATGCTTCGTGCCCTGGAAAAGCGACCGGTCAGTGCCGAGTCCATCGAGGCTGCCGTCGAACGCATTCGCCAGACCCTCAGGGCGCGCGGTGAGCGTGAGGTGCATGGCCGGGATGTCGGCGAGGAAGTCATGCATGCCCTGAAGCGCCTCGATCAGGTGGCCTATATTCGTTTCGCTTCGGTATATCGCAGTTTTCAGGATATCGATGAGTTTCGTGCCGAAATCGATCGACTGGCCCAGGAGCCCAGCTTCCGCCCCGACGGATCGGGGGAGTCATGACGTCGCCTGCGCCACCTGAAGCCTGGATGGCACGTGCGATTCAACTGGCACGCCATGGGCTCTATACCACGCATCCCAATCCCCGGGTCGGTTGCGTCCTGGTCAAGGAGGGGCGACTCGTGGGGGAGGGGTGGCATGAGCGTGCGGGTGAGCCTCATGCTGAGATCCATGCCTTGCGCCAGGCCGGTGAAGCGGCAAGGGGCGCCACGGCCTATGTCTCCCTCGAACCCTGCTCCCACCAGGGGCGTACCGGTCCTTGTGCGGTGGCGCTGGCCGAGGCCGGCGTGGTCAGGGTCGTCGTGGCCATGCGTGACCCCAACCCCCTGGTGGCGGGACGTGGCATCGAGCACCTGCGCCGTGCGGGTGTCGAGGTCGTGGAAGGCGTGCTGGAGAACGAAGCGCGCGAGCTCAACCCCGGGTTCATTGCACGCATGGCCCGTGGGCGTCCCTTCGTTCGGCTAAAGATGGCCATGAGCCTCGATGGCCGCACCGCGATGCGTTCCGGCGAGTCTCAGTGGATCACCGGCCCGTATGCCCGACGTGAAGTGCAGCGCCTGAGGGCGCGCTCCAGCGCGGTGATGACCGGTGTCGAGTCGGTCATTTTCGACAACTCGCGCCTGACCGTGCGGGCCGAGCAGCTCGAACTGGATAATGCCGAGGCGATCGCCGAGCGTCAGCCGCTGCGTGTGGTGGTAGACTCCCGGCTGCGCTTGCCGCAGGCGGCAGCCTGCTTGCGCGAGCCGGGACGTACCCTGGTGGCGACAGTGGACGACCATGACGATGAGCATCGCGAGCGGCTCGAGGAGGCCGGCGCCGAGGTCGTGGTGTTGCCGGCCGGGGCGGAAGGGCACGTCGATCTGGCGTCCTTGCTGACATATCTCGCCGAGCATGAGGTGGCCAACGAGGTGCTGCTGGAAACCGGTGCCACCCTGGCCGGCGCGATGCTGGACGCCGGCCTGATCGATGAGATGCAGTTGTTCGTGGCGCCGACCCTGCTTGGCGGCGAGGCCCGTCCGCTGTTCGAGTTGCCGGGCCTGACGCGGATGGACGAGCAGCGGCCACTCGATATCCGTGATATCCGTGCCGTCGGTAACGACTGGCGGATCATCGCCGTTCCCCGGTGATGCTAGTGTCCTAGCGCCGCGTCCGCATCCACGAGCCGATTTACTGGCGCCGGCGTTCCTGCCACGGTACCCTGACGCGGTTTCGAATCGGGCGACGCCCGATGGCGACCCCCGCGTCTTTCTGATGCGACAGTCGCCACGCTCAATTACGGAGACTCCATGGTGCACTCCTCTTCCGGGGGACTTTCCCCCATTCCAGAGCTGATCGAGGATATCCGCCAAGGGCGGATGGTGATCCTGATGGATGATGAGGATCGCGAGAATGAAGGCGACATCATCATGGCCGCGGAGAAGGTCGAGGCCGAGCACATCAACTTCATGGCGCGCCATGCTCGGGGGTTGATCTGCCTGCCGATGACGCGCGCGCGTTGCGAGCGTCTGCAACTGCCCTTGATGGTCAGCGGCAACGGCTCCGGGTTCGGTACCAAGTTCACGTTGTCCATCGAGGCGGCCGAGGGTGTGACCACCGGTATTTCGGCCGCTGATCGGGCGCGTACGGTGCAGGCGGCGGCGGCGCGTGACGCCAAGCCAGAGGATCTCGTCCAGCCCGGCCACATCTTTCCCTTGATGGCGGAGCCGGGCGGTGTGCTGCGGCGTGCCGGCCACACCGAGGCGGCCTGCGACCTGTCCGCCCTGGCGGGGCTGGACCCCAGTGGTGTCATCTGCGAGGTGATGAACGAGGACGGCAGCATGGCCAGGCGCCCCGAGCTGGAAGACTTCGCCCGGGAGCATGGCCTGAAGATGGGCACCATCGCCGAGCTGATTCATTACCGTATCCACAATGAGCAGACCGTCGAGCCCGTGGAGTCCATGCCCGTCCAGACACCGCATGGTGAACTGACGCTGCACGTCTTCCGGGATCGCATCCAGGGGGCGCATCACCTGGCCCTGGTCAAGGGTCAGCCGAGCCCGGAGGCGATCACCACGGTGCGCGTTCACCTGGCCAACGTCATGCGGGATCTGCTGTCGTTGCAGAAGGGCGAGCACGATAGCTGGACCGCACACGAGGCGGTGGCTGAAATTGCCCATGCCGAGCATGGTGTCTTCGTGCTGCTCGATGATGGTCGTCCTCGGCAGGACCTGAACGAGCTGCTCGACCTCTTTCTCGAACGTCGCCGGGCGCCACGCTCCACCGATTCGGATGGCGCCGGGAATTACCTGACCATCGGGACCGGCTCGCAGATTCTTCGCGATCTCGGTGTGGGGCGGATGCGCCTGCTGAGCTCCCCCTGGCGCTTTTCGGCGCTGTCCGGCTTCGACCTGGAAGTGGTCGAGCGGGTGGAGCCCGGCGAGACGTCGACCCGCGATGGCGAGGGCGACATCTGAACGTCCCGCGTCGGATATACGCAAGCGCGCCCCTCGAGGGGCGCGCATGATCGGATTCATCAGGAAAGAACCATGCAACCGATTTCTCAAGTCGAAGGAAGCTTCGTCGATGTCGATGGCCGCTATGTGATCGTGGTCGGTCGTTTCAACCATCATGTGGTCGATAGCCTGGTGGAAGGGGCGGTGGATAGCCTGGTGCGTCATGGCGTGGATGAGGAGCATATCGATATCGTGCACACGCCGGGTGCCTGGGAGTTGCCGTTGGCGATCCAGCGGGCGCTGCGAGTGGCTCGTCCCGATGCGGTCATCGCCCTGGGCGCGGTGATCCGCGGTGGCACGCCGCACTTCGAGCATGTGGCCGGTGAGTGCAACTCGGCCTTGAGTCGCCTGCAGCTCGAGTTCGAGACGCCGGTCGCGAATGGCGTGCTGACCGTCAACTCGATCGAGCAGGCCATCGAGCGAGCCGGTACCAAGGCGGGCAACAAGGGCACCGAAGCCGCCATGGCGGCGATGGAGATGGTCTCGTTGATGCGCTGCTTCGATACGTCATCCGAAGGGGGTGAGCAATGAGCGGGCGAGAACGCGAGCCTTCCAGGGCCCAGCAGTCACGTCGTGCCGCTCGTGAGCTTGCTGTGCAGGGGTTGTACCAATGGCGGATGACCGGCAAGTCGATGGCTGCCGTGGAGGCCGAGTTCCGTGGCCAGGTCGCCGATGAGGACCTGGAAGACCACGAGAACTGGCACAAGGTCATGGAAATCGCCGACCTGGCGCTGTTCCATGAGCTCCTGACCGGTGTGGCGGGCCATCACGAGGAGATCGATGAGCAGCTCGCGCCCGTTCTCGACCGCCGTCTCGAGGATCTGGATGCCATCGAGCTGGCCATTCTTCGCCTCGGAACCTTTGAACTGGCCTACCGTCTCGAGGTGCCTTACCGCGCGGTCATCAACGAAGGTGTCGAGCTGGCCAAGTCGTTCGGCGCCACCGAGGGGCACAAGTATGTCAATGGCATTCTCGACAAGCTTGCCGCCCGGCTGCGTGCCTCCGAGGTCAAGGCGCGTCGTCGCTGAAGGCGGTTGACCGGATGCATAGCGAATTCGAACTGATCACCCGTTATCTTGCGCCCGCGCCGACCGGCACGGAGACAGGCGTGGCGCTGGGCGTCGGCGATGATTGTGCCCTGCTCGACCCCACGCCGGGCGAGCGGCTGGTGGTCAGTGTCGATACATCCGTGGCCGACGTGCATTTCCCCGCCTCCGCGCCTCCGGATGCCATCGGACACCGGGCATTGGCGGTGAGCCTCAGTGACCTGGCGGCGATGGGGGCTCGAGCACGCTGGTGCGTCATGTCGCTGACGCTGCCGGAAGCCGATGGCGATTGGGTAGCGGCTTTTGCGAGCGGTTTTCATGCCCTCTGCCGTACCACCGGGGTCGTCCTGACGGGCGGCGACGTGAGCCGCGGTGAGCTAGCCGTCGGTGTCACCGTGATGGGCGAGGTCCCGCCGGCGGCGGCGCTGACGCGTGCCGGGGCAAGACCGGGCGACTATCTGGCGGTCACCGGTTGTCTGGGCGGCGGGGCTGGCGGCCTTTCCCGCTGGTGGGAAGGCGATCGCGATCTCGCTTCTCCGCTGCTTCGTCGTTATCTGCTGCCTCAGCCGAGGCTGGCGGCGGGCGTGGCGCTACGCGGTTTGGCCAGCTCGGCCATCGATATCTCCGATGGACTGCTGGCGGACCTCGGCCACCTGCGCCAGGCGTCCGGGGGCGGCGCGGTGCTGACGCCCGACGCACTGCCCTTGGCCGAGGGACTCGTCAAGGCGCTGGGCGAGCAGGGGGCTCGACAGGCGGCATTACGTGGTGGCGACGACTATGAGCTGTTGGTGAGCCTGCCACCGGAATGCCTCGAAGAGGCGCGACATCGGCTGGCAGCGCTGGAGCTGCCGTTGACGGTGATCGGACATCTCACCTCTGAGCCCGGCTTGAGCGGTGTCGAGGCGTCGTCGCCACCGGGGTGGCAGCATTTTCCGGGAGAGACGCCATGAATCGCGCCCCACAGAGCGTCTGGCGTCGTCCGGCTCATTTCCTCGCCTTCGGTTTCGGCAGCGGTGCCGTGCCTTTTGCCCCGGGGACCTTCGGCACCCTGGCGGCGATTCCCTGTTACTGGCTGATGTCCGAGCTGCCGCTGGGCTGGTACCTGGTCGTGGTGGCGGTGACCTTCTTCTGGGGCATCTGGCTATGTGACAAGACCTCCCGTGATCTGGGCGTTCACGATCACTCCGGTATCGTCTGGGACGAGTTCGTCGGTTACTGGCTGACCATGACCGCGGTGCCTTTCTCCTGGGAAGCGGCCTTGTGGGGCTTCGTCGTCTTCCGGGTCTTCGATGTCTTCAAGCCATGGCCGATTCGTTGGGCCGACCGGCGTGTCGCCGGTGGCTTCGGCATCATGATCGATGATGTGCTGGCCAGCATCTATGGCTGGAGTACTATGCACTTGTGGTTCTGGTTGCATTAAGTCGCATAGTACCCGAGCCTTGCGGGAAGGCTCGGACGGTGTCGCCGTGACAGGACGTCGCGAGAAGGGGACAAGGAGCGGGGAATGCGCAAGGAACGGTTGATCGTGCCGGTGATCGTGGCTGTGGCCGTTGCCTGGGCCGTAGCTCAGACGATCGCCAGCCTGATGTTCGAACGCGAACTGGCCCGCGCCATTCAGGATCTTCAGGCACGAGGGGAGCTGTCAATCTGGCGCAGCGAGGCCGACCAGGGTTGGCTCACGTCCACGGGGGTCATCCACATTGCGCCGTTGTTCGGCGATGGCTGGCATCTGGATATCACCTACCGGGCTCGCCATGGTCTGCTGAGCACGCGCATGGATGGCCACCTGCAACCGCATAGGGAGCGCACCGGCCAGGCGCGGGTCGAGGTCGCCAGGAAACCGCCGGCCTGGGAAGCCCGTTATCATCCTCTATCCGGTACCTTCGACGGTGCCCTCGAGCTGTCACCTCTGGTCCTGAGGCAGGAAAACCGAACCCTGTCCCTGCATGGTGCCCGGGTGTCGGTACAGGGGGAGTTCGGTGACTGGAAGGTGCGTGCCCACCTGGACTCAGCCCGCCTCGACGATGGCGATACCACCCTCGAGGCTGGACCGGTGACGCTCGAGAGTCGCTATGCCTACATCGATGGCGCCTATCATTTCACGCAGCGAGACCTGCTCAAGATTTCGGGGGTTCATTGGCGGTCACCGACGCTCGAACTGGATGCCGATGAACTCATGTTGCACAGCAAGGCCGAGCTCGACGAGCAGGAGCTGCGCATCCGTGGCGAACTGATTCTGGGCGAGGTGATGTCTGCCGACCAGGTGCTGATGACCGGCAAGGTCGTGGGTGAATTGTCGCGGATCAATGCCGATGCCCTCCGGTCGTTGCTGACGCATCTCAAGGGGGAGGCCGCCCGAGGCGGTAGTGAAGTGACGAGTCGAGACCTGTTGGCCCACCTGGCCGCCGATATCCGCGCCCTGATGCGCGATTCGCCCCGGCTGGACCTGCTCGAGGTCGATCTGGACAGCCCGATGCTCGGCTTGTCCCTGGAGGGGGATGGCGCACTGATCTTCGATGCTCGCGATCTGGAAGCGCTCGAGCCGGAGGCGCTGCTGACACGGGAAGAGCGGCATGACTGGCGCGAGCGCCTCGATGGTGACTTCCTGTGGCGCGATCTGCCGGCGGTGGTGGCGCTGTGGCTGGGGCTTCCGTTGGGCACCGAAGATCTACAGGTCGATGTGGTGAGTGGCGAGGTCCGCATCAATGGTCGACCCTTGCCGCCACTGTCCAGCCGCTTGCCATGACTTGAAGTTCTTGCTCGTCGCCCGCATTCCGTGATCATCACGGGATCGAAAGTCCCGTCCTGTCAGGATAGAGGTACGCATGAGCGACGATAACGAGCAAGGTTTCGATCAGGATGGCCTGGAATGGGTCCAGGCCGACGAGAACGATGAGACATTCGAGTCCAGCGGTTCGGGTCATGCCGTGGTCCCGGCCAGTGACAGCCTGCCCGAACGGGTCTATCTGCTGCCGATCCATAACCGTCCTTTCTTCCCCGCTCAGGTTCAGCCATTGGTGATCAATCGCGAGCGCTGGGAAGAAACCATTCGCCGCGTCGGCAATACGCCACACCAGATGGTAGGACTGGCGTTCGTCGGTGAAACCGGGGTCGAAGAGCTGGGCCACGACGATTTTCCGGTGGTCGGTACGGCGGTCAAGGTCCACAAGCTGCAGGGCGAGGAGTCGCAGCTGCAGTTCATCGCTCAGGGCATGCGTCGTTTCCGCATTCAGCGTTGGCTGTCCAAGGAGCCGCCCTATCTCGTCGAGGTCAGCTACCCCCGCGAACCGGTCGATGCCGAGGACGACGAGACCCGCGCCTACGCCATGTCGTTGATCAACGGCATCAAGGAGCTGCTGCCGATCAACCCCCTCTATGGCGAGGAACTCAAGCACTATCTCAATCGCTTCAGCCCTCATGAGCCGGGGCCGCTGACCGACTTTGCCGCGGCCATCACCTCGGCCAAGGGGCCGGAGCTGCAGGATGTGCTGGCGACGCTGCCGGTGATCGAGCGCATGCAGAAGGTATTGCCGTTGCTGCGCAAGGAGATCGACGTCGCTCAGTTGCAGAGCGAGATCAGCGAGCAGGTCAACGCCCAGATGCAGGAGCGCCAGCGGGAGTTCTTCCTGCGCGAGCAGCTCAAGGTGATCCAGCGGGAACTGGGCATTTCCAAGGATGACCGCGAGAATGATGTCGATACCTTCCGGGCGCGGCTGACCGACAAGGTGGTACCCGAACGGGCCATGGAGCGTATCAATGACGAACTGGACAAGCTCTCCGTGCTGGAGACCGGATCGCCGGAGTATGGCACCACGCGCCACTATCTCGACTGGCTGACCTCGCTGCCCTGGGGCGTCACCAGCGATGACCAACTCGATCTGGCGCATGCCAGAAAGGTGCTGGATCGCGATCACGATGGCCTCAAGGACGTCAAGGAACGCATCGTCGAATTCCTCGCCGAAGGGACCTTCAAGGGGGATGTCGGCGGCTCCATCCTGCTGCTGGTCGGTCCCCCGGGGGTCGGCAAGACCTCGGTGGGGCGCTCCATCGCCGAGGCTCTGGGGCGCCAGTTCTACCGCTTCTCGGTGGGCGGCATGCGCGACGAGGCTGAGATCAAGGGGCACCGGCGGACCTATGTGGGTGCCATGCCCGGCAAGCTGGTCCAGGCGATCAAGGAAGTCGAGGTCGAGAACCCGGTCATCATGCTCGATGAAGTCGACAAGATGGGGCAGTCCTTCCAGGGCGATCCCGCCTCGGCACTGCTCGAGGTGCTCGACCCGGAACAGAATGTCGATTTCCTCGACCACTATCTGGATGTCCGGCTCGACCTCTCCAAGGTGTTGTTCGTCTGCACCGCCAACACCCTGGATTCACTGCCTCCCGCCTTGCTCGATCGCATGGAGCAGATCCGCCTCTCCGGCTATATCGCCGAGGAGAAAGTGGCGATTGCCAAGCATCACCTCTGGCCCAAGCTGCTGAAACGCGACCACATTCCCAAGAAGCGCATCAACCTCACCGATGCGGCCCTGCGCCAGGTCATCGAAGGCTATGCTCGCGAGGCAGGAGTGCGTCAGCTCGAGAAACAGCTGCATCGCATCGTGCGCAAGGCGGCGGTCAAGCTGCTCGAGAATGGTCAGCAGACGATCAAGGTTTCAGTGAAGAACCTCGAGGAATTCCTCGGGGCCCCGACCTTCCGCAAGGAAAAGGTCATGAAGGGCGAGGGCGTGGTCACTGGCCTGGCCTGGACCGCCATGGGGGGCGCGACCCTCTCCGTGGAGGCCGGCAAGGTGCATGCCCTGGATCGTGGCTTCAAGCTGACCGGCCAGCTGGGCGAGGTGATGAAGGAGTCGGCCAACATCGCTTACAGCTATGTGCTTGGCCACCTCGGCGATTACGACGCCGAGCCGGACTTCTTCGACTCGGCCTTCGTGCACCTGCACGTGCCCGAAGGGGCCACGCCAAAGGATGGGCCGTCGGCCGGCGTGACCATGACCACGGCGCTGCTGTCCCTGGCGCGGCACGAGCCCATCGACAGGCCGTTGGCCATGACCGGCGAGTTGACGCTCACGGGCCAGGTGCTACCGGTCGGCGGGATCCGCGAAAAGATCATCGCTGCCCGGCGCAGCGAGATATTCGAGGTGATCCTGCCCGATGCTAACCGTCGCGATTACGAGGAGTTGCCGGACTACCTGCGGGAAGGTGTCACGGTACACTTCGCCGGTCACTATCGTGATGTGGCCAAGGTCGTGTTCGGTTAGTCGGTAACGAGCTTCGAGATGCGAGATGCGAGATGCGAGATTGAGGTTGCGATCTCCGGGTGGCAGGAGACCCTGATGCTCGTCGCTCGTCGCTCGTCGCTCGTCGCTCGTCGCTCGTCGCTCGTCGCTCGTCGCTCTAACGAAAGTCTTCCATCGTTTCCCGGTAGCCGATGAAGGCGTCGCGGCGCTGTTCGGCCTGGGCGATGGCGTTGGTGTCGCCGGATTGCTCGGCGACGTCCTTGGCGACGTCTAGCTGCTCGATGCCCCGGTCGATGTGGCCGGTGAGCTGCAACTGCTCGGCTCGGGCGAGGTGGCCCCAGGCCTTGCGGTCGCTGTGGCCGGCGGCTTCGGCAAGCAGGGCGAAAACCTGGGGATCCTCCGGATGCTGCCCGGCCAGGTCGTGAAGCACGCGGTAGGCCGCATCGGGATCGCGTTGCAGCAGGGCTTCGCCCAGTATCAGTGAGGTGGGCGCATACCCCGGCATCAGGCGCAATTGCCGTCGGCTGCGTGAAATGGCGTCGTCGATGCGGCCAGCCTCCAGCGCGACCTGGGCCGCCGTGGCGGGTAGCATCGCTAGATCGGGATGTCGACGCGCCAGGGCGTCCAGGATATCCAGCGCCTCGCTGGTGCGGCCCTGCTCGGCATCGATCAGTGCCCGCAGGTAGCGCCGAGCGTCCTCGGGAGCCGAGTCGCGGGCCTGCCGAGTGGTGGCCTGGCGAGGGTCGCGGTCATGGATGGCCAGCAGGGCCCTGGCTCGCACCAGCTGATACTCGAGGCTTTCTCCACGAGTGGCATCGACATTCATCTGGTCGACCCGCCCCTGAGCATCGCTGATGCGTGACTCCGTTATCGGGTGGGTCAGCAGGAATTCCGGCGGGTTACCGCCTTGCAGGGCGATCATGCGCTGCATGGTGCGAAACATGTCGACCATGGCCTGAGGGTCGTAACCGGCTCCCGCCATGGTCTGCAGGCCGGTGCGATCGGCTTCGTGCTCGAAACGTCGTGAATAGGACAACTGGTCCTGGATGAAGGCGGCCTGGGAGCCCATGGCGGCGGCAATGCCGGCGTCGCCGCCACCACTGGCGGCGATCAGCATGCCGGCCAGCATGGCGGCCATGGCCGGAATCTGGGTCTGCTCTGCACGCGCCTTGCCACGGGCGTAATGTCGTTGCGACAGGTGGCCGAGCTCGTGGGCGATCACCGAGACCATCGGGGCCTCCTGCTTGGAGAAGGCGAACAAGCCGGCATTGATGCCGATGACGCCGCCGGGCACAGCGAAGGCATTGAGCTGGTCGCTGGCAACCAGGGTGGAGATCGGGCGAATGCCGCCGAGCGAGCTGTAGGGCAACAGGCGTGCCACCAGGGCGTCCACGTATGCCTGGGCGATAGGATCCTGCCAGATGGGCGCATGAGCTCGAAACTGGCGAAGCCAGGCACGGCCGAGCCTGACCTCCTCACCACTGATGGCCTGGGTATTGCCATTGACCAGGCTGGGAAGCTCGGGCGGCTCGAGGTCGAGATCGAGGGCAGCGCTCGGGGTCGCCAGTGCCAGACACAGTGCCGCGATGCCGAGGCAGGTTAAGGGTCGACGTTGCATGGCTTCCTCGTCACGGAACAGGGGGAGGCACTTTCCATCCGACATTGATTCAGTCGACAAAGTGCCTTTAAATCCCAAGAGTTCATGTCGGAGGCGCGCCTCTGCCGATCCGGCATGCCCAAGCATTCTCCCGGGAGACAACATGACTGTGCAACCCGACGATGTGCTCGACGCACGTGGTCTTCCCTGTCCGCTGCCCTTGCTCAAGGCCAAGCAGGCCCTGGCCCGGCTGGAGCCGGGAGAGCTGCTGGAAGTGATGGCGACCGATGGGGGGTCCTGGCGGGACTTCGAAACCTTCATCGCGCAGAGTGACCATGAGATGCCGGCCCGCGAAGAGCGAGGCGACGTCTATCACTACTGGATTCGCAAGGCAGGGGAGCATGCCCGATGACCCTGAGGTCACTGCTTCGAGGCTGGATGGAGCGTTATTTCTCCGACGAGGAAGCCGTCATCCTGCTGCTGGTACTGGTCCTGGGCTTTGCCGTGGTGATATGGCTGGGGCAGATGCTGGCCCCCTTCCTGACGGCACTGGTCATTGCCTTTCTGCTTCAGGGGGCCGTCAATGGCCTGACGCGCCGGCGGGTGCCTCATTTGCTGGCGGTGTTGCTGGTGTTTCTCGGCTTTCTCGGCGTGCTGCTGGCGATGGCGCTTATCCTGATGCCGTTGATCTGGAACCAGTTGGTCAACCTGCTGCAGGAAACCCCTCGGATGTTCGCCAGTGGGCAGTCCCTGCTCGATGATCTCCAGGCCCGCTATCCGCAGCTGGTGACGCCGGACCAGATCCAGTCCTGGATCGGCATGGCGGGCCGCGAGATGACCCAGCTTGGCCAGCGTGCGTTGTCGTTGTCGCTGTCGTCGCTCGGTAACGTGCTGTCGCTGATCATCTATCTGGTGCTGGTACCGATCCTGGTGTTTTTCATGCTCAAGGACCGGGATCGCCTGGTGGGCTTCACGGTGTCGCTGTTGCCGCAACGCCGTGAGTTGATGACACGCATCTGGCACGAAATGGATGACCAGATCGCCAACTATGTACGCGGCAAGTTCATCGAGATCATCATCGTCGGCAGTGTGGCCTTCTTCACCTTCATCTGCTTCGGCCTGCCATATTCGGCATTGCTGGCCGTGCTGGTCGGGCTCTCGGTACTGGTGCCCTATATCGGAGCGGCCGTGGCCACGCTGCCGGTGGCGGCGGTGGCGGGCTTTCATTTCGGTATCAGCGAGCAGTTTGCCTATGTGCTGATCGCCTATGGCGTTATCCAGGCGCTGGATGGCAATGTCCTGGTGCCGGTGCTGTTCTCCGAGGCGGTCAACCTGCACCCGGTCTCGATCATCCTGGCGGTCCTGTTCTTCGGCGGTATCTGGGGGTTCTGGGGGATCTTCTTCGCCATTCCGCTGGCGACGTTGCTCAAGGCGCTGGTCTATGCCTGGCCGAGAGGGATTCAGCAACGCCGCGAAGAAGTATCGGCGGAAGCGCCCGTTGAGACCGGTGAAGGCATCGACGGGTAAGGGAAACACTGCTTAAATGCCTGCGCATGCAAATCGCTGCGCTATAGCCGCCATCCTTGGCGGCTACCCTGCGGGCCCGTCTAAAGACGGTTCAAATTCGCTCCCGGCGAATTTGTGCGCGGTGCTCGAAAGCTCGCCTAACCCCTCGTTATGTCTCGCTTTCTGTGCTCCGTGCGCCTTGCGTGACCCACATGGATGTGGGAAATGCGATGGCCCGTCGGGAACGGGCCTAGCCTTCACGATGCTCGGCGATTTATTCAGCGTTCCCTAAGAGCGCCGGGGCCGGACGTCATTCGCCGGCGTGCAGTGCCTGCGCGGCCTCCAGTACCTCGGCGACATGGCCCTTGACCTTGACGCCCCGCCACTCCCGGGCGAGGTTGCCGTCGACATCGATCAGGAAGGTGCTCCGCTCGATCCCCAGGTGCTCCTTGCCGTACAGTTTCTTGAGCTTGATGACATCGAACAACCGGCAGACGGCTTCGTCCTTGTCGGAGATCAACGGGAAGTTGAAGTCCTGCTTGGCCTTGAAGTTTTCCTGGGCGCGAATGCCGTCCCGGGAGATGCCGATGATCACTGTGTTGGCGGCATCGAACGCCGTCTTGTTGTCTCGGAAGTCGCCTCCCTCGGTGGTGCACCCGGGGGTGCTCGCCTTGGGGTAGAAGTAGACGACGACCTGCTTGCCGCGCAGCTCCGACAGGGTCAATTGGGTGTCGCCGGTGGCGGTGGCGGTGAAGTCGGGAACGGGCTGACCAAGGGTGATGCTCATGGCGTCTCCTGGGCTGGTGAGGAAATGGGGACCCTGATTACACGCAACCGCGACCGAACTGTAAAGTCGTCGCTGTACAGGCCTTGACGCCCTGAGTACCATTTGACCCCTGGCGGCGAGACATCGACCGGGCGCGAGCCCGCGGAGGCCGCGTATATCAGGCAGGCCGGGAGGATGAGTAGAGGATGATCACGGGTAGCATCGTCGCGCTGGCGACACCGATGAAAGTCAATGGCGACATCGACTGGGAGGCCCTGCGCCGCCTGGTTCACTTCCATCTCGACAACGGGACCGACGCCATCGTCGCGGCGGGCACCACCGGTGAACCGACGACCATGTCGTTCGCCGAACACTTCGACGTGATTCGCGCCGTGGTGGAGGAGGTCGGTGGCCGTATTCCGGTGATTGCCGGTACCGGCTCCAACAACACCACCGAGGCGGTGGAACTGACCCGTTATGCCAAGGAGGTCGGGGCCGACTATTGCCTCACCGTGGCGCCCTATTACAACAAGCCGACCCAGGAAGGCCTCTATCAGCACTTCAAGGCCATTGCCGAGACCAGCGACCTGCCGGTGATCCTCTACAACGTGCCGGGCCGAACCTGCTCCGATATCTATAACGAGACGGTTCTGCGTCTGGCCGAGGTGGACAACATCGTCGGCCTCAAGGATGCCACCGGCAACCTGGAGCGCGCCGAGGATCTGATCGCCCGTCTCGAAGGCAGTGATTTCATGCTCTATTCCGGTGATGATGGCACGGCCTGTGACTTCATGCTGATGGGGGGCCATGGCGACATTTCGGTGACGGCCAATGTCGCGCCTCGAGCCATGCATGACCTGTGTGCCGCCGCCGTTGCCGGCGAGACCGACAAGGCCCATCAGATCAATACCCGGTTGATGCCGCTGCACACCAACCTGGGGATCGAGGCCAACCCGATTCCGGTCAAGTGGGCCCTGAACCGGATGGGCATGCTGGAGCCGGGCATCCGTCTACCGCTGACCTGGTTATCCGAGAAGTATCACTCTACCGTCAGCGAAGCCCTGCAGCTGGCGGGCCTGATCGAAGACTGAGCGGTGGCCGAGGCCATCTCCAATGACATGATGCAAGGTGGATGCATGAACTCTGCGCTGAAATGGATGCCGCTGCTGGCCGCTTTGGCTCTGGCGGGTTGCGCTCGAGAAGGTTACTACGATAACCGCAGCGTCGATTATGCCAAGGCCGAGGAAGGCGCGCCCCTGGCGCTGCCCGATACGCGCAATACGCGCCGTTACCGCGATGTCATGCCGGTCCCGGATGCCCCCGGGGCTTTTGCCTCCCAGGGCGACGACTTTCGGGCGCCTCCCCCCCGCGCCCTGAATGCCGGCAGCGGTGTGTCGGCCGGTGAGGTGGCTCGCCGTGAGGCCGGTGACCAGCGCTGGTTGGTGGTGGGGGCCACTCCCGGCGTCGTCTGGTCCGAAATCGAGGATTTCGCCACCACTCGTGGGCTGAACGTGATATCTCGGGACGATAGCCGTGGTGTACTGGACACCGACCAGGGGCGTATCAGTGTCGCCCCGGGGTTGCAGCAGGGGGAGAGCGAGATCCGTTGCGAGCAGGCAGGCGCTCCCGTCGACGGCTGCCTGAAGGCGCTTGAGCGTCGCTTCGAGCAACGCAGCAATCTGGCCAGCGCGACCGCATCCGGGCTCTCGGCCCAGGGCCAGATGGGGCAGCAGGATCGCTCGCCGCGACTGGCCCAGCGTGACGGAGAATGGCAACTGATGCTGCCCTACGGCATCGAACGTGCCTGGGCGGAACTCAGCGCTCAACTCGAGGCGGATTTTTCCCTGGAAGGGCGTCGCCAGCTGGTGGAGCGAGACCTTGGCTCGTACTCCTTCCTGGTCGACTATCTGCCCCTCAGCGAGCGTAGTCGGGGGCTCTGGGATTCGCTGACCTCGATGGATTTCGATGAGGAATCGAGCCGGCTGCGTCTGGCCCTGAGCCGCCAGGGGGCGAACCAGACGCTGGTACGCGCCAGCGCCGCTGGCGATGCGCCCCTCGCGTCGAACGACAGGCGTGAACTGCTGGAGCGGGTCGGAGGCTTGCTGCGCTGATGACGGCGCCGCTCGATGACCCGGGCCGGTTGCGCTTCGCGTCCCTGGGCAGCGGCAGCAAGGGCAATGCGACCCTGGTCAGCGATGGTGAGACGCACCTGCTGGTCGATTGCGGTTTTGGCCTCAAGGAGGCCGAGCGCCGACTGGGGCGGCTCGGACTGCACCCACGCCAGCTCGACGCCTTGCTGGTGACCCATGAGCATGGCGATCACCTGCATGGCGTCGGCCCTCTGGCCAGGAAATACGGCATGCCCGTCTATCTGACGCCGGGGACCTGGATGGCGGGCCGCACCGGTCGACTGCCGCATCGCCACTGGATAACGCCCCACTCGCCCTTTCGGATCAGAGGAATCGAGGTCGACCCGGTCACCGTGCCCCATGATGCCCGGGAGCCAGTGCAGTTTCGTCTTTCCGCCTCCGGACGGCGGCTCGGCCTGCTGACCGATCTTGGTCACCCCAGCGCCCATGTGGTCGAGGCTTTCCATGGCTGCGATGCCTTGGTGCTGGAATGCAATCACGATGTGCGGTTATTGGAGACGGGGCCTTATCCGCCGAGCCTGAAGCGCCGGGTCGGTGGCCACTGGGGACACCTCGCCAATGAACAGGCGGCCTGGCTGTTGCAGCGGCTTGGCCTGGACCGCCTGCAGCACATCGTCTGCTCGCATCTGTCCGAGCACAACAACCGCCCCGAGCTGGCCGTGGAAGCGCTGGACCCGCTGCTCGACGGAGAGGCGTCGCGTCTGACGGTGGCCGCTCAGGATCAGGGGCTGGACTGGCGGATGATCCGCTGAACATACAGAGATGCCCGAGGCCACCCGCGCGACCTCGGGCAACGCCAAGGGAAACGCTGAAGAAATAGCCGAGCATAGTGATGGCTAGGCCCGTTCCCGACGGGCCATCGCATTTCCCACATCCATGTGGGTCACGCGAGGCGCACGGAGCACAGAAAGCGAGACATAACGAGGGGTTAGGCGAGCTTTCGAGCACCGCGTAATGAAGCGATTCGCATGCGCAGGCATTTAAACAGTGTTTCCCCAAGGTTATACATCCTATTGCCCTGGAGGCTCCCATGGACAAGCGTCAAGAACTCTATGCCGGCAAGGCCAAGTCGGTGTATGCCACCGATGATCCCGATCGTCTGATCCTGCACTTTCGCGATGACACCAGCGCCTTCGACGGTGAGCGCATGGAGTCGCTGGCGCGCAAGGGCAAGGTCAACAATCGCTTCAATGCCTTCATCATGGAGAAGCTGCAGGAAGCAGGAATTCCCACCCACTATGAGCGGCTGCTTTCCGATACCGAGAGCGTGGTCAAGAAGCTCGACATGCTGCCGGTGGAGTGCGTGGTCCGCAATATCGCCGCCGGCGGCCTGGTCAAGCGCCTGGGCGTGGAAGAGGGCAGCGAGCTGGCGCCCCCCACCTTCGAACTGTTCCTCAAGGATGATGCCCTGCACGACCCGATGATCAACGAGTCGCTGGCGGAGACCTTTGGTTGGGCGACGCCCGAGCAGCTCGCCGAAATGAAGTCCCTGACGTACCGGGTCAATGATGTCCTCAAGCAGCTGTTTGCCGATGGTGGCCTGCTGCTGGTGGATTACAAGCTCGAATTCGGCCTCTTCCAGGGCGGGATCGTGCTGGGCGACGAGTTTTCCCCGGACGGCTGCCGCCTGTGGGACGCCGAGACCCGCGAGAAACTCGACAAGGACCGTTTCCGACAGGGCCTGGGTGGTGTGATCGAGGCTTATGAGGAAGTCGGCAAGCGGATCGGCGTCGACTTCAGCTGAAGACGACCGCCATGCCGAACGAAGGGCCCCGCGGGGCCCTTCGTCGTTGCTGTCCCTTACACCATCACGATCTCGACGACTTCCAGTCGTGTCTCGCCCGAGTCTTCGAGGGCTCGAAAGCGCACGTCCACGTCGCGCAATCGTACGCCGTAGATGCGCTCTTCCGCGCCGCGGCGATAGGCGGGGCGCGGGTCCTGGGCCAGCACCTGATGAATCAGGGCGCGCAATGACTCGGCGTCGGGTCGGGTATCGAGGGCGGCCTGTGCGGCGCGGTTGATGCGTACCGGCAAGCGGGGCGGTGGGGCGGGGGCGAAACCGGTGCGAGCCTCGGGGCGGGATTCCGCCCAGGGCAGGTAGGGCTTGATATCCAGCACCGGGGTGCCGTCGACGAGGTCGACGCCGCGCAGCCGCAGGCGTACGCCTGAGTCATCGGTGTCGATGCCTTCCAGCTCCACCAGCGACTGGCCCAGGCGATTGGGGCGGTGGGTGCTGCGGCTGGCGAAGACGCCGATTCTGGCGTTGCCGCCCAGGCGGGGCGGGCGTACCAGCGGTGTCCAGCGTTCGGGACTGAGGTGGAAGAGAAAGGTGATCCAGAGGTGGCTGAAGGCCTCCAGGCCGCGTACCGCCAAGGGGTCGTCGAAGGGAGCGGTCAGTACCAGGCGGGCTCGGGCGGCGTCGGCGAGCCCGGGCTGGCGCGGCACGCCGAACTTGTCGGGGTAGTCGCTCTCGATGTGGCCGATGGGCGTCAGGGTGACAGGGGGGCAAGGGGGTGCGGGCATTCTCGGTTCCACGGCTTGTCGCGTTCGGGCATTGGCCCGGGGGCCTGGCTTGTGTAGTCTCTGGGCGGTTTCATCATCTCAGGAAGTCACGCATGCGTCATGCCGACATCGAGGGAGCATCGGAGACTCCGTGCCGTGATGCCTCCCAGGAACGGAAAACGCCACGTATTTTTTATCGTCTCGCTCAGGCGAAGGACGGCGCCGACCAGGCCGAGGTCTTCCATCATGCCGTAATGCAGGGGGCCATGGGTTATTACGACCAGCAGGCCCGAGAGGCCTGGGCCGCCGTGTTGCCCAGAGACGGCAGTGCCTGGGTAGCGCGACAGGCGCTCTATACCACCCTGGTGGCGAGCTGTGATGGTCGCTGCGTCGGGTTTCTGGAGCTCGATCTGCGACATGATCGCGTGGAGTCGCTCTACGTATGGCCCTCGCTGGCCCGCCGTGGTATCGGTTCGACCCTGCTGGTGCATGCCGAGCGCCTGCTGGTCGAGCGTGGCGCCGGTCGGGTCGATATCGCCGCCAGCCTGGTGCTGGCCGATGGCCTGGAACACCGTGGCTGGCGGCGCGTACGTGAGGAGTGGGTCGAACGCGGCGGCCAGCGACTGCGCCGTCGGATCCTGGAAAAATCGTTGGTGGCGGTCGAGACCTGACGACGTCAGCCGTTCAGCTCGAGGACACGCATCGACAAATCGATCGCCTTGACGTCCTTGGTCAGAGCGCCGCTGGAGATGCAGTCCACGCCTGTGGCGGCGATGGCCTTGAGCGTGGTCTCGTCGACATTGCCCGAGGCCTCGAGCGTGGCGCGTCCCGCGGTGCGTCGCACGGCCTCGCGCATATCGTCCAGCGAGAAGTTGTCGAGCATGATCACGTCCGCGCCGGCCTCGAGGGCCTGGTCGAGCTCTGCGAAGCTTTCCACTTCGACCTCTACCGGCAGGTCACGGGCGATATCCCTTGCCTCTCTTACGGCCGCCGCGATGCCGCCGCAGGACGCGATGTGATTCTCCTTGATCAGAAAGGCGTCGTAGAGTCCGATACGGTGGTTGTGGCCGCCACCGCAGGACACCGCGTATTTCTGCGCCAGGCGAAGACCGGGGAGTGTCTTGCGGGTGTCCAGCACGCGAACACCCGTTCCATCGAGCAGGTCGACGTAGTGACGGGTGCGGGTGGCCGTGCCGGAGAGCGTCTGCAGCAGGTTCAGTGCCGCGCGCTCGCCGGTCAGGAGACTGCGTGCCGGCCCTTCGAGCTCGAGGAAGACCTGGTCGGCGCTCAGTCGGTCGCCGTCGGCGGCCTGCCAGTGAAGGATGACGCGGGGGTCGAGGCGACGGAAAAGTTCGTCGACCCAGGCCACGCCGCACAACACGGTGTCCTCCCGGGTGATCACCCGGGCGCGGGCCCAGTGTTTCTCGGCAATCAGTTCGGCGGTGATATCGCCGGGGCCGACATCCTCGGCCAGCAGCCGGGCGGCGCTGTCGCGGATCTCTTCGGCGAGGGCATCCTGATAGTGCATGGCGAGGATCGTCTCTGTGCTGGAAAGCGGGAGGCGTTCATTATAGAGGAAAGCGACGCACCGACGTCAGGGGGAAAGCATGCCGATCGACCAGGGGTGGCTGGAGGACGCGCGTCGTGTGACGTCGCCCAATCAGGATGCGCGACCGGAGGGAGAGGTATCCTTGCTGGTCCTGCATTCCATCAGTCTGCCACCGGGCGTTTTCACAGGGGATGCCATCGAGCGCCTGTTCACCAATCGCCTGGATCCTGAGGTGCACCCCTATTTCGCCGGGATTCAGGGGTTGCGAGTGTCGGCTCACTTGTTGATCCGGCGTGATGGCACCTGTGTGCAGTTCGTGCCGTTCACGGCCCGCGCCTGGCACGCTGGACGCTCCTGGTGGCGCGATGGCAAACGCTGGCGCCGGGCGCTGAACGACTTTTCGGTGGGCATAGAGCTGGAAGGGGATGAGGTGACGCCCTATACCGAAGCGCAATACCGTTCCCTGGTGCATGCCACCCAGCGCCTGCTGGTGTACTACCCGGCCATCACGCCTGATCGCATCACCAGTCATGCCCGTGTTGCGCCATTACGCAAGAGCGACCCAGGGCCAGCCTTCGATTGGGCCTATTTCCGCCAAATGTTGGGAAAAGGGACGCGATAGTACGTAAAAAAACATTCATTTCGTCTGCCTGGGCCCTTCGAGTCCGGCTCCAGCTAGTTGTTCTACTAACGCGCCATGACTGGTGAGATCCTCTATGGAGCCGCGGCTATGCCACGAGTTATGGGCGTCACCATGGTTTTGAAAAAAATTTCCATGTCTGTTTCAATTGGCAGCAGTGAGTGTTTACGGTATCGTCAGCGCACCCACCGACATTGGTCGCGTTGTCTTGTAAAACGACTACAAATCTGGCAGATGGCGTGGAGCCGCCTCCATGCCCTCCCACAGAAGAGCGCCACACGCCCCTCGCTGCGGGGCTGTCGCCCCACCGTCATTCGGAGAGACGTCTATGAGTCTTGAGACACGAGAAGATCTCGATCCGGTCGAAACCCAGGAGTGGTTGGATTCCCTGGAGTCGGTTCTGGATCGCGAGGGTGAGGACCGGGCCCGGTACCTCATGACCCGGCTGGCTGATCGCTATCGCCGTGATGGTATGCAAGTGCCCTTCTCGGTGACGACGCCGCATCGCAACACCATTCCGGTGCATCGTGAGGCGCCGATGCCGGGCGATCTGTTCATGGAGCGTCGCATCCGTTCGCTGGTCCGCTGGAACATGGCTGCCATGGTGACCCGGGCCAACAAGGCCAACAAGGGAATCGGCGGTCACCTGGCCAGCTTCATGTCCAGCGCGACCCTCTACGACGTGGGCTTCAACCATTTCTTCCGCGCCGCCAACGGCGATTTCAAGGGCGACCTGGTGTTCATCCAGGGGCATAGTTCCCCCGGTGTCTATGCCCGTGCCTTCCTCGAGGGCCGGCTCACCGAGGACCAGATGGACAAGTTCCGCCAGGAGGTGGATGGAGATGGCCTGTCGTCCTATCCGCACCCCTGGCTGATGCCCGACTTCTGGCAACTGCCCACGGTTTCCATGGGGCTGGGGCCGATCATGGCCATTTACCAGGCCCACGTCATGAAGTATCTCGACCAGCGTGGTCTGCAGCCGATGCAGGACCGCAAGGTCTGGGCCTTCCTCGGGGATGGCGAGTGCGACGAGCCGGAGACGCTGGGGGCCATTCATCTGGCCAGCCGCGAGAAGCTCGACAACCTGAACTTCGTCATCAATTGCAACCTGCAGCGTCTGGATGGTCCGGTGCGTGGCAATTCGCGCATCATGGACGAGCTCGAGGGTGTGTTCCGCGGTGCCGGCTGGAACGTCATCAAGGTGGTCTGGGGCCGACTGTGGGACCCGCTCTTCGAGAAGGACAAGAAGGGTATCCTGCAGAAGCGCATGGACGAGGCGGTCGACGGCGAATACCAGAACTACAAGGCCAACGGCGGCGCCTATACCCGGGAGCACTTCTTCGGCAAGTATCCCGAGACCGCCGAACTGGTCAAGGACATGTCCGACGAGGACATCTGGAAGCTCAACCGTGGCGGTCATGACCCGTTCAAGATCTACGCCGCCTATCATGAAGCCTTCCACAACGCCAACGGTCGTCCCACCGTGATCCTGGCGCACACCGTCAAGGGTTATGGTCTGGGTGCCGCCGGCGGCGAAGCCGACAACGAGGCCCACCAGGTCAAGTCCATCGACGATCCTGAAGTCCTCAAGAACTTCCGTGATCGTTTCGGCATCCCGGTCTCCGACGAGCAGATCGAAAACGAGATGCCTTACTACAAGCCGGACGACGACAGCCCGGAGATGAAGTACATGCATCTCCAGCGCGAGCGTCTGGGCGGCTACCTGCCCGCACGCAATCCGGACTTCGAGGCGCTCGAGATTCCGTCCCTGGAGGACAAGACCTTTGCCTCGCAGCTGAGTGGCTCCAAGGGTCGTGAAGTCTCCACGACCATGGCCTTCGTGCGGATCCTCAATGGCCTGGTCAAGGACAAGAAGATCGGCAAGCGGGTCGTGCCGATCGTGCCCGATGAGGCACGCACCTTCGGCATGGAAGGCATGTTCCGCCAGCTTGGCATCTATACCTCCGAGGGGCAGAAGTACGAGCCCATGGACAAGGGCCAGTTGATGTTCTATCGCGAGGACCAGGCGGGTCAGGTCCTCGAGGAAGGCATCACTGAGGCCGGTGCCATGTCGTCCTGGATTGCTGCCGCGACCTCTTACAGCAACCATGGCCTGCCGCTGCTGCCGTTCTACATCTACTACTCGATGTTCGGCTTCCAGCGCATCGGCGACCTGGCCTGGGCCGCCGGCGACATGCAGGCACGAGGCTTCCTGATCGGCGGTACCGCCGGGCGCACGACCCTGAATGGCGAGGGGCTTCAGCACCAGGATGGCCACAGCCACCTGCAGGCCTCGATGATCCCGAACTGCCGCAGCTACGATCCCACCTATGCCCATGAGGTGGCGGTCATCGTCCAGGATGGCCTGAAGCGGATGTACGCCGACAAGGAAAACTGCTTCTACTACCTGACGGTGATGAACGAGAACTACGAGCAGCCGGCCCTGGAGGAGGTGCCTTCCGAAAGCATCATCAAGGGCATGTACCTGCTGCGCGAGACGCAGGGCGACAAGGCCCGCGTCCAGTTGATGGGCTCCGGTACCATCCTGCTCGAGGTCGAGGCCGCTGCCGAGCTGCTCGCCGAGGAGTGGGGCGTGGGCGCCGATATCTGGAGTGTCACCAGCTTCAACGAGCTGCGTCGCGAGGCTCTGGAAATCGATCGTCAGGCCTTCCTCAAGCCGACCGAAGAGCCGGGCAAGCCGCACGTCACCGCTTGCCTGGAGGGTCGGCAGGGGCCGGCCATCGCCTCTACCGACTACATGAAGTTGTTCGCCGACCAGGTCCGCGCCTGGGTACCGACCGACTATCATGTACTGGGCACCGATGGTTATGGCCGTTCCGATACCCGCGAGAAGCTGCGTCACTTCTTCGAGGTCAATCGCTACTTCGTCACCGTGGCCGCCCTCAAGGCGCTGGCCGATCGTGGCGAGATCGATCGCAAGGTCGTGGCCGAGGCCATCGAGAAGTACGGCATCGACCCCAACAAGCCCAATCCGCTTGAGGTGTGAGTCGTCGACCGATCCGGTGGCATGGCGGGCCGTCAGGGCCCGCCCCCGTCAAGAGTTTGAAGGAGCGCGACCTTGAGTAGCGAAATCATCAAAGTGCCCGATATCGGTGGCGACACCGATGTCGAAATCATCGAGATCGCGGTGTCGGAAGGCGATGTCATCGAGCCCGAGGACACCCTGATCACACTGGAATCCGACAAGGCCAGCATGGACGTGCCGTCGCCTCAGGGCGGCAAGGTGCTGAAGGTGCTGGTCAAGGAGGGCGATACCGTCTCCGAGGGGGACGGCATCGTCGAAATCGAGGCCGAAGGCGGCGGTGACGCCGGCGATGGCGAAGAAGCCTCCGAGGCGGCGTCGAGCCCCGCGCCGGACGACGCGTCGGCCGACGCGGCACCGGCCGAGCCAGCCGCCGCGTCCGGTGGCGGTAGCCGCACCGTGGATATCAAGGTGCCCGACCTCGGTGGTGCGTCCGATGTCGAGATCATCGAGGTGGCGGCCAGCGAGGGCGATACACTCGATGCCGAGGATACCCTGATTACCCTGGAGTCCGACAAGGCTTCCATGGATGTGCCGAGCCCTCACGCCGGCAAGCTGGTCAGCCTGACGGTCAAGGAAGGCGATACCGTCTCCGAAGGCGACGTGATCGGCAGCATGGAAATCGCCGGCGAGTCGGGCGGGAGCGAGGCGAGCGAGTCTGCCCCGGCCGCCGAGTCACCGAGCGAGCCGGAAGCCGATGCCGCGCCCGAGACCTCCGACGAGTCCGCCGGCGGCGAGCCCGAGCGCAAGGAAGTCCGTGTGCCGGATCTCGGTGGTGCCAGCGACGTGCCGATCATCGAACTGGCGGTCGCCGAGGGCGATGAGGTCGAGGCAGAGGATCCTCTGATCACGCTGGAATCCGACAAGGCCTCCATGGACGTGCCGAGCCCCCACAAGGGCAAGCTGGTCGAGCTGAAGGTCAAGGAGGGCGATAGCGTCTCCGAAGGCGATGTGATCGCCATCATCGAGACCGCCGGCGCCAAGCCCGCACCGAAGAAGGCTGAGCAGAAGCCGACCGAGGCGCCGAGTGCCAAGCGTGAATCGAGCGATGACAAGCCTGCCGCGCCGGTTGGCCGGCCGAGCCCCGAGGCGGAGATGGCGGCTCACAAGCCCCGCGACGGCAAGCTGGTGCATGCCGGTCCGGCGGTCCGCATGCTGGCTCGCGAACTGGGTGTCGATCTGGGGCTTGTCAAGCCCAGCGGTCCCAAGGACCGGGTGCTCAAGGAAGACGTGCACGCCTACGTCAAGCAGGTGATGGCCGGTCAGGCCAAGGCGCCCGCCGGGGCTGCCGCCGAGGGTGGCTCAGGCATCCCGCCGATCCCCGACGTCGACTTCAGCCAGTTCGGCGAGGTCGAGGAGCAGCCGATGGGTCGCCTGATGAAGATGGGCGCGACCAACCTGCATCGCAGTTGGGTCAACCTGCCCCATGTGACCCAGTTCGACGAGGCCGACATCACCGAGCTGGAGGCCTTCCGCAAGTCCATGAAGGCCGAGGCGGAGGCCCAGGGAGCCAAGCTCACGCCGCTGCCGTTCCTGGTCAAGGCTTGTGCCTTCGCGCTCAGGAAGTTCCCGCAGTTCAACGTCAGCCTGAAGAGCGACGGCGAGACGGTGGTGCACAAGAAGTATGTGCATATCGGCATCGCCGTGGATACGCCGGACGGACTGATGGTGCCGGTGATCCGTGACGCCGATCAGAAGTCGCTGATCGATCTGGCCAAGGAGTCCGTCGAGCTGGCCGGCAAGGCGCAGTCGAAGAAGCTCAAGCGTGAGGAGATGACCGGTGGCTGCTTCACCATCTCTAGCCTGGGCTCCATCGGCGGCACGGCTTTCACGCCCATCGTCAATGCCCCGGAAGTCGCCATCCTCGGCGTCTCCAAGTCCCAGACCAAGCCGGTATGGGATGGTCAGGCCTTCCAGCCACGGCTGATGATGCCGCTGTCACTTTCCTATGACCACCGTGCGGTCAATGGTGCGGATGCGGCGCGCTTCACCGCCTTCCTGGGACAGGTGCTGACGGATATCCGTCGCTTGCTGCTCTGAGAAGCGTCGATGCCATGACCATGACGACGGCGCCGAGAGGCGCCGTCGTTGTCTGTGGGTGTCATGGCCTCCGCGGGCTTCTGCCTGCGGCGGGAAGACGAAAGTGCTAGTGACCCTAACGTTTTGGTATATAGGCTTTTTTTTAACCTCATGGGGGCTCGGCGTTTTGCGCCGCTTGTCTGGCGAGAATGGCACGGGTATGGTTCGCTTCTCCCTTTTTCAATCTACGACACTTCCCGTTTTCAAGGAGCAAGTCACATGCGTTTGATCCTGTTGGGCGCTCCCGGCGCCGGCAAGGGCACCCAGGCCCAGTTCATCTGCGAACGCTTCGGCATTCCGCAGATTTCCACCGGCGATATGCTGCGTGCCGCCGTCAAGGAAGGCAGCGAACTGGGACTCCAGGTCAAGGAAATCATGGAGACCGGCGGTCTGGTGTCCGATGACCTGATCATCTCCCTGGTCAAGGAACGCATCACGCAGCCCGATTGTGTCAATGGCTTCCTGTTCGACGGCTTCCCGCGCACCATTCCGCAGGCGGATGCCATGAAGGATGCCGGTGTGAAGATCGATCATGTCCTCGAGATCGCCGTGCCCGACGAGGAAATCGTCAATCGTCTGGCGGGTCGTCGTGTCCACCCCGCTTCCGGCCGGGTCTATCATGTCGACCTGAATCCGCCTCGCGAAGCGGGCAAGGATGACGTCACCGGCGAGGCACTGATTCAGCGTGATGACGACAGCGAAGCCACGGTACGTAACCGCCTGTCCGTCTACCACGACCAGACGGCCCCCCTGGTCGAGTACTATCAGGATTGGGCCAACCAGGAACCCGACGTGGCGCCTCGCTATCATCGCGTCGAGGGCGTGGGTAGCGTCGACGACATCACGGCCCAGGTGATCGAGGCGCTCGATAGCTGAGAAAAGGCGGATTTGCTACTGCGCTCGGCTCTGTGCTCCGGCGGTGACCAACCTCTCGTCGCTCGTGACGCAAATCCACGCTTTTCTTCGTCCTGGTAACGGCCCGCATTGTGCGGGCCGTTGTCGTATAATGCCCCGACATTTTCCATCATCGCGTATCTCTCATGCCGATCCTGCTGGCCCTGGATGCCTCCTCGAGCGCCTGTTCCGCCGCCCTGCTGCGCCGCCAAGACGACCGTCCGGACGAGTTGATCTCCCGTTTCGAGCTTGCCCCAAGGGCGCATACCCGCCGCCTCCTGCCGATGGTCGACGAGGTGCTCGAAGAGGCCGGCGTGACGCCTGCCGACCTCGATGCCGTCGCCTATGGTCGAGGCCCCGGCTCCTTCACCGGACTGCGCATCGCGGCGGGGGCCGCCCAGGGGCTGGCCTTCGGCCTGGATCGTCCCCTGATTGGCATCTCGACGCTTCAGGCCCTGGCCCTGGGGGCTCATCGACGCCATCACTATCGCTATCTGGTCACGGCGTTGGATGCGCGCATGGGCGAGGTCTATGCCGCTTGCTGGCGCTGCCACCAGGGCCGGGTGGAGGCGCTGGACCAGGAGGCGGTGCTGCCGCCGGAACGGCTATGGCTGCCCGAAGGGCATGATGATCATGATTGGGTCGGCGTCGGCTCCGGCTGGACGTTGCAGCCGTCCATGCCTGCCGGGACGCAGGCGGCCATGAGCCTGTGCCTGCCGGACCTGGATGTCGCCGCCGAGGACCTGGTGCTGTTGGCCGCCGAGGCCTTTGTTGCCGGCGAGGGCCGGCCGGCCCATGAGGTACAGCCGGTCTATCTGCGTGATCAGGTCGCCTGGCGCAAGTCGCGATGAACGCTGGTAGCCGTGTCGCGGTCGAGGGCGCTGCAGACCTGGCGGAGCGCTGGGAGCTGCCCCTGTGCGTCGATGCACCGGAGGCCCCGTTGATGTTGCGCCGTGAGGGCGAGCGGCTGGTGTTGGCCGGTGACCCGGGCGATTACGGGAATCCTCTGGCGGTGGATTTCGTGGCCGGACGGGTCGCCCATCGCCGCCGCTTCGGCGGTGGACGAGGCCAGTTGATCGCTCGGGCCTGTGGCCTCGGCAAAGGGGTGACGCCCTCGGTGGTGGATGCTACTGCGGGGCTGGGGCGTGACGCCTTCGTGCTGGCATCACTCGGGGCCGAGGTATTGCTGGTCGAGCGCGTGGCGGCCATCGCCGCCTTGCTGGAGGATGGCCTGGTCCGTGCCGCCGCCGATCCCGATACTGCCGAGATCGCATCACGCATGCGGCTCGTGCATGGCGATGCCGGTCTTGACCTGGCTCGCCGGGTACAGGAGGGGGGTATCGATCCTCAGGTCATCCATCTGGACCCCATGTTTCCCCATCGCGCCAAGTCGGCATTGGTCAAGAAGGAAATGCGGCTGTTCCGCGAACTGGCCGGCGACGATGCCGATGCTCCGCGGCTGCTGGAAGCGGCGCTGGACGTGGCCACGCATCGCGTGGTCGTCAAGCGACCGCGCAAGGCGCCGCCCATCGAGGGACCGGCGCCACGGCACACCCTCGACGGCAAGACCAGCCGCTATGACCTGTATGTCCATCGCTCGCTGACGGCGTCATGATAGCCGTGACTCACGCCTCGGCATGTCGAGCGATTCGCTGCAGGCGATGACGCAGCGCCGGGTCGAACAGTGTCTGTCCGTGCAGCGCGCCCTCGCGCAACCTTGAGCCATAGTACAGTCGTCCTTCGCGGGTGCGTAGCCAGCCTTCGGCCTCGAGGCTGTGCACCAGACCCGCGAACAGCCGCGCGTCGAAGAATTCCGGGGAGTCGCGTCCGGTCAGGCGCGCCAGGCGTTCAGCCAGCTGCCGGGTACGGTCGGTCAGGGCGTCACGGGTGAAATGCCCCGGAGCCTCACCGAGCAGTACCGAGAGCAGCAGGTAACCGCGTTCCAGCGGGGGCTGCATCAGCCTGCCCAGCATGCGCAACTGTTCTCCGCCGGTCAGCGAAGGGGTGCGTCGCCATGTCTCGGCGTCGCGCTCCAGTAGCCCCTGCGTAGCGAGGGATTCGAGCGTGCCGGCCAGCGCCTCGCGCAACGAGGCCGCGGGCGCGATGGCGAACTCCCGAACCAGTACTGGCCAGCTTGGTGCCAACAGGTGTTCCAGGCCGTCCAGGGTGTGGCTGGCCTGGTGGCGGAAGGCAAAGGCGGCAAGGCCGGTGAGTGCGTAGAGGTGCAGGACGTTGTTGCGATACCAGCCCAGCAGCGTGGCCCGTGCGGGATCGGCGGTGACCAGGTCACCCAATGCATGAGGGTGATACTCGAGCATGCCCAGCGAGCATGCCTGGTCGATCCAGTCGCCGGGCTCGCCGGGCGGTAGAGCGATGGCGCTTCCACGGCCCAGCGCGGCCAGCAGCGTCAGGTGGCGTTCCAGCAGTGTCGCTTCGATGGCATGGTGGGGCGTGGCCAGGATGCCGAGGGCGACCAGGTTGACCGGATTGAGCGAAGCGGCGGCATTGATGCGACGCGTCAGCGTTTCTCCGAGCTCGGTGACCGCGGCGCGTCGCCAGTCGGTGGGCGCATCCTCGGTGGGCTCGTCGCGCCAGTCTGGCCTGGCGTGGTCGAGAAAGTCGGCCAGCGACAGCGGATCGCCGATGTTCACCGCGACGCGGCCATGGGGCTCACGCAGTCGCCGCACGATTCGCAGCAGGGCCAGCGGCGACTCCTTGCGCTTGCGTCCACCGGCGAGCTCGCGCTGATAACTGGCTTCCTCGAGGATACGCTCATAGCCGATGTAGACCGGCACGAAGACCAGCGATGGCGTGCCCTCCTGCTGGCTGCGCAGGAAGGAGTCCAGGGTCATGGACAGCATGCCGGGGCGGGGCGGCAGCATCCTGCCGCTGCGCGACCGGCCGCCCTCGATGAAGTATTCCAGTGGATGCCCGCGGTTGAGCAGCCGATGCAGGTATTCCTTGAAGACCGCCGAATACAGAGGCTGGCCCCGGAAGCTGCGGCGCATGAAGAAGGCGCCGCCGCGACGCAGCAAGGGACCGATCAGGGGCATGTCGAGATTGCGACCGGCGGCGATGTGCGGAGGCATCAGCCCCTGGGTGTAGAGCACATAGGAAAGCAGCAGATAATCGATGTGGCTGCGATGACAGGGTACGTAGACCAGGGTGTGCTCGCCGGCCAGTTCCTTGATGCTTTCCAGTCCTCGCGCATCGACGCCATCGTAGAGCCGGTTCCACAATCGGCGCAGCAGGCCATCGAGGAAGCGCAGCACCGGGTAGCTCATGCTGGAGGCGATCTCCCGGCCATAGCGTCGTGCGCGTCTCGTCAGACGCGAGCGCTGGCGGGACGACTGACCGGCCTGGTCGTCGATGGCGCGACGCACCGGCTCGCTGTGTGCCACGCCCTCGATCAGGGTTCGTCGGTGGGACAGGTCCGGCCCCAGTACCCGAGAGCGCATGCGCCGAAAATGCACGCGCAGCAGGCGGGCGGCCTTGCGGTCGGTGCGTGCCGGTTCGCGCCCATCGTCGAGCTCGGCGAGGCGCAGGGGAGCACCGAAATGGATCTCAAGGTCGCGGCCGTTGACCATGACCGCCAGCAGGCGTCTCAACCGACCGGTGAGGCGCCAGCTGTCGGCCGCGAGCAGTTGCCAGAGGCCGAAGCGCTTGCCCGGGGCGCGCCCCCAGAAGATGCTGACGGGGACCAGCTGAATGTCGTGGCCCGTGTCGCGATGCGCCTCGATGACAGCTTGAAAGGGCGAACGCGAGCTCCGGCGACGTTGCCACAGGCGTCGCCGCGTGCTGGGCAGCGAGAGCTGGGCGGGCAGGGTGTGTGCACCGAGTTGCCTTGGCGTGGTGGCGTCGGGCAGGTCCTGTTGGCGGGTCAGAACCTCGAGCAGCAATCCGTCGGAGAGAGACGAACGCGGCAAGACATACAGGGTCGTCAAGTCGGGATCGAGACCGAGGGACGCCGGGGCGGGTTCGAGCAGGCGCACCTGGGTCCAGGCGTCGATCAATCGGCGCAAAGGCGCCCGGAGTGGGGTGACGGGAGCGGCGTTGGCCATTCGGTCGCCCTTGAGGAGGATGAACGGGCAGTATAACGGCGCCCTGCGGTGGGGTCAGGTTTTCCCGGGACCGTGAAGATGCCTCAATAGGGTCAGGCGTATGGAGGAGGAAGCAGGAAATGTCGGGACCCTGGCGGGACGCCAATCACTTCCAGTTGTTGCCCGAGGCGTCGCGCTTTCTGCCGGCCATGTTCGAGGCCGTCGGCGCGGCTCGGGAGTCGTTGCTGATCGAACTGTACCTGATGGAATCGGGGCGTCTGGCTACGATGGTGATCGAGGCGCTGCTGGATGCGGTGTCGCGCGGGGTATCCGTGCGGCTGATGCTCGACGGTTATGGGGCCATGGGCCTGTCGATGGCAGACCGTCGTCGCCTGGAAGCGGGCGGTGTGGCCCTGCGCTGGTTCAATCCGCTGGGATGGCATTCTCTGGCGCGCAACCTGACCCGTGACCATCGCAAGCTGGTGGTCGTGGACGGTCGGATGGCCTTTACCGGCGGTTTCGGTGCGGTCGATGACTTTCTCGAGGCCTGGTATGAGGTGGCGGTACGCATCGAGGGGCCGGTGGTCGACGACTGGGTGCACCTGTTCATGTCGCTCTGGGATTCGCCGATGACGCGAGGGGACGGTGTCGCGCGGTCGCGAGGTGGAGTTCCCGGCCCGTCGGCAACATCGGCGGCGGCCAACATGCGGGGACGTGTTGTCTGGGGGCGGGGGTATCGCTACCAGGCCATTCGCCTGTCTCTGCAACGTCGTGTGGATGGTTCGCGGCGGCGTATCTGGATGTGCACCCCTTACTTCGTTCCGACCCTTGGCCTGCGGCGACGACTCGTGCGTGCCGCACGACGCGGGGGTGACGTGCGTCTGCTGCTACCCGGCGGTGCCCATGATCATCCCGGTGTGCGTTATGCCGGCCAGCGTTTCTATGGCCGCCTGTTGAGGGCCGGCGTACGTATTTTCGAGTTCCAGCCGTCCTTCATTCATGCCAAGTTCTCGCTGGTCGACGACTGGGTGAGCCTTGGCTCCTGCAATTTCGACCACTGGAGCCTGCAGTGGAACCTCGAGGCCAACCAGGAAGTGGACGACGCGGATTTCGCCGCCGACGTGGCCGCCCTGTTCGAACGCAACTTCGCCGCCAGCCGGGAAGTCCTGCGCGACGACTGGGCACGCCGGCCGCGCGGTCAGCGCTTCAAGGAATGGCTGTTCGGGCTGCTGGACGGGATGTTGACGAGGCTGCGCTAGCCACGAGCCACGAGACACGAGACACGAGATACGAGATACGAGATACGAGCCGCGAGATACGGAGTCTGAAACTTGCAGCTCGAAGCTCGAAGCTCGGAATCTGGAGCCGTTAGCGTTTGCGCGTCTTCTTGCCTCGTCCGGGCGGTCCCTTGCGGCGTGGTTTGGGCTTGGGGGCTTCCGGTGGGACGCGATAGTGCAGGTAGAGATCGAGTACCAGTTCCGGGAGCTGTGCCACCAGTCGTTCCAGTCGCTGGCCGTCGGTGGCCAGTTCGGCCATGTCGGGCTCGTCGGCGAACAGTCCCGAGAGCAGCATGAAAGGTAGCAGCAGGGTGGCGGCGGCTTCCTCGTCATCGGCGAACCAGGCCGGTTCGTCGAGGAAGACGCCTTCCATGAAGCCTGCGCACCAGTCGCCGATCGGCGTTTCTTCCGGTGCCAGTCCCCCCAGTTCCAGGTCGAACGGCAGCTCGGGCAGGCCGCCGCCTTCCAGGACCTGAATGGCGTTGTGGCGCAGTTGTTCGAGCAGTGCCAGCGTCGCTTCCTGCTCGGCATCGTCCGTGAAGGTCGGTTCGCCGTGGAAGAGTTCCGGTACCCAGGTGGTGGCGGGCACATCGCTCGGTGCCACGGCCAGGGCAACGAGGAAGCCGTGGGTACCGATCAGGTCCAGGGCATCGGCGTCGACCCTTTCCGATTCGAGGAAGTCGTCGAGCTGGTCGAGGGCCTCGTCATCGAGGAGCGGCAGGGGCTGGGGGGTGTCGTCTGACATGTCTCTCACTCGCAGGTGTCGTCTCGCGCGGGGCTTTACGCCATCGGAACGGGACGCCATTCTAGCACCCCATGATCCATCCCGTGTTGCCCGACCCCGATACCGAATGGCTCGATGCGCTCGATCGTGCCACCAGCCAGCGAGCATTGTGCGAGCGGGTCGAGGCCGCCTGGCGGCTGTGTCGTGAGGTGCATGACACCCTACCGCGCCCGGCCGTCTGGCTGGACCTGCGAGGCAAGGGTGCCGGGCAGGCGCATTTCGGTCGGGGCGGTCTGAGGTTCAATCCGGTGCTCTTCGACGAGAACCGTCGTGCCTTTCTCGTCGAGGTCGTCCCCCACGAGGTGGCCCACTGGCTGGTGCATCACCTGGCGGATGGCCATCGGGCACGCCCGCATGGCCACGAATGGCGGACGGTGATGCGCGAACTGTTCGGGCTGCCGCCGCATGCCACGCATCGTTTCGATACCGGCCGCTCGAGTCCCGAGCCCTATCGCTATCGCTGTGGCTGTCGAGAGCATGGTTTCTCGGCGCGTCGTCATGGCCTGGCTCGGCAGGGGCGTCAGTATCATTGTCGGAGCTGTGGTCAGCCGTTGGTCTATATGAGGTTTTCGGCGGTTGAAGATTCGATTTAACTCACTGTTATAAAAAAGAAAATCGTTCATACCAATGTCTAAGGGGAAGCCGAGCCGACAGGGGGTTATGCTGGGTTCGTCTTACATGGCGCCGGTCGACGCTGCGTCGCGCCCGATCGGCTTCATTCACCTGAAGGGATCATCCCGAGGACAGAGGCATTTCGATGAGCGATCAGCAGCATATCCATCCGGTACGCGATGACATCGCCGCCAAGGCCTGGGCCGACAAGGACACTTACCAGGCCATGTATCAGCGCTCCCTGGATGACCCGGAAGGCTTCTGGGACGAGCAGGCCCGACGCCTGGAGTGGTTCAAGGCGCCGAGCATCATCAAGAACACCTCCTTTGCTTCGAACAATGTCGATATCCGCTGGTTTGAGGACGGCAAGCTGAATGCCAGTGTCAACTGCCTGGATCGCCATCTGGCCAGCCGTGGTGACCAGCCCGCGATCATCTGGGAGGGCGATGACCCCGCCAACTCCAAGACGCTGACCTACCGCGAGGTTCACGAACGTACTTGTCAGCTGGCCAATGCCCTCAAGGCACTGGGCGTCGGCAAGGGGGACACCGTCACGCTCTACATGCCGATGGTGCCCGAGGCAGCCATGGCCATGCTTGCCTGCGCGCGCATCGGCGCCGTGCACTCGGTGGTGTTCGGCGGCTTCTCGCCGGATGCCCTGGCCCAGCGCGTCAAGGATGCCGCCTCCAAGGTGGTGATCACCGCCGATGAATCGGTGCGTGGCGGCAAGCAGGTACCGCTCAAGGACAACGTCGATGCGGCCCTGACCCGTGAGGGAACGGAAGTTGCCGAGAAGGTCCTGGTCTTCCAGCGTACCGGTGGACAGATCGACTGGAAGGAGGGGCGTGACGTCTGGTTCCACGATCTGGTCGACAAGCAGTCCACCGACTGCCCGGCCGAGGAGGTCGGCGCCGAGGATCCCCTGTTCATTCTCTACACGTCAGGCTCGACCGGCGCGCCCAAGGGGCTCAAGCACACCACCGGTGGCTACCTGCTGCAGGCCGCCCTGACCCATCAGTACGTCTTCGACTATCAGGATGGCGAGGTCTACTGGTGCACTGCCGATGTAGGCTGGGTGACCGGCCATAGCTACATCGTCTATGGCCCGCTGGCCAATGGGGCGACGACCCTGATGTTCGAGGGGGTGCCGAGCTATCCGACCAACGGTCGCATGGGCGAGATCGTCGACAAGCACCAGGTCAGCATTCTGTACACCGCGCCCACGGCAGTGCGTGCCCTGATGGCGCATGGCGATCATGTCATGGATTCCAGCAAACGCGACAGCCTGCGTCTGCTGGGGTCGGTGGGCGAGCCGATCAACCCCGAAGCCTGGGAATGGTTCTACCGGGTGATCGGCAAGGAGCGCTGCCCGATCGTCGATACTTGGTGGCAGACCGAGACCGGCGGCATCATGATCGCGCCACTGCCCGGCGCCATCGACCTCAAGCCTGGCTCGGCGACGCTGCCGTTCTTCGGCGTGCAGCCGGCGCTGGTCGACAACGAAGGCCATCGCCTCGAGGGCGCCTCCGACGGTAACCTGGTGGTGCTCGACTCCTGGCCGGGGCAGGCGCGTTCGATCTGGAACAATCACGAACGCTTCGTCCAGACCTACTTCTCCACTTATGAAGGCATGTATTTCACCGGTGACGGTTGCCGTCGCGACGAGGATGGCTACTACTGGATCACCGGCCGGGTCGATGACGTGCTCAACGTCTCCGGTCACCGCATGGGCACCGCCGAGATCGAATCCTCGCTGGTGGCCCACGAGGCCGTGGCCGAAGCCGCCGTGGTCGGCTTCCCCCATGACATCAAGGGGCAGGGGATCTACATCTACGTGACCCTGGATGATCAGCACGAGCCCAGCGATGCGCTCAAGAAGGAGTTGACCCAGTGGGTGCGCAAGGATATCGGGCCGATCGCCTCGCCGGATATCATCCAGTGGGCGCCCAGCCTGCCCAAGACCCGCTCCGGCAAGATCATGCGCCGCATCCTGCGCAAGATCGCCGCCAACGAGTGCGATGGCCTGGGCGATACCAGCACCCTGGCGGATCCGTCGGTGGTCGAGGAGTTGATCGAGCATCGGGCCAATCGCTGATCGTCGCGTCAGCGCGTGCCCGTGGGACGGTGGGCGGCTCGGTCGCCTGCCGTCCTGTACTGAGCCGGCCATGGGCCGGCTTTTTCATGACGTTGGCGGAAAGTGTCGACAATTCAGATGGATCGCTTGGGCATTGCCTCGGCCATGGGGTAACATGCGGTAAAATACAAGCGTCCAGCAGGCGGCGGGCCCGCCCGTTGCACCCGGAACCGGAGGAGAACCATGGCTTTTGCCCAGAAATTCATCGTCGCCGATGACCATCCGTTGTTCCGCGCGGCTCTCACCCAGGCGTTGCGCCAGTTGGCGCCCCAGGCCGAGATCGTCGAGGCCGATACCATGGAAGCCACCACCGAGGTGGTGACCCGCCATCCGGATGCCGACCTGATCCTGCTGGATCTGCACATGCCGGGCGCCCATGGTTTCTCGGGGCTGATCCAGTTGCGCGGACAGACACCGGATATCCCGGTAGCGGTGGTGTCCGGGAGCGACGAGCTTCATGTGGTGCGTCGTGCCATCGATTACGGAGCCTCCGGCTTCATTCCCAAGTCCGCGTCGCTGGCGCTGATCGCCGAAGCGGTGGGCGAGATCCTCGATGGCGAGGTGTGGTTGCCGGAAGAAATGGCCGAAGCCCTCGGCGAGGCCGACGAGGAGGACACGCGCTTCGCCGAGGCCATCGCCTCGCTGACGCCGCAGCAGTTTCGCGTGCTGAACATGCTCACCGAAGGCCTGCTCAACAAGCAGATCGCCTTCGAGCTCAATGTCTCCGAGGCCACCATCAAGGCCCATGTCACGGCCATTCTGCGCAAGCTCGGTGTCCATTCCCGTACCCAGGCGGTGATCGCCGCCCAGAAACTCGAGGTTGAGCCACCGAAGGTGGAAGAGTCCTGAGCGTCGGCCAAGCCGACGTTCAGGGGCCGTAAGCTTTAAGCCGTAAGCTTTACGCGATCAGTTCCCCCGGCCCCTGGCCGGGTTTCAACGTCTGGGCGAGCAGCGAGCGACGAGATACGAGCAGAACATCGCTCGACCCGTCGCCTTGTTCCCCTGGAGCGGCCTTGGCACGCTATGCTCGTTTCTCGTTTCTCGTTTCTCGTTTCTCGTTTCTCGTTTCTCGTTTCTCGTTTCTCGTGCAGGCTGCGCGTCAGCAGGGTGCGCCGTGCGGCGAGCCCCGGCGTCTCAACAGCGTCCCGCTGACGAGTACCAGCGCGATGGCTTCCAGCGGAGCCGGTGAGGCAGGCGTGAGTAGCAGCACGATCGCCAGGCAGGGAAGCCACCAGCGCGCCATTCCCTGCAGGCGGTACCTGTCTCGCACGATCCAGAGGGTTGCCGCAAGGCATGCCAGCGCAAGGCTCAGGACGTCGTTGCCGAGAGGCGTTTCCCCGGGGCCTTCGATCATCAGGCGCATGCTGGCACCGGCCGCGGCGATGGTGCTGAAGATGAAGAAGTGCCCATATCCCCAGAGCAGTGCGCGGCCGTAGCCACTGCTGTCGAGCTGGGGGTCGTCGGTGAAATAGAGGCCCCATATCGAGAAGGCGATAACGGCGAGAAGAAAGGCGTGCCAGAGTCTGCCGGCGTCGAGCAGGGAGGGGTCAGGCGCCAGTTGGATCGTCAGCACGATCGACGCGAAGCACTGTCCCAGCACGATCAGGGTCAAGCGTCCGTAGCGCGAGACGATATGCCCGCGATGCCACGTTGTGGCGGCGTGGCGTTCGGCCAGCGCCGGAACGGACAGTTCGCCGGCGGCTCCCGCCAGGAAGAGCGGCAGGAAGAGGGGGGACGAGGGCATGACCGCCGTCATGGCCACGAGCCAGTAACCCTGCATCAGGGTGATGCCCATGGCATAGCGCCGGGCAGTCGCTCGTCGTTCTGGATCGCCTCGACTGGCCCCGACCCAGAACAGGACCATTGCCAGGCGCATGATGGAGAATCCCGCCAGGACCAGCAGGATCGGCGTTCGGTCGAAGACCGCATCGATGCCGGCTGCCAGCATCAGGGCGCCGAACATGATCACCATGGTCAACAACCGGAAGGCTGGGGAATGGTCATCATAGGCCGAGGCGAACCAGGTGTAGTTCATCCAGGCCCACCAGATCATGAAGAAGCTGCACAGATAATCGACCAGTCCCGCCACCGTGCGTCCGGCTTCGATACTTTCGACAAGTCCCTGTGCGGCCACCCCGATCGCGACCACGCTGGCCAGGTCGAACAAGAGCTCCAGGGGCGTGGCGCTTCTGTTGGGGGCATCCGGGTCACGCGGGGTAAAACGCAGGTCGAGCATGGCTGGTGAACTCTCGTGGGAACAAGATTCAGACAATGCCTAGCGGGCGGCGGCTCGGCTGGCCTGCAGGGTCCGGGTCAATAGGGCGCGAAGGGCGGCGGGACGCACCGGTTTGAGCAACAGGTGATAGCCGGCTCGCTTGACCGTTTCGGCGACCTCCTCGGTGCGATCGGCGGTAATGACGATGCCGGGCACGTTGCCCTGCAGGCGTTCGCCTAGCGCTTCCATGGCCATCAGGCCGGTGACTTCGTTGTCGAGGTGATAATCGGCCAGGATGGCGTCGGGATCGGCGTCCAGGTGACGCAGCACCGATTTGGCGCCGCCGATGGAGGTGGCGGTGAAGACTTCGCAGCCCCAGCCCGTAAGCATGGCCTTCATGCCCTCCAGGATCAGTGACTCATTGTCGATGCACAGGATGCGCGTGCCGGCCAGCTTGTTGCCGGCTCGACGTGGCTTGCTCTCCTCGGCCGTCTCCTGACGGCGGGCTTCCACCACCGGCACGCTGACCGCGAAGACGGTACCGGCACCTTCCTCGGAACGCACCCGGATGGGGTGATCGAGCACTCGACTCATGCGCTCGGCAATGGAGAGGCCCAGGCCGAGGCCCTTCTCGCCCTCCTTGTGACGTGACGCCTGATCGAGGCGGCGAAACTCCTGGAAGATCTCGGCCTGCTTGGCCTCCGGGATGCCCGGTCCGCTGTCCCAGACTTCGATGGAAAGGCGCTCGCCCTGCCGGCGGCAGCCCAGCAGCACGCGGCCTTCCTGGGTGTAGCGGATGGCATTGGAAAGAAAGTTCTGCACGATGCGTCGCAGCATCTGGGCGTCGCTGTCGACCCAGGCACGGCTCGACACGACGACCAGGTCGAGGCCTCGATCCTCGGCCATCACCTCGAACTCGGCGCGCAGTGGCCGGAAGATGTCCGCCAGGGCGAAATGGCTGCGCCTGGGGGTCAGGGCGCCGGCGTCGAGCTTGGAGATGTCGAGCAGGGTGCCGAGCAACTCTTCGGCGGCCTGCAGCGAATTATCGATATGGCCGATGGTGCGTTTCATGTCGTCGGCATCCATCCCCTGGGTCAGGGCCGAAGTGAACAGGCGAGCGGCATTGAGCGGCTGCAGCAGATCATGGCTGGCCGCGGCCAGAAAGCGCGTCTTGGACGCATTGGCGTCCTCGGCGACCTGCTTGGCCTGGCGCAGCGCCTGCTCGGCCTCGGCACGCACCCGGTTCTCCTGACGCAGGGCAGCGTTGGCCTCGGAGAGTGCCTGGGTGCGCTCGCGCACCCGCTCCTCCAGGGTCTCGTTGGTTTCCTTGAGGGCGATTTCGGCGCGGCGGCGTTCGGTGATGTCCTGATAGAGGGCGAAGAAGCCGAGGATAGCGCCGCTGTCGCCGAAGTGGGGGGTATAGGTGACCAGCATGTAGCGGATGCCCTCGGGCAACTGCAGCGAAACCTCGAAACTGACCCGTTCGCCATCGAGAGCTCGGTCGATCCATGGGGCGCGTTCTCGCGCCATGTCGTCGGAAATCACCGTCTGAAGCGGTTTGCCGATAACCTCGTTGCGATCGATCTCGAAAGCCTGTTCATAGGCGCGGTTGGTGAAGAGGTAGCGGCAGTCCTTGTCGAAATAGGCGATCAGCGCCGGCACATTGTCGGTGTAGATGCGGATATTGTTTTCCGAGCGGATCAGCGCTTCCTCGGTACGCTTCTGCTGGGTGATGTCCTGGTAGGTGTAGACGAAGCCGCCGCCCGGCATGGGATTGCCCTGCACCTCCAGGACGCTGCCATCCTGACGGTAGCGGACATAACGGTGTGGCTGGCCTTCGCGGATGTTGTCGAGGAGCAGCTTGACGTGTTCCTCGGGATCGCCGGGGCCGTATTCGCCGTTGTGCGCATTGTAGAGAAAGATGCGATCGATCGGCGCGCCGACTCGGATCAGGTGATCGGGAAAGCGGAACAGTTCCAGGTAGCGTTGATTCCACACCACCAGGCGCAGGTTCTGGTCGACCACGCTGATGCCCTGGTTGATGTTCTCGATGGTGGCCTGGAGCAGGGCGCGGTTGAATTCCAGTACCTGGGACGCTTCGTCGACGATCGAGATCACGTCCGAAATGCCGATGCCTCGGCCCTGGAGTGCTGAGTTGACCACGATACGCGCCGAGGAGGCGCCGAGGACCGAGGCCAGAAAGCGCTCGGTGAACTGGATGACGTCGATGGAGGCGCGGGTGTTGTCCTCCATCGGCTTGCCGATGCGGCGGGCATAGTCATCGAAGGCACGGCTGACCTGGCCGGCGCCGAGGAAGCGTTCGCACAGGACCTTGAGATCGCCCACCGTGGTGGCACCGGTCCAGGGGCGGTTCACCGAGGTCTGGCGAGTTTCGACGCTGTCGACGAACAGCGAGGCCTGGATACGCTCGACCACCCGCTGCGGGGTCATCTGGGAGACGAAGATGTAGGCGACCAGGTTGACGCCCAACGACAGCATCACGCCATGGGTGAAACTGTCGCCGACATTGAGCCCGAACAGGGCGGTGGGCGAGAGCCAGCCGATGTTCAGCGGACCGCCGTACAACCAGGCCTCGGGAAGCACGCCGGCGGCGATCAGGTCCGGCATCAGCAGGCTGTAGGCCCAGATCGCGAAGCCGGCGTTCATGCCCACGATCACGCCCAGGCGGTTGCCGCGCTTCCAGTAGAGGCCGCCGATCAGCGCCGGGGCGAACTGGGCGGCGGCGGCGAAGGACAGCATGCCGATGGCGGCCAGGGAACTGAAGTCGCCGAGCAGCTGGTAGACGCCGTAGGCCATGGCCAGGATCACGCCGATGGTGATGCGACGGGCGCGCAGCACCAGGCGGCCATAGTCGCGGGCCTTGGTGTCGAACCAGCGCAGGCGGAACAGGGCGGGAATGACGATCTCGTTGGAGATCATGATCGATACTGCCACCGCGGCGACGATCACCATGCCGGTGGAGGCCGAGAAACCGCCGATGAAGGTCAGCAGGGTGAGCCATTCGCTGCCGGCGGCCATGGGCAGTGCCAGTACATAGGTGTCGGGCGACACATTGGTATCGGCGAAGATGGTCAGGCCGGCGGCGGCCAGCGGCAGCACGAAGAAACCGAAGGCCAGCAGGTAGAGCGGAAACAGCCAGCGGGCCTTGGCGGCATCGTCGCGATGGGTGTTCTCCACCACTGCCACGTGGAACTGGCGAGGCAGACAGAGGATGGCCAGCATGGCCAGCAGGGTCTGGGCCCAGAACCCCTGGCCGAAGTCCTGCTGGGCGAGCTGGCGCTGAAGCTCGAGCTGGATATCGGCGAAGGCCAGCAGGTCACCGAGGCCGTCGAACATGCCCCAGGTCACGTAGGCGCCCAGCGTCAGGAAGGCCACCAGCTTGATCAGCGACTCGAAGGCCACGGCATGGATAAGGCCCTCATGGTGCTCGGTGGCATCGGTATGGCGGGTGCCGAAGAGAATCGCGAAGGCCGCCATCACCAGCGCCACGTAGAAGGCGGTATCGCCGAATAGCGGTGCCCGGGTGATGTCTGCCTCCGAGGTCAGCACGCTGAAGGAGGTGGAGACGGCCTTAAGCTGAAGCACGATGTAGGGCAGGGTGCCGATCAGTGCCACCAGGCTGGCGAAGGCAGCCAACGACTGGGTCTTGCCGTAGCGCGAGGCGATGAAGTCGGCGATCGAGGTCACGTTCTGGTGCTTGGCGACCCGAATCATCTTGGCCAGCACCGGCCAGAACAACAGCAGAGTGAGGATCGGCCCGACGAAAATGCTGGCAAAGGACCACCCCGAGGTGGCGGCTTGCCCCACGGCGCCATGAAACGTCCAGGAGGTGCAGTAGATGGCCAGCGCCAGACTGTAGACGATCGGGCGGCGGCGGGTGGCGCCTCGTGTCCTGGCCAGGCGATCGCCGCGCCAGGCAATGGCGAACAGGACGGCGACATACAGTAGTGAAACGACGATCAGTAGCCAGCCAGCGAACATGCGTATCTCCCTTGCTTGGTGCGGCTATTCTAGCAGGCTGGCGGGCTGTCAAACTCCCCCATGGCGGCGGGGGTGAAGGCGGCTCGACATGATGATGTTGCATCGCGCTGCCCCGAGAGGGGCAACGACGCTGCAGGTGGCTGGCGGGCTCGTCGCGCAGGCGCTGTCTTCGGGCGAGCGGGGCATTGGTGAGGGGGCTGTTCAGCTCGCCTGGCAGACTTCCCGGTAGAGCGGGTCCGAGCCCTCCAGGCGACGCAGCTCATCGGTCTGTGGTCGGCGTTGTTCCTCGCTGAGCGGGACCAGTTCGCGGCTGTCGCAATTGAGCAACTGGGCCTGGTGGATCACGCGCTGGGCGGCGCCGGAGGTGAAGCGATAGAGAATGAACTCCGCCAGCCGTTGTCCGTCCACCGTCTCCACTGCCACATCATCCCGATCCACCACCGTGAAAGCGGTCGTCATCGGCGCGAGGTAGGTCCAGGGACGCCAGAGGGCCGGTTCCTCGGTAGTGGAAACGATACGTGCCGAGTCGGGCAGCTGTTGCCGCTTGTGATCGAACCAGCCGTATTCATGCTGGATCTGGTAGCCGAGCATGCCGAGGCCGGCACATACCGGAACGACCCAGCGCGGCAGTCGCTTGCCGCTCAGGGTGCGCAGCAGCAGACCGAGGCCCGCCGCACCCAGGCCGGCGAAGATCGCCGCGATCAAATGCCAAATCATGTAGGGCTTCCTGACGATCATCGGGCTTCCCGAAGGAAGCCCGATGCAAGGGTTGTGATCGGCGCCGCGAACGACGCCGGAATGGAGGGATTATGACTTAGTGGTCGGTGGCGGCGCCAGCGCCCTTGGGATAGCGCACGCTTTCGACGAGGTCCTGGATTTCCTGGGGGGGCTCCGCCGTCATCCGGGACGTGGTGAAGGCCACCGCGAAGTTGACGATGGCGCCCACGGCCCCGATGGACAGCGGCGAAATCCCCAGCACCCAGTTTTCCGGCGTATCCGGCAGGTTGTTGGTGCCCGGAATGAAGAACCATCCCTTGTAGATGAAAATGTACACCAGGGTGAAGACCAGGCCGGTCACCATGCCGGCGATGGCGCCGGTGTTGTTCACCCGCTTGGAGAAGATCCCCATCATCAGCGCCGGGAACAGCGAGGCGGCGGCGATACCGAAGGCCAGTGCCACCACCTGGGCAGCGAAGCCCGGCGGGTTGGCCCCCAGGTACGTTGCCACGATGATGGCGACGGACATGGATATCCGGGCTGCCATCAACTCGCCTTTCTCGGTGATGCGTGGATTGATGGCCCCCTTGATCAGGTCGTGGCTGATGGCCGAGGAGATGGCCAGCAACAGACCGGCAGCCGTCGACAGCGCTGCGGCCAGCCCGCCGGCGGCGATCAGGCCGATGACCCAACCTGGCAGATTGGCGATCTCGGGATTGGCCAGTACCAGGATGTCATTGTTGACCGAGAGTTCGTTGCCTTCCCAGCCGCGTTGCTCGGCGGTCGACGCGAAGTCCTCGGTGTCGTTGTAGAGCTGGATACGACCGTCGTCGTTCTTGTCCTCGTACTGGATCAGGCCGGTTTCCTCCCAGGTACGGATCCACCCGGGGCGCTCCTCGTAGAGGATCGGGTTGGATGTGGCTTCCTCGACGTTCTCGACCTGGCCGGCCATCTCTGGGTAGACGGTGGTCGCGATGTTGAGACGTGCCATGGAGGCCACGGCGGGAGCAGTCAGGTAGAGCAGAGCGATGAACACCAGGGCCCAGCCGGCCGACCAGCGAGCATCCGCCACCTTGGGCACCGTGAAGAAACGGATGATGACGTGGGGCAAACCGGCGGTACCGATCATCAGCGAGAGAGTGAACAGCACCATGTTGAGCTTGTTGTCCACGTCTGCCGTGTACTCGTTGAAGCCCAGGGCGGTTACCACCTCGTTGAGCTTGGCCAGCAGCGGCACGCCGGATTCACTGTGGTCGGAGAACAGCCCGAGCGGTGGAATGGGGTTGTCGGTCAGTTCAAGCGAGATGAAGATCGCCGGAATGGTATAGGCGATGATCAGCACGATGTACTGGGCTACCTGAGTATAGGTGATGCCCTTCATGCCCCCCAGCACCGAATAGAAGAAGATCACCACGGCGGCGATCAACAGGCCGGTGGTGGCATCCACCTCGAGGAAGCGCGAGAAGGCCACGCCGGCGCCTGCCATCTGCCCGATGACGTAGGTCACCGAGGCCACGATCAGACAGACCACCGCGACCATGCGCGCCGGTTTGCTGTAGAAGCGGTCACCGATGAATTCCGGGACAGTGAACTTGCCGAACTTGCGCAGATAGGGCGCCAGCAGGGTCGCCAGCAGGACATAGCCGCCGGTCCAGCCCATCAGGAAGGTCGAGTTGGCATAGCCGCCGGCCGCGATCAGGCCGGCCATGGAAATGAAGGACGCCGCTGACATCCAGTCGGCACCGATGGCCATGCCATTGGTGATCGGGTGAATGCCGCCGCCGGCAACATAGAAATCCTTGGTCGAGCCAACCTTCGCCCAGATGGCGATGCCGATGTACAAGGCGAAGGAAGCGCCCACGAAGAGGACGTTGATGGCAAATTGACTCATGCAGGTTACTCCTCGAGCCCGAACTGTTTATCCAGCCGGTTCATCTTCCAGGCATAGAAGAAGATGATGCCGATGAAGGTCAGTATCGAACCCTGCTGCGCGAACCAGAAGCCGAGGTCGGTACCACCGATGGCGATGCCGGACAGTAGGGGTCTCAGCAGGATGGCGCAGCCATAGGACACCAGGGCCCAGACGACCAGACACCCTGCTATCAGTCGTATGTTGGCCGCCCAGTAGGCTTCGGCATTGGATTTATTGTCTGCCATTGTGTTGCTCTCCGCTTGTCGTTGAGGTCGGAAAGTAGTACCCGGTAAGGAGGGGTGGCGAGACGGCGACGCCCTCCAGGGTTTCATGGGTAATGCTGGTCAATAATATGAAAAAATGAAGCCCATACTTTGGTATCAATGGATCTTGGTGGTTTTTGTGTGTTTTTCGTTATCCTTTATTATCAATTGGTTATTGTGTTATTGGAGAATTGTTGAATGTAGTTGGCAAGCCAGTATGGGACCATGGTATAGCAGCGGAAAAGGCGGTGAGAGAATGACGGTTACCGCGCTATAAAACGATGGTATTAATCCATAGTGATGAGATGGCCTGCTCGTACGACTTCGGCATATAGAACCATGGTATGGATTCTTGCCATGGGTATGGCCTTGTTAGTCTGGCCTTGGCGCCTGTCCCCGGATGGATGCTTTTGTTCGATGAAGGATGCATGATTCTGTCTTTCCGGCGAGCGGTCCGGAGAGGCGGTGGGTAATGACCACGCCGCGAGGCTCTCGTCATGATCGATGTCGATTTTTCTCAGCCCCCGTTCAGCCTGCTCGACGATGCCGGGCGAGAGAGGGTGAGCGGCAGCCTCGATCTGGTCTATTTCGATCGAGATGAGGTTATTCTCGATGCCGGTCAGCCCGGCGAGAGCGTCTTTCTGATCCACAAGGGCGAGGTCGCCGAACTGGATGTCACTCAGCCCGGGGAACCGGAGCGCATCGGCCACTACACCGCTGGCGACCTGTTCGGCGCTATCAGTATCCTGCACGGGCAGAGTCGATATCGGTTCTGCGCCGAACAGGAGAGCCTCTGCTACCTGTTGCCCAGGGCGGAGTTCCTGGCGTTGTGCGATGACTATCCGGCCTTCGCCGATTGCTTTCGTCGTAACCTGGCGCACAAGACACGCCTGCTGGCTGCTCAGCGTGCTTCCGGTGGGGCCGACATGGCCGGCACCATGCTGGCGCGTGCGAGGGAATGCATGCGTCCGCCTTTCCGGTTGGCGAGAACCGCCACCATCACCGAGGCGGTGACCACCCTGGAGGCACGACGCGTCGACAGCCTGCTGGTCGATGGCGACAGCGGTCCGGGCATGGTGACCAAGACCGATCTGCTCAATGCCCTGGTGCTGGAGAAGTGGCCGCCGGATGCACCGGTACGCTCCATCGCTCACTTTGCGCTGGTCACGGTGCGCCCGGACCAGTATCTGTTCGAAGCGCTGGTGGCGATGACACATCACCGCATCGAGCGGGTTGTGGTCATGGAGGATGTCACGCCTGTGGGCGTCGTCGAGCTGGTCGACGCACTCAGCCATTTTTCCAGCCGCAGTCATGGGGTCAGCCTGCAGGTGGAGCAGGCTGATGATCTGGCGTCACTGTCGGTTGCCAGTCGGCTGATGCCCGACCTGGTGCGAGGGCTGATGGCTCAGGGGGTCAAGCCGCGTTTCGTCATGGGGCTGCTGGCAGCGCTGAATGGGCGCCTCATCGGCAAGACATGGGACTTTATCGTCGACGAGCGTTATCACGGTGCGAGTTGCCTGATGGTCATGGGCAGCGAAGGGCGCGGGGAGCAGATCCTCAAGACCGACCAGGACAACGGCCTGATCCTGAGCGATGACCTGGTCTGGCCGCAACGAGAGGCCTGCATGCGTGCTTTCAGCGATGCGCTCCTCGAGCTGGGCTATCCGCCATGTCCCGGTGGCATCATGGTTTCCAATGCGCAGTGGGTCGGCAGCGAGACCCAGTGGCGGGAGCGTATCGACACCTGGGCACGGCGTTGTGACGTGGACGCGCTGATGAACCTGGCCATCCTGCTCGACGCCCAGGCCATGGGGGGCAATCCGGCGCTGCTCGCACGGTTGCGCGAGGCGCTCTTCGAGCGCTGTGCTGGTGACGAGATCCTGCTGTCGCATTTCGCCCGCCCGGTGCTGCGGTTTTCGACGCCGTTGACGTTGTTCGGCTCGCTGAAGAAACCGCGGCACGGTATCGACATCAAGAAGGGCGGCATCTTCCCGGTCGTGCACGGCGTCAGGGTCATGGCCCTGGAACGCAACATTACGGTGACCTCGACCCTGGAGCGGCTCGATGCCCTGGTGGCCGATGGTCGACTGGAGGCTCGTTTCGCCGAGGATTTGGGAGAGGCGCTGTCATTGTTCACCGAATTGCGCCTGAAGCAGCAGCTCGAACGGCTCGACGGCAGGGAAGGAGAACCTGACCGGGTGGTGGTCCAGGAACTGTCGTCGCTGGAACGCGACCTGCTGCGCGAGGCACTGCATATCGTCAAGGACTTCAAACAGCGGTTGTCCCACCGCTACCACCTGGAGTACGCCTGAGGGAGGCGCGGCCCTCTGACAGGAACCCGGACCGATCAGGAGGGAAAGATCATGTTCAAGGCCTTGCGACGTGCGGCCGATCGCTGGCGTCATGCCGACAGCCGGTACGGCTGGCTCTTTCAGCCTTATACCGGCGATGAAATGGTGGCCGTGGCCTGCCGAGCTACCGAATCGCCCGATCGTCATGGCGAGCCCGTTGCCATCGCCGCCGTGTGCCTGCGTGGCGACCGGGTCCTGACCAGCGAGTCGCTCGACCTGCATGTACGGCGGCCCGTCGGCCTCACGGCCGAAACCGTTCGTCGGCACGGGTTGCGCGGTATCGATCTGGAAGACGGTGAGCCCTTGGGCGATGCCCTGGAGCGCCTCCTGGACTTCGTCGGTAATCGGCCCCTGGTGGGGTGGCATCTGGAGGAGGAGCTGGCCATGCTGAATCGGGAGTTGCGACCGCGCTTCGGTTTCGACCTGCCCAATGCCGCGATCGATGTGGCTCAGCTCTATCAGCGACGCCAGCGCTATCGTCATCCTCAACTCGAGGGGCGACCGTGTTTCGAAGAGGCCGCCGAACGGCTCGACGTGCCGTTGATGGGCCGCCACAGTGCACTGGGCGATGCGGTGACCACTGCCTTGATGTACCTGCGCCTGGTGCGTGATGACGCCGTGCGGCGCCACAGCAGCTGAGCATGGCGTTTCGCCTGTATGGGTCGGGGGTGGTAGGATAACGCCCCCGAATTTCGTAGATGCCCTGGCAGCGCCGTGACCATGCAAGATGCCGTGATGTTCGACTCTCATACCGACCGGAACACCCGTGATGGTGGCGTTCAGAACGCCGCCAAGGCCAAGCGTGAGTTCAACAAGTTGCAGAAGCGCCTGCGACGCCAGGTCGGCAATGCCATCATCGATTACGACATGATCCGCGAGGGCGACAAGGTGATGGTCTGCCTGTCCGGTGGCAAGGACAGCTACACCATGCTTGAGATCCTGCGTAACCTGCAGCGCAACGCTCCGGTGAACTTCTCGCTGGTGGCGGTCAACCTGGACCAGAAGCAGCCCGGCTTTCCCGAGCACGTACTGCCCGAGTACCTGGACGGCATCGGTGTCGATTATCATATTCTCGAGCGTGACACCTACTCGGTGGTCAAGGAGAAGACGCCGGAGGGCAAGACGACCTGCTCGCTGTGCTCGCGGCTGCGTCGTGGCTCGCTTTATGGCTATGCCGAAGAGATCGGCGCCACCAAGATCGCTCTGGGGCACCATCGCGAGGATATCCTGGAGACCTTGTTTCTCAACATGTTCTTCGGGGGCAGCCTGAAGTCCATGCCGCCCAAGCTGTTGTCCGATGATGGCAAGAACATCGTCATTCGCCCGCTGGCCTATTGCCGCGAAGCGGATATCGCCGAATTCTCCCAGCGCATGGAATTTCCCATCATCCCCTGCAACCTGTGCGGCTCCCAGCCCAACCTGCAGCGTCAGGTGGTCAAGGAAATGCTGGCGGATTGGGAGGCGCGGCATCCCGGACGGCTGGAGAGCATGTTCAAGGCGGTGACCAATGTAGCGCCATCGCAGCTCGCCGACCGCGAACTCTTCGACTTCGCTGGCCTCGAGGAGAAGCAGGCCCGGATGCAGGCCTCGCGTATCGACTTCACCGAACTCTGATGGCCCCCGGCGTTTGCCGGGAGCGGGCAGACGTCAGCGACGCGCTACGGGCTGCGAGCTACGGGCTACGGGCTGCGAGCTGGGTTTTCGGGTTTCGCATCTCGCATCTCGCATCTCGCATCTCGCCGCTCGTATGCTTTGGGTTTCAAGCTTCGAGCTTCGAGCTTCGAGCTTCGAGCTTCGAGCTGCGTGGTGCCAACATACTGCTCGCCTCTCGCCTCTCGCCTCTCGCCTCTCGCCTCTCGCCTCTTGAGTTAGTGCCCCGCATGCCCGTTCATCTGGCTGTGGTCCATCTGGCCATGGTCCATCGTGTTAGTGGGCAGTACCCCCCAGAGTTGCCAGAGGGCGAAGGCGATGATGGTCAGGGCCGCAAGGGTCCGGGTGGCGGGATGGCGGATCAGGGTGGCCAGTCGACGGGCGACCAGCCCGGTCGCCAGCAGAGCCGGCAGGGTCCCCAGGCCGAAGGCCCCCATCAACAGGATGCCCCGGACGGGATCGGCGGTCGCCAGGCTCCAGGCTAGCATCGAGTAGACGAGACCACAGGGGAGCCAGCCCCAGACAGCGCCCAGTGCCACGGCCTGGGAAGGCTTGACCACCGGCATCAGACGCTTGCCTACGGGCTCCAGGTGGCGCCACAGGTGTCGTCCGAGGGCCTCGAGGCGCAGCAGCCCTTTCCACCAGTCGGCGATGTACAGCGCCATCAGGATCAGCATCACGGCGGCCAGCATCTGAAGCGCCAGGCGGGCGCCTGGTGCAATCTCGATCATGGTGCCGAGCAGGGCGATCAGGCCCCCCGCGCACATATAGCTGGTAATACGCCCCAGGTTGTAGCCCAGCAGCAGGCCGGCCAGGCGCGTCGGCTGGCGCATGCTGGGGGGGACGGCAAAGGTCAGGGCGCTCATGATGCCGCCGCACATGCCGATGCAGTGGGCGCCGCCGAGTAGCCCGAAGACGAAAGCAGCCGTCAGGGGCGGAAGATCCAGTCCGGTCGGGTTCATGCGTCATTCTCCTGATCACGGGGAGGCAGGGTGGCATCGTTATCCTGTGGTCGATCAGGTCGTGTCCTGGGCGGGTCATCCTCGTCGAACAGGATGCGGTAGGCGGGGCCCTCGAGGTCGTCGAACTGGTCGTTGTTCACCGCCCAGAAGAAGGCCCAGACAGCCAGGCCGAGCAGGACGAGCGATAGCGGAATCAGCAGATAAAGAACGCTCATGACGACACCGGAGACGTGAGATGGTGGAAACTGGTCGGGCGAGCCAGGCGAAGGGCATTGCCCACGACCACCAGCGAGCTGAGTGACATGCCGATGGCGGCGAGCCAGGGCGGCACCAGGCCGCAGGCTGCCAAGGGGAGAGCCGAAAGGTTGTAGACCAGGGCCCACCCCAGGTTCTGGCGAATGACGCGCCGGGTGGCACGGGCGATGCCGATCGTCTCGGCAACACGATGAAGTCGGGACGTCAGCAGGACCACATCGGCCCGGGTTCGGGCCAGGTCGGTGGCGCCGTTCATGGCGAAGGCGACATCGGCGCCGGCCAGCACCGGCACATCATTGATGCCATCGCCCACCATGGCGATGCGCTCACCGCGAGACTGGTGGCTGCGGAGCCTGGCCAGTTTGTCTTCCGGACTCATGGCCGCCGTCCAGTCATCGATGCCAAGCCGTTCGGCCAGGGCACGCACCCGAGGCTCGGTGTCGCCGGAGAGCAGCTCCACCTCGATGCCGGCCAGGCGCAGCGTCGCCAGGGTGGCGTCGGCATCCTCGCGAAGACGGTCGTCCAGAGCGAACCAGGCCCGGGGGCGGCCTGCTTCGGCGAGCAGCAGCCAGTGTCCGTCATCGGGCGGCGCTGGGGGAGAATCGGCGGCGAAATCGGGACGACCAAATCGCCACCGTGTCCCCTCGATGCGCCCCTCGAGACCGGCCCCGGACTGACGGGTGACATCCTCGGCGGTCACGCCCGGCAGACGGTGCGGGTGGAAGGCTCGGGCGATAGGATGTTCCGAATGTGCCTCGAGGCTGGCGGCGATGGCGCGAAGTCGTCGCGGGTCACTGCCATCGAGGGAGCGGGTCTCGACGAGTCGCATCTCGCCGGTGGTCAGGGTGCCGGTCTTGTCGAAGATCACGCGGTCGATGCCGTCCAGCGTTTCCAGTGCATCGGCCCGGGTCAGCAGGGCGCCACGGCGATGCAGTCGGCCGTGGGCGGCGGTGAGAGCCGTGGGCGTGGCCAACGCCAGGGCGCAGGGGCAGGTGACCACCAGAACTGAAAGCGTCACCCAGAAGGCTCGCTCGGGCGCGATGAACCACCAGGCCAGGGCCACGGCAGCGGCGATCAGCAACACCTGGAGCACGAAGCGATGGGCCAGGTGTGCGCTTCTGAGCGCCAGGCGTGGGCGGCTGGCGAAGGCGCGGTCGGTGAGGTCGAGAATGCTGGCGACCCGTGTGTCACGACCGGCGTGGGTAATCCTCAGGGTCAGCGGGTTCTCGATATTCTGACTGCCGCCGGTGACGGTATCGCCGACATGTCGTGCCACCGGCTGTGTCTCGCCGGTCAGGGTCGATTCGTCGAGACTGGAGTGGCCGCTTTCGATCACGCCATCGGCGGGTACGCCGTGTCCCGGCTTGACCAGGACCCGGTCGCCGACGCGCAGCTCACTGGCGGGGAGGATACGTGGCTCGCCGTCGTCGTCGAGGCGCGTCGCCGATATCGGCAGCAGCTCGGCCAGCGCATTGCCGGCAGCACCGCCCCGGCGGCGTGCACGGGCCTCGAGGTGACGCCCGAACAGAAGGAAGAAGGTGAACATGCTCACCGAGTCGAAGTAGACCTCGCCCTGGCCGCTGATGACGGACCGGGTGCTGGCCAGGTAAGCCGAGCCGATGGCCAGGGATACCGGGACATCCATCCCGGGGGTGCGGTTACGGAGGTCGCGCCAGGCCTGATGGAAGAAGGGCTGGGCCGCGTACAGCACCACCGGGGTGGTCAACGCCAGGGCCAGCCAGTGGAAGAGGTGGCCGAAGTCGCCATCCAGGCCAGCCTCGCCCGCGAGGTAGAAGGGCAGGGAAAACATCAGTGCCTGCATCATGCCCAGGGCGGCGACGATCAGTCGGCGCATCTGTCGATGCGATTCGCGTTGCAGGCGCTGCTGCGCTTCGTCGGGCTCGAAGGGGCGGGAGGGATAGCCGATTGACGCGAGTTCGGCGAGCAGGCGCGAGAGGGCGATGCGATGCGGCTCCCACTCCAGGCGCAGGCGATGGTGGGTCAGGTCGACGGCGCTGCCGGTGACGCCCTCGAGGGCATTGAGTCGATGCTCGATCAGCCAGGCGCAGGCGGCACAGGTGATGCCATCCACTGCCAGAGTGGCGTTGACGAGGGTGTCGTCGCCGTGCACGAAGCGGGCCTGTAGACCGGGGTCGTCGAACAGTGACCACTGCTCGGCACGGGTGTCGTGATGGTCCCGAGGGCGTTCGGGCAGGGCGGTGCGGAAGCGGTAGTAGCTTGCCAGGCCACCCGCGACGATGGCGCGGGCCACGGCTTCGCAGCCGGGGCAGCACAGCGGGTGCCGGCACTCGTCGATCTCGAGCGTCCAGGCGGCGTGCTCGGGCACCGGTTCGCCGCAATGATAGCAGCTCCGGGTGTCGTCAGGATGGATCGCGACGCCGGCTTCCATGGATCAGATCCCCGGTGTCAGGGCGATCGTGCCCGCGTCGGGAAAGCGGGCCTCGCCGGTGAGTCGCCAGGCGGCGTCGTCGCCGGGCGTCGGCTGCAGATGCAGGTACCAGCGATAGCGCAGGGGGGCGTCCAGGTGGCCCGCGTAACGTCCCTCTCGGACGCGTTGCAGCGTCAGGTGGCGGTCGCGACCATGTTCGGTCGGGAAGATCCACGCCAGGTGCAGTCGTTCGGGGCGTCGCTCGCCTTCCAGGTCAACGATCACGTCGCCGGTGAGGGCATCGACGCGCAACCGGGCTGCCAGCCCCAACTGGCCGGCCCTTTCCTGCTTGGCCAGCTGTTCGTTGATGGCCAGGCCGCGTCGGTAATAGTCCTGCGCCACGGTACCGTCGAAATATCGGATCGAGGCGACCAGGTAGACCAGGCTGAAGATCACCGAGGAGGCCAGCAGACCGATGATGAACCAGGGCCAGAACTGCTTGTACCAGGGGGGGGCAGGGGGCGAGGCGAGTGGCATCAGGGGGTTCCTCCCAGGAAGCGGCTGTCGCGGACCAGCGAGATGTCGGCGTCGAGTGCCTCGAGGTGCCACTGGATGTCGTGGCTGGGTCGCTGGACGTCATGGCGGTCGACGCTTGCCTCGACGACCAGCTGGCGAGACTGGCCGGCGGGGACCGAGACGCGTTGTCTGTCGAGGCTCAGGCCGGACAGCCCTGTGGCGGCGAGGCGATAGCGATGGTCGGCGTTGTCCAGATTGCGCACGGTCAGGGTGTAGGCGTTGGTGATATCGCCCTGGGGCGTGACCCGGAACAGGCGTTGACGGTCCCGCTCCACGTCGAGGTCGAGCGGCGTGCGGTCGACGAGATGTCCGGCAAACAGGACCAGCATGGCCAGCAGTGCCGCCAGGTAGCCGAGCAGGCGCGGTCGGCGTATCCGCGTCGGCTGGCCGGACAGGGCGTTCTCGGTGGTGTAACGGATCAGGCCGCGAGGCCGGCCGATCCGGTCCATCACGCCGTCGCAGGCGTCGATGCAGGCCGCGCAGTCGAGACAGCCATGTTGCAGGCCCTCGCGAATATCGATGCCGGTGGGGCATACCTGGACACAGAGGCCGCAGTCGATGCAGTCGCCCCCGGCGTCGGCCTCCCGGCGTCGGTGGGCGCGCGGCTCGCCGCGTCCGGCATCATAGGAGACGGTCAGGGTGTCGCGGTCGAACATCACGGCCTGGAAACGCGCGTAGGGACACATGTGCAGGCAGACCTGTTCACGCAACCAGCCGGCGTTGAGGTAGGTGAAGGTGGCGATCAGGGCCAGCCAGAAATATGCCCAGCCGCTGGCCTCCAGGTGTGGCAGGGTCGCGACGAGCTCCCGGATCGGCGTGAAGTAGCCGATGAAGGTGAGACCGGTGGCCAGCGCGATGGCGAGCCAGATGACATGCTTGAGGCCCTTGCGGCATGCCGTATCGATATCCAGGGCGCGTTGCTCGCGCCTGAGGCGTCGATGGCGGGGGCCTTCGATCCGGTGCTCGACCCAGATGAACCACCAGGTCCAGACGCTCTGCGGGCAGGCATAGCCACACCAGAGTCGGCCGGCGAGTACGGTGACGAAGAACAGGGCGAAGGCCGCGATGATCAGCAGCCACGACAGCAACATGAACTCCTGCGGATAGAGGGTCATGGAGAGGAAGTGAAAGGCGCGACCGGGCAGGTCGAACCAGATCGCCGGACGCCCGTCGAGCGTGACCCAGGGGAGCGCGAAGAACGTCGATACCAGCGTCACGTCGAGGCCGCGCCGCCAGCGCTGGAAGCGCCCTCGGACTTCGCGCACCTGGATATGCCGGCGCGGCTCGTAGAGCGAATGGCCGAGCTCCGTGACCGGGATGCTACCGTCGGCGTCGTGGTACGCAATGTCCTGGCTCATTCGGTCCTCCCGTGTCGGCCGTCGCTCGTGACGTTTGTCATCACCCTTTCGGCGGGCATGGCCAAGCGCTCAAGCGGCCATGGGCGCCGGGGATAAGGCGAAGCGAGGGTCCTTTGCCATGGATGGCAAAGGTAGCGCCCAAGGATGGGCCTACAGCGCCCTCGCGCAGGCTTGTCGCCGGCCGACTCGTTGGGTGACTATTAATCTGGCAATCAAATAGATCGTCCTGATCTATTTGATTGTCGCCCGCACCACGCTGGCGCAGATGCGTGGATCTTCTGGTGTGGCACGGGCTCGCACCGGCCTGACGGCCGGTGGCGGCACTTCCCTGTGCCGTGATTAACCCGACATAAAAGCTTGCCGGGTTAATAATCGGCGCTGTCCGGGGCCTGGCGACTCAACTGGTAGACATAGGCGGCTACCAGGTGAACCTTGTCTTCGCCGAGATAGTCGATCTGGGCCGGCATCTGTCCGTTGCGCCCGTTGCGCAGGGTCTCGAATACCGCGGCTTCCAGCGACTGGCCGGGGCCTTGATAGAGCCAGGCGTCGTCGGCCAGGTTCGGCGCGCCCAGTGCCGAGTTGCCGGTGCCATCCGGCTGGTGGCAGCTGGCGCACATGGCGGTGAACGTCTCGGCACCCTTTTCCGCTCGAGCCGGGTCGGTGGCCTTGCCCGACAATGACAGCACGTGCTGGGTGACATCGCCGAGGGTCTCCTCGCCCAGGTGCGCCCAGGCCGGCATGGCGCCGCTTCGCCCCTGGGTGATGGAGGTGACGATGTCATTCGGCTTGCCGCCGTAGAGCCAGGCGTCGTCGCCGAGGTCGGGAAAACCGTCGCCGCCCCGGGCATTGCTGCCATGGCAGATGGCGCAGTTGTTGAGAAACAGTCGCTCGCCTACCTGCATGGCCTCGGCGTCGTTCGCCAGCTCGGGGATGGGGCGCTTGGCGTAGCTCGCGAAGATCGGCGCATAGCGTGCTTCAGCCTGGTCCATTTCGTGTTCCCACTGCGCCTCCTGGCTCCAGCCCAGCAGGCCGGCGAAGTTGCCGAGCCCCGGGTAGAGAGCCAGGTAGCCGAGGGCGAAGAGCACCGTGCCGACATAGAGCTTGAACCACCAGCGAGGCAAGGGGTTGTCGTATTCTTCGATGCCATCGGCGGCATGGTCGGTCGTTGCCACCCGGCCTTCGGCATCGGGTTGCTTGTCGGTCTTGCGGTTGGCGAACAGCAGCCAGGCGCTGAGGGCAATGGTGCCCAGCGTGATGACGATGATCCAGGCGCTCCAGAAGCCGGACAGGTCGTTTCCCCAAAGCGAGTTCATGCCTTCCTGCCTCCCTTGTCGTGCCGGGTCTCGGATGTAGGCTCGGTCGGTGCGTCAGGCGACGGCGCCGGGTCGTCGGCGAAGGGCAGGCGGGCCGCTTCATCGAAGTCCGCCCGGCGTCCTTTCGAGTAGGCCCAGAAGATGAGCCCGACGAAGGCCGCGATCAGCAGGATGATGATGATGCCGTTCAGCGTTCCGGTATCCATGGTCAGCGTTTGTCCTCGAGCACGGTGCCAAGTTGTTGCAGGTAGGCCACCAGGGCGGTGATCTCGCGCTTGCCCTCGACCGCTTCTCGGGCGCCTTCTATCTGTTCGTCGCTGTAGGGCACACCCAGGGCGCTCAGGGCACGCATCTTGTTGCCGATATCGGTGCCATCGAGGGTGTTGTCGAACAACCAGGGGTAGGCGGGCATCACCGACCCCGGCACCACGTCACGCGGGTTGTTGAGATGCGCGCGGTGCCAGGCGTCGCTGTAGCGACCGCCGACCCGGGCCAGGTCGGGACCAGTACGCTTGGAGCCCCACAGGAAGTTGTATTCGTAGACGGATTCGCCGGCGACGCTGTAATGCCCGTAGCGCTCCGTTTCGGCCCGGAAGGGGCGAACCATCTGCGAGTGACAGCCGACGCAGCCCTCGCGTCGATAGATATCGCGGCCGGCCAGCTCCAGGGGAGAAAGCGGCTCGAGTCCCTCCACGGGCTCGGTGGTCTGCTTCTGGAAGAACAACGGCACGATTTCTGCCATGCCACCGAAGCTGATGACCACCAGGATCAGTACGGCGAGCAGGCCGACATTCTTCTCGACGATCTCGTGTCTCATGGGAGTCTCCGTCGGCTCAGGCGGTCTGCGGCAGTGGATGTTCGGCGCCGGCCGGCTGGCGGCGCAGGGTCATGGCGACGTTGTAGGCCATGATCAGCATGCCGACGACCCAGAACATGCCGCCGATCATGCGTACCGCATAGCCCGGGCCGCTGGCTTCGACGGACTCCATGAAGCTGTACATCAGGGTCCCGTCGTCGTTGACCGCACGCCACATCAGCCCCTGGAGGATGCCGTTGACCCACATGGCGGCGATGTAGAGAACGGTGCCGATGGTCGATAGCCAGAAATGCACGGCAATCAATCGCACCGAGTACATACGGGTCTCGCCGACCAGGCGAGGCACCATGTGATACAGCGAGCCAATGGTGATCATTGCCACCCAGCCGAGTGCGCCGGAGTGGACATGGCCGATGGTCCAGTCGGTGTAGTGGGAGAGGGCATTGACGGTCTTTACCGCCATCATCGGGCCCTCGAAGGTGGACATGCCGTAGAAGGACAGGGCCACCACCAGGAAGCGCAGGGTGGGGTCGGTGCGCAATTTGTGCCAGGCACCGGAGAGGGTCATCATGCCGTTGATCATGCCGCCCCAGGAGGGCGCCAGCAGGATGATCGACAGCACCATGCCGAGCGACTGTGTCCAGTTGGGCAGGGCGGTATAGTGAAGATGGTGCGGACCGGCCCACATGTAGACCATGATCAGCGCCCAGAAGTGCACGATCGACAACCGGTAAGAGTAGACCGGCCGCTCGGCCTGCTTGGGCACGAAATAGTACATCATGCCGAGGAAGCCGGCGGTCAGGAAGAAACCCACGGCGTTGTGGCCGTACCACCATTGGGTCATGGCATCGACCGCCCCCGGATAGATCGAGATCGAGTGCATCGCGGACACGGGTATGGCCGCGTTGTTGACGATGTGCAGTACGCCGACGGTGAGGATGAAGGCGGCGAAGAACCAGTTGGCCACATAGATGTGCGACGTGTGGCGCCGTTTGATAGTGCCCAGGAAGACGACGGCGTAGACGATCCATACCACGGCCAGCAGCAGGCTGATCGGCCACTCGAGTTCGGCGTATTCCTTGGTGGTGGTGTAACCCATCGGCAGGCTGATCAATGCCGACAGGATCACTGCCTGCCAGCCCCAGAAAGTGAAGGCCGCGAGCCGGTCGGAGCAGAGTCGGGTCTGGCAGGTCCGCTGGACGACATAGTAAGAGGTCGCGAAGAGTGCCGACCCGCCGAAGGCGAAGATCACCAGGTTGGTGTGGAGGGGGCGCAGGCGTCCGAAGCTCGTCCACGGTAGTCCCAGGTTGAGCTGCGGCCATACCAGCTGCGAAGCGATGACGAGGCCGCAGGACATGCCCACGATGCCCCACACCACTGTCATGATCGTGAACTGCCGGATCACCTTGTAGTTGTAGGTCGGGTGCTCGAATGCGTTATTCATGCGGGTTTCCATCCAACTCCAGTCTGCAGACGCCTCGGCCGGTCTCGCCGGAGCGCCTTGGCGTGCCGGTTCTCAGGAGTCTAGCTCAGTCGATCCATCAAATGAATACATTTATTTAAACATTTGGTACACAATATAGGTAATAAAGTGTCAACACGAAACGAGACGTCCGTCGAATGCATCGAGCGTGCGGGGTTGGAGCAGGTACTGCGACACGGCATGGAAGGGGAGTGGTGGCTCGAAGGCGTCGGCCCGCTTCAGGTGCAGGGAGAGTGTCGTGCCGGACAGCTGCTGCTGACGCATGGTGCCGGTGCCGGGCAGGATGCTTTCTTTATGGTCGAGTTACGGCGTGCCCTGGCGACTGCCGGTGTCCAGACCCTGGCCATCGAGTTCGAGTATCTGCGTCGCATGCGTCGCGAGGGCCGGCGCCGTCCACCCCCGAGAGTCGAGCGGCTGGTCGAGGAACTGGCGATGTGGCACGACGCCCTGTCGCCCTATCTGGAGGCCCCGCTATGGCTGGGGGGAAAGTCCATGGGTGGTCGGGTAGCCAGCATGTTGGCGGCCCGGGACGGGGCGGCTGGTCTTGCGCTGTGCGGCTATCCTTTTCACCCTCCACGTCGCCCTGACACCTTGCGTCTCGATCACTGGCCTGAACTGACCTGTCCGACCCTGGTGGTGCAGGGAGAGCGCGATCCTTTCGGCACCCGGAGCGAGGTGGAAGGCTACGAGCTGCCTTCGGTAGCCGAAGTGCGCTGGTTGAAAGATGGCGAACATGACTGGCGGCCGCGTCGCGCCTCGGGTGTGACGCAGTCCGAACTGATCCACGAGGGCGCGCGACGCATCGCCGAGTTCATGGGTGCTTGCCCAAGTGGATGATAGATCTGGGGTTCTCGGAAGGCGTCGACCTGGGGAGTGTGAAAAAAACGCGTTGACAATGAACGCCGTCCCTGTAGAATGCAGCGCCACGTGACCGGGGGTGGTTAGCTCAGCTGGGAGAGCACCAGCCTTACAAGCTGGGGGTCACAGGTTCGAACCCTGTACCACCCACCATGACGATGTCATGCCCGATCATGTCGCAGGTAGCGAAAGCGGACCGGTAGTTCAGTTGGTTAGAATGCCGGCCTGTCACGCCGGAGGTCGCGGGTTCGAGTCCCGTCCGGTCCGCCATCC